>JBKPCT010000277.1:0-20395 GCA_046727515.1 Actinomycetota bacterium | reverse complement strand
CGCTGGACGAGATCGGCAAGGAAATGGGCCTCACACGCGAACGTATCCGCCAGCTCGAGCGACAGGCGCTCGCCCGGCTCCAGCGACTGCCCGCGGCCTCGGACTAACCGAGAACCCCCCAGCGAGGCTCAGACGTCGCTGCAAATCAGTGCCGGGCCTCTGCTCGCGTGTACTTGCCCCGCGCGCACCTACGTACGCGCGAGACCGCCAACCCGGGTGAATCGCCCGCGATAGCAAGTACGGCGGCTCCTTCGACGAAGTCTTCCGCAGCTAAGGCATCCGGATCGTGAAGACTCCGATACGGTCGCCGAAGGCGAACGCGATCGCGGAGCGCTTCGTCAGAACCGCGTGGGGTTCGCAAATTCGGTCCCCGGGAAGTCATGACCTCGCCGTCTCCCCGGCATCGAGGCCGGATCCTGTCTAGTTATTTGCCCCTGAAATAGTCCGGGCTCCCTCCGGCGTGGTGCCCCGCTCCTCGGTCCTGCCTTGACAGCCTGAGGGTGAAGGTGCGCCGGGCAGTCCCGGAGGCGCGGAGCGCCGGAGGGACTGTCCGGCGGCCGGCTCAGGATCGGCCGCTCGACCAAGGAGGAGACTGGGTTGAGCGAGCAGAGGAAGTACCGGAAGTTCATGGCCAAGCAGAGGCTCGAGATCGTCTTGGCGTCGCTTCGCGGCGACCGCTCGATCGCCGAGCTCTGCCGCGAGCACGGGATCGCCGAGAGCCTACTGCGCAAGTGGCGCGCAGCGCATCTACGCTGTCTGCGCGAGCGCCGGATCACCGGACCACCGCTGTCCTCGATCGCTGCACTCGAATCTGGATTTCCGGCACCCACACCCTGCGGCGGTCAGTTGGAGACCGCAATGCCACAACCCCGAGCATCCGGCCTGGCCGCTCTTGTTTCTCGGACCAAGAATTCGCCGAGCCGGTAGCGCTAGGTGCGCGCTCTCGCGTCCACGCCTGATGTCGCGGTTCCACCAGAGGGCCCGGGTACGCGGGCATTGAGGAGGTCGGAACCCCACGGCCCTGTCCCAGGCTGCGTCCGCCCGTGACTCGCGGTGAAGCCTACGGCTGTAGGATCGCTCGCATGCGAATGCGCGCTCAGCCGGTCCCGAGCAGCGAACGGCAGCGGCGTACGAGCGATCCCGCTGCCAGGCGACTCACGAGGGCAAGCGCGGATGGGCTGTGGCTGGCCCGCGCGACGCGCGATCAGTTGGGCGTCGCCTGGTCTGCCGTCCCCGACGCCGTCGCTTGGCAGGTCGTCTGCTGGGATCGCCACGATGGGGCGGTCGGGTGGCTCCGGCTGACGGGAAGGCATCGGCGCGCGACCTTCGCCCGGCTGGCTGGGTTGCGGGAGCCGTTCACGATCGCCGTCTCCGGGCTGGGAGCGGACGGCTCGGTGCTCTGGCAGCGAGGGCTCGCTGATCTCTACCTGCGCGCAGATCAGACGACCGGGGACGAGCACGGCTCGGATTCGGGACCGGCGCATACGCAACGAAGGCGCGCCAACCGGGGAAGGAGGGGCGTCGTGGCGGGAAAGCGGCCGAAGAAGGACGTCGCCGCCGGCAAGACCGGCGGGTCGAGCAAGCCGAAGCCGAAGAAGAAGACGTCGCGCGGAAAGTAGTCGGGCGCCGGGGGCTTGCCAGGACAGCTGAGGAACTCGGCGTTGCCTGATCAGAGACGTGCTCCCTCCCAAGAAGGAACTTCCCTCGTGGCAAGCTCCGACCCCACCCTGCTCCCCGCGAGCCTCACCGCCGCAGTGCATGCGGCTCCCCCGAGGTATGCCCTCGCAAACGTAACTACAGCACTGGAGCAGCGATGATGAGCCCGATGATTCCGATGGTGGTCGAGCAGAACGCGCGCGGGGAGCGCTTCTTCGATATCTACTCGCGCCTGCTCAGCGAGCGGATCATCTTCCTCGGCACCCCGATCGACGACCAGATCGCGAACCTGACCATCGCCGAGCTGCTCCATCTCGAATCGGAGGACCCCGGTAAGGACATCTCCGTCTACATTAATTCCCCCGGCGGCTCCGTCTACGCCGGCCTTGCCATCTACGACACGATGCAGTTCGTCAAGCCCGAGATCACGACGATCTGCTTCGGGATCGCCATGTCGCTCGGTGCGCTCCTGTTAGCCGCCGGCGCGAAGGGCAAGCGCATGGCGCTCCCGAACGCGAAGATCCTCATCCACCAGCTCTGGGGCGGTTTCGAGGGCCAGGCAGCCGACATCGAGATCCACGCCCGCGAGGCGATCGCGCTCAAGCGGCGGATGGAGGAGATCATCGCCCAGCACAGCGGGCAGCCGCTCGAGAGGGTCTCCACCGACATGGAGCGTGACTACTTCATGACCGCCCAGGAAGCGACGGAGTACGGCATCATCGACCGGGTGATCGCTCGTCGCATCGGCTGATGCGGCTTTTCCTCTCGAAGCCACGACTAGGAGCGCCCGGCTTCAAGCTCGTCGCGACGAAGGAGGCGCAGCGCCTGACCGGCCTCGATCCGTCGCAGCTCTTGCGCAAACCGAACACGCAGCGGCTGACGCGCACTGACGAGAGCGCGAGTGGGAGGCGACGCTCGGCGCCAAGCGCTTCGCACAACTGCGCGACATTCTGCTCGAGCTCAACCAGCCGACCTAGCCGAGGAGCCGACGCGACTGACGAGTCGCTAGGCGGACCTGGCCCCCTCTTCAGATAGTCGCTCGGGTCAGCGTCTGACGCCGCTTCTGAGGCGCAATGTTCGCGCTGTGGGGCTTCGGCGCGGGTGCGCATCCCGTGACCAGCACGGACTAATCACGTTGCGCGTATGTGCCTTTCTTGGCCCTCGTCCAGAGTCTCGCAGGGTGCGGACACCGCAAGGCCGCACGAGGCACGCGCGAAGAGCAGACGGCCTCGGCTTCAGATCAGCCGCAAATTGGAGGCTTCCTCCCGCGCAAGCGCGCCGCCCCCAAGGCGCGGAGGAAAGCGCGGCGAGCCCGTTTATCGGAGAGTGGGGGGTATTTCGGCGCTCTCGAACTGGAGCGGTTGACTGCTACTGTGGGCGGGCAGCGAGCCGGACGTCCTCCTCGTTGAGACCTTAACCTTGACCGACGGCAAGGATGGACGGCTGGCAACAAACAGAGACGCACAAGTCGCTTTTGTGGAGGCGCCCACGGAGTTGACAGGCTTTCTGCTCGTCGGGCAGATAGCCGACTCCCGGTCACAGAACGAGCGGCGCGCCGCGGGCGGCTGGAGCGTCCTTGTGCCGGTACAGGACGATGCCACGATCCGAACCCTCCTCGAGAAGGTGCAGTCGTGGTTGCGGCAGGAACGGATTTCGGAGACGAGGGTGAGGGTGGGTGATGATGTCTACCGCGTCAGTGCCGCCCTAACCGCCTTGCAGAAACGGAGCGAAGCGAGCTCGAAGAAGCGGCGGCAGACGCTGGAGAAGCCCCACCGGGAGCAGGCTCGGCGGTAACGCCTCTCGGCGTACCGCGCCGCGCCTCGTCCGTGATCAAATCGAAATACGCGCCGACACCGCTCGCCGTCCGCCGGCCCCGGAGCCTAACTGGCACCACCATCCGCGTTGCCGCGCCCAGCTTGCGTGCGCACGCAGCCGGCCCCTGCTCATGCCAGCTAGTTACGAAGATTCGGGCAGGCATCGATCCTGTCGCACTCGCCTCTCCGGAGAGGAGCGGCTCAACCCTCGGAGTCGTCGATCATGGTCTTTACCGGGACGCGTCGGAGTTCGTCACGAACCCCGCTCTCGTCGAGGCGCTTCAGCTTTTGCGTGTCGGGCCAGCGAGGGACCTCCGCCGGCTCGAGACCTGTTAGCTCAGCTCCTTCATAGCGATCAGGCTGAACCCGGAATCCATCCGCCATCTCCACCGAGCAAGCCTATTGGCAAGTGTGGTTTCCGCCTATAGCCGTCCGGAGGTTTTGACCACCGGATCGTGCTCGACGTCTGCTGCGACTATGCTTGCCGACCCGCTGGAGGGACCCGCGCCCCTGTTCGCGCTGATGGGGAAAGGCGCCCGACTTCCGAGGCAGGCGGGCCGACCCACGCGGGTCAACCTTCCGGTTGAAAGCGAACGCTGAGCTAGCGTGTGAGCAGTGGGGGCGGACGAAGCGGTCGCGGCGCGGAAGAGGCTTGCCAGGCTTGGCCGACTGCTCGCGGCTTCTGACGGGTATCAGGTTCGGACGAAAGAAGGTGCCAAGCTGGGCAGGGTCGAGTATGTCCGCTACAAGCTGCACGCTGACCGGCCAGACGAGATCATCGTTCGGCCACCAGGGCTGCTACGTCCCGGCAGGCGCGCATATCCGTTGAGCGCCATACACGACGTCATACCGAGAGAACAACTCGTCGTGATCACTTCGTCCGCCGACACCATTCACTCCCTTGATCTGCCCCGACTCAGTTCATAGGCGCCGCCCGGCCCGGACTTGGCCGGCTCGATTGAAGCCGCCCTCCGGCGGAGCGCTGGAGCCAGTCCCCTCAGCCATCCTCTGAACGGGGGTTCGGAATGAGCACCGATTTTCGGTTGCTGTCGGCTGGAGGGACCCGCGCGCGGCCCGCTGGCTGACTCGGGGTGCGCGGTCAGGAATCCTGACTGAGCTCCGCTGCCACTCCTCGCCCGCCCACGACGTGCCCCGCCCCGGTAGCCGGGCGGAGACCCCGGAGAGGCACCCCCCTCTGCTCTTGCCCGAACGTTCATTGTTTCTCCTTCGCGGGATGCGTCAGCGATGACCAATGGGGCCGATGCGGTGAAAAACTCATCGCTTCACGGGGGTCTCGAAGACGCCGGTAGGGGCTTATCGCGGAACGTAGACTGATCGACAGCAGACCTCCCGGGCTTCGAACCAGCGGGGCGGCCTGAGGTCCCGAAAGATCACGCTCTGAGGAGTTGACAGGTGGCTGCGCGTGCGAAGCGAGGGAAGCCCCGCGATGTGCCAATTTCGTCTGGGCCGCGAAGAGACCGCACAGGCGGGGATCGGCGCCGGAGGTCATGTTTCTTCTGTCGGGAGAAGGTCTCGAAGATCGACTACAAGAACCTCGACCAGCTCCGCCGCTTCATAGGCGGGCGGGGGAAGATCAAGGGCCGCACCAATACGGAGACCTGCCGGAAGCACCAAACGCAGGTCGCGACCGCGATCAAGCGCGCGCGTGAGATGGCACTGCTGCCGTACATCGGCGATTCTCGGGAGCCACAGACGCCTCCTCGCTCCTCCGCACGCAAAGATCGCGATTGATGAGAGCGCGAAGCGGCAGAGGAGCTCGCTTTGCGGTTGTGAGTCGCGGGCTCCCGACCGGCTTGAGTGATATGTCAGGTCTTGAGCGGTCTTACATTCGCGGCGTCTAGTCCGAGCGAGCCTATGGCCAGGTCGTACTCGACCCGCTGCCCCTCGTGAAGCACTGTGTCCCCGTCGACGCTTCGAGGGCGGATCCAGATCTCGCCGGCGGAGCGGTCTGGAGCGATGAAGCCGAAGCCGTCCTTGTTGATCGCGATCACCGTCCCCACCTCCATCGTCTAACCATCCCACGCATGGCCGACCTGAGTCGCTCGATCTGCCTGCAGTAACTTCCACTCAGACGGGTGTGCCGCGCGTGCTACCAGCGAACCCGTTCGGCCGGCTGCGCCGTCACGGTTCCGTGCTCGTCGACCGAGATGACTTGGCGCTTGCGGCCGTTCAAACCGACTCGTTCGAGAAGACCGGCGACATGACCCTTCCGCGTGATGATCGCGTGGGTGTCGGTGCGGCTCTCCAGGTGGAAGCCGTCCGCGCTGCGCGCGGCGAGGTAGGCGTCGACTGCCTGCTTGCGTTGTCGATGTCGGTCGTCCGGGTTGCCCGCCCTCACTGAATCCCTACTCGGTTGCGCTCCGTGTGGGCTCCTCGGAGTGCGGATCGGTTGCCGGAGCGGTTGGCTGCCCGGAGCGCGCCGCCGCCGCGGCGGCCTTCTTCTGCTCCTTGCGCTCGCGCTTCTCGAGCTTGGCCCGCTCACGTTCGCGCTTGCCAAGGGTTTGCGGGCTACGTCTCGCCATCGCACCTCCTGAGGGTTGAAGGCGGCGGTTCAGGGTACGCCCCGATCCGCCGCCGAACGACGCGCCGCTTACGCGACGACCACGACATTCCCTGCCTGCGGGCCCTTCTCGCCCTGCTGAGGCTCGTACTCCACGTTCGCGCCTTCCGGGAGCGACTTGTATCCATCGCCCTGGATCGAACTGAAATGCACGAACAGATCCTCCCCACCGTCAGCCGGTGTGATGAACCCGTAACCCTTCTCGCTGTTGAACCACTTGACGGTTCCAGTTGCCATAACTCTTCACCTCCCTTGCCAACTCCATGAACGGGCAAGAGAGGCCCAGACTGGAACACACCCTCAACCACTCGCTCTAGCTTGACCGCACTGTAGCCGACCGAGCAGGCTTGCGAACGAGGAAAAAGCACGTCTTTCAGGCGGCGGTGTTCGATCCGGAGAGCGGCGAGGTGGTGGAGGAGCGGTTTTCCGCTGACCGGGAGAGTCTGCGCTGTTGGGCCTAGGCGTGGCGAGGTCGTGTCGCCGCGGTTGCGATCGAGGCGACGACCGGCTGGCGCTGGGTCTGGCGCGACCCTGATCGCGCGCGGCGTCGAGGTGCGTCTGGCAGAGCCGGTGCAGGCGCTCGGTCTGCTCGGCCGGCGCCGAAGCGCGAAGACCGAGCGGCTCGATGCGCGCTGGCTGGCGCGGCTGTTGGCGAAGGAGATGCTGCCGGAGTCGTGGATCCCGCCGGAGGAGATCCAGCGGCTGCGCGACCGCACCCGGCTGCGCAAGAGGCTGGCCGAGGACCGGCGCCGCTGGGGCCAGCGGCTGCACGCGTTCCTGCAGTCGATCTACGGGCCGGCCCGATCCTCGCCTCTCACCTGCTCGCCGAGATCGGCGAGGCGCGCCGCTTTCACCGCGCCGATCAGATCACGCGGCTGGCCGGGCTCGACCCGGTCGTCGACGAATCCGGCGAGACGCACCGCCGCTGCAAGCTCGCCAAGGCCCGCTCGCCGCATCTTCGCCAGGCATTGGTCGAGGTCGCCGTCCACGCGAATCGAGTCGCTCTTCAAGACCTGGCACGCGGCGTACGTGCGCCGCTCGTAGAGGAGAAAGCTCACGAAGCAGGCGACACCGGCCGGGAGAGGCAGGAGAATCGTCGGACTCGACCAGCCGTGGCGCGGCTCTCCGATGAGGCGAACACGAACCCAGCGAGCCCGAGCGCACCCAGGACGGCACCGGTGACGTCGACCCGACGGTCGGCGACAGGCTTCGTCGCAGGGACGGCGGCGAAGATCAACACCAGTGTGACTGTCACCGAGCGAGCCGCCGACCAGGATCAGCGATCCGAGCGCGAGCAGGTACGCGTTGGAGATCCACTGCTGTAACCGGCAGTCGGCGTCGGAACGCCCCAGGCAGGCGGTTTTCGGCAGAGGCTCAGAGACCGCGCCGATTTCCGGGCTCAGTCGAGCTCTCTAGTTCCAGGACCCGACAGCGAAGCTAGTCGCCGGCGACGGGCGTGCTCAAGACGCGATGCGGGCGACCAGTAGGGTCAGCGCCAGGATCGCGATCACGGCGACCGCGGACACGAGCCACACCCCGCCCAGGAGAATGAGGGGCGTCTCGTCGCTTTCGCCGACGTCCGCGACGTGCTCGAGATGGTGAACCTCCCGGGCGAGCGACCCCTCGTGGCGTGGATCTCTCTGCATGTGTGCACGATCGCCGAGCAGCGTCCGGGGGCGCATCAGGGCTCTACTCGATCCGTTTCGGTATTTCCGCATCGGTCCGTTCACAGCCCCCGCACCGACGGTCGGCCCGCTCGACTCCACACGCCACGCAGCGACGGGGACGGCGAATCGTGAGCATGGTCTTCGCCGTCCCGAGGCGCACCATCATCAGGGCTGGCAACCCCGCATGGTGCGGAGTTTCCGTATCGGGCCGGCGAGCCCGCCGAGGCCGCGCGCGGGCAACATCCGTAATAGTCGAGGCGAGGGCCTCGGACAATGCAACGGAGATCGTCAAGCCGATGACACCGCCGCTGACACCCTTCGTCGACCCGCTGCCCCTGCCTCGGCGCCTCCTGGCGCGTGAGCACGACGGTCGGCTGAGCGTGCGCATGCGCACCGGACGTCATTCCTTCCACCGCGATCTGCCGGCGTCCCGGGTCTGGGGCTTCGACGGGAGCATCCCCGGCCCGACGATCGAAGCCGAACGCGGCGAGCCGGTCCGGGTCGAGTGGATCAACGAGCTCGAAGGGACGCTGCCCGTAGTCGTTACGGTCGCGCCCGGCGAGTCCGGCCCCGACGGCGTTCCCGTCCAGTGCCTGCCCGGCCTCAGCGGCGGCGCTCCCGATCCGGACGCCGGTGCGCTTCCGGGCTTCACGGTCGTCCACCTGCACGGAGGGTTGACGCCGGCCCCGTACGACGGCTGGGCGGAGAACATCTTCGCGCCCGGCCAGGATGCGGTCGGCTACTACCCGATGGACCAGCGTGCCGCACTGCTCTGGTACCACGATCACGTCATGGGCGTGACCCGCTTCACGGTGTACGCCGGGCTTGCGGGACTCTGGATCGTGCGCGACAGGCTCGAACGCGAACTCGACCTTCCCGAGGGGCCGCCCTTCGAGGTGGCGCTGCTGCTCCAGGACCGCAACTTCGGCGAGGACGGCCAAGGGCGGCTCACCGGTCAACTCGTGCACAAGACCGATCCCGGGACGATGGAGGCGTTCGCACCATTCACGACGGTGAACGGTGCGGTCTGGCCGGTGCTCGACGTGGAGCCGGCCACCTATCGCTTGCGGGTTCTCAACGGGTCGAACGCGCGCACGTTCCGCCTGGTGCTGCTGGGTAACGGTCGGCCGGAGCTCGATCGCGTCGTGCAGATCGGGACCGACGGCGGGTTGCTTTCTGCCCCGGTCGCGGTGCCGCCTGGAGGACTCGTGCTCGCACCGGCGGAGCGCGCCGACCTACTCGTCGACTTCTCCGGCCTCGTGTCCGGGAGCGACCTGACGCTCTTCAACACCGCCAGGGCGCCCTTCGACGGCGCGCAGTTTCCCGCGGACCGAGCCGAGCAGCCCGATCTGGGAGGGCTCTTGCCCTATCCAGAGGTCATGCGCTTCCGGGTCGTCACCGGCCCCGCGCACCCCCGCTCACTCCCCAGACAGCTGGCGAGCGACATCGTGTCCCCGACGCCGGCCGACTTCGCAGCCGCCGTGCGCCGCGCGATCGTACTCGTCGAGGAGGAACTCGAACGTGCCCCGAACTTGCTGACCATGCGCGAGCTCGCGGCTGTGGCGGACGATGCCACCGGCGAACCGCTGATCAGGATCGTCGACCCGGAGGGCCAGACGATCACGCACTTCCGCACGGTCGCCTGTCGATTCGAAGATGCGGTGACCTTCTTTCCAACCCTCGACCAGTACGAGATCTGGCAGATCATCAACCTGACGGGCGACACCCACCCGATCCACATCCATCTGAACCCCTTCCAGCTCCTCGCCCGGTATCCGATCACCGTCACCGTTCCCGAGGGCGGGATCACCGAGCGCGCCACGACTGCCACGGTCCGGCTCGGGCGGGGTGGCGACGACGAGCTGGAGCACACCATCGACGACAACGAACGCGGACTCAAGGACACCGTTCGAGTCAACCCCAACGAGATCGTCGAGCTGGCGGTGCGCTTCGAGACCTACAGCGGCCGATACATGTACCACTGCCACATTCTCGAACACGAGGACCGCGACATGATGCGGCCGATTGTGATCATGCCGAAAGAGCTCGGCCCGTTCATGGGCTAGCACGAAGCTGATCGAAACCGCCGTTGCGGCGACCTCATGAAGAGAGCGGAATCCCCTCTCTGGTAGCGGGGATTCCGCTCTACTCAGGGGAGCCGGCCCGGGGGCTCAGACAGTCGCTCGACTGTCGTCCCAGCGCACGATCAGTGCGTAGAGCACGACGATGCTCAGGGTTACGATCGTCAGTGCCCAGAGCGGGTATTGAGAGCTGCCGACGAACGCGAGCTGGCCGAGGACGTTGAGGCTGCCGACCACGATCGTGAACCACCGCGCCCAGCCGGAGCCCGAGAGCAGGCCCAAGCCGGCAAAGACGACGACGATTCCCCAGATCAGCGTGAGCCAGCCCCAGGTGGTCATGTCGAAGACAATGATCTGATTTGGCGCCAGCACGTAGTACTTGTCCCTGATGATCGCAATCAAGCCTTCGAAGAAGTCCAGGGCGCCGATCACCACCATCAGCCAGCCGGCGAAGCCGATCCACCCGCTCCAGCTGCTCGATTCCATGTTCCTCCTTCCTCCCGGCGCCTGCGTGCTCCGGGGTTCGAGACGGGCGGAGCTTACTCCCCGGGCTGGACGGCGAGATCTGATCAGAATCCGGTCATGGCGGAATCGCTGCTCAGCGAGATTCGCGTCGTCAACTTCCGCAGTGCGCGCCGGCTGGTACTTCGGCCCGGCCCTGTCTGCGCCTTCATCGGCGAGCCCGGTGCCGGCAAGTCGAACCTGCTCTTCGCCCTGCGCGCCCTGCTCGATCCGAGCTTCGACCTCACGACGGCGGACGTGACCGCCGGCCAGCGCGCGATCTCGATCGAAGCAACGCTTGCGGACGGCCGCACCGTCTCGCTCGGCGACCGCACCGGCGGCCCGCCGATCATTCACTTCCCGGTCGCCTTGCGGGGCGGTGACCTCGTCTCGGCGACGGTCGATTTGCCGGCTGCGGACGCGGTGCACGCGTCGATCCGGGACGCCCTCGCGCGGGCGCCTGCGCCTCGGGTCGCTCTCGTGCGCGGTCTCGAGGCCTGCGCGTCCGGGACTTCAGGTGTCGTCTTCGCGATCGAGGAGCCGGAGCTGTTTCTCGCGCCGCAGGCGCACCGTTATCTCCGTCGGCTGATCCAGCGTCTGGCCGAGTCCGGCAATCAGGTCTTCTTCACGACCCATGCCCCGGGCCTCCTCAGCGTCGCTGCGCTCGACGAGGTCAACCTCGTCGCACGTGACGAGCTCGGTGTGACCACCGTCGAGCGGCTGCGCTCGATCGACGCCGACGACGCGTTCCGTGTCCTGTGCGAGTTCGACGCGGAGCGATCCGAGCTCTTTCTGTCGCGGGCGGTGATCCTGGTCGAGGGGATGACCGAGAAGATCATCCTCCCCTTCGTGTTCCAGGCGCTCGGCCGCGATCCCGATCGCGAGCAGATCTCGATCGTCGAGTGTGGCGGCAAGTCGAACCTGCCGCTCTTCATCGAGATCTGCCGGCGAGCCCGTGTTCCTTGCGTGGTCGTGCATGACAGTGACCTGCGACCCGGGCGCGACCCCGTGGAGGCAGAGCTGGAGCTGAACGCGCTCATCCGCCGGCGCGCCGGGGCGCGCCGCACCGTCGTCCTCGAGCCGGATTTCGAAGGCGTCGCCGGGTTCCGCGGCAGGGCGCACAAACCAGAGCGAGCCTGGCGCCGGCTGGCACGAGCGCGCCCGGACGATCTGCCCGAACCGCTCGTGCGCGCTGTGGAGCTCGCGATCGAGGCAGCTCACCCGCGCCCACCGTCGTACAGCTGACCACCTAGCCCTCTCCGTTTCGCCCGGTAAGCCGCGTCATCCGCGGAGTCGAAGGCGCCTGGATGTCTACAGTTTCCACATGGCGCGATCGCCACTTCGGGTTGTGATTGCAGGCGGTGGGGCGGCCGGTCTGGAGACGCTCTTGGCGCTTCGTGCTCTGGCCGGTGATCTCGTCGACCTGTCGCTGATCGCGCCCGAGGACGAGTTCGTCTACCGGCCGCTCGTGGTCAGAGACGAGTACGCGGCCGATCGCATTCGCGCCGTTCCGCTCGAGCGCGCGGCGAAGGACGCGGAGGCCGCGTTCGTGAGCGCCTCGGTCGACGCTGTCGACCCGGCCGCGAAGAACGTCACGACCTCAGACGGCGACCAGCTGGCGTATGACGCGCTGGTGCTCTCGGTCGGCGCGCAGGCCGTTCCGGTGGTGGAGCACGCGCTGACGTGGGATGACCGGATCGACGCCGACACGATTGGCGGGCTCCTCCGCGACATCGAGGGTGGCTACAGCCGGAGCCTCGCCGTCATCATCCCACCAGGCGCTTCGTGGCCGTTGCGTGGCTACGAGCTCGCGTTGTTCATCATGCGCGACGCGAAGGGCGTCGTCGCCGACTTCGAGCTCACCATCGTCACGCCCGAACCGGCGCCGCTCGAGCTCCTCGGTTCGCGTGCCGTCGAGCTAATGGAGAGCGAGTTGGAGCGGGCGGGAGTCACCACCGTCTCTGCCTCTCGTGTCGACGTCGTCCAGAGTGCTCCGGCAGTCGTCGTGCTCGAGCCCGGTCGCAGACGGCTCGAGTTCGACCGGCTGTTGGCCCTGCCCGCACTGCGCGGACGCCCGATCCGCGGTGTTCCCTGCGACGACGACGGCTTTATCGACGTGGACGAACATTGCCGCGTGCGCGGACTGGACAGCGTCTGGGCGGCGGGCGACTGCATTGCCTTTCCGCTGAAGTCCGGCGGCTTTGCCACCGAGCAGGCCGATGTCGCCGCCGAGGACATCGCCGCCAGCGCAGGCGCTGCGGTCTCGCCGCACGCCTTCACGGCCGACATGCGCGAGGAGCTCGCAGGTCTCCCGGCGGGTCAGTACCTCGAGTCGTGGCTCGGTGCGGGCAAGCGCCGACTGGCCACGCACATTCCGAGCGGCACGGTGCCCGTGCTCACCTATCTCCGGCGTGACCTGACGGCGGGCTGGCGTGGGCGCAGCTGAGGCCGGAGCGTCGATTCAGCGCGCCTCGCACTCTTCTCTGGCGTTCGGCAGCTCGTGATTGGAACGCGCTCCAGGTGCTCCCCGCCTTCGTGCTGCCGACCGGCAGCGGCGCGGTCGCTCCCCGTGGGCGCCTGTGTCTAGCGTCGCCCCCGCGGCGGCCGCGGTCGAGCCCCGGGGAGAAGGGCTTTCCGCCGAAGAGGCGGCACAGCGGCTGCGCGCGCGCGGCCGCGTCGAGCCCGCGCCCTCCAGCCGCTCCTACGGCAGCATCGTCCGCGCCAACGTCTTCACCGTCTTCAACCTGATCCTCGCCTTCTTCGGGGCGCTCACGCTCGCGTTCGGCTCCTGGCAGGACGCGCTCTTCCTCGGAATCCTCGTGGCGAACTCTCTGATCGGGATCGTCCAAGAGGTGCGGGCAAAGCACGCGCTCGACCGGCTGTCAGCGCTGGTCGCGCCGACGGCGACCGTGCTGCGCGACGGCGAGCCGCGGCGGCTCCCGAGTGCCGAGTTGGTCGAGGGAGACGTCGTGTCGCTCCAGCCGGGCGATCAGCTGATCGGCGACGGACGCCTCGACTCGACCGAGGGCCTGCTGCTGGACGAGTCGATCCTCAGCGGCGAGTCGGACCCCGCGCGCCACTCGCCCGGAGACGAGCTCCGCTCGGGCGCCTTCGTCGCCGAAGGCACCGGCCGCTACACACTCACCGCGGTCGGGGCGGCAAGCTACGCCGAGCAGATCACCGGCGAGGCACGGGCGTTTCGGCATCCGCGTTCTCCGCTCGAACGGGCGATGAACAGGCTCCTCTACGCGCTCCTCGTAGCAATGGTGCCGCTGGGGACGCTGCTCGGGTATGCACTGTGGGAGCGGGACGAAACCCTCGGCAGTGCGGTGTCGACGGCCGTTGCCGGGGTCGTGACTCTGGTGCCCGAGGGCTTGATCCTGCTCGTCAGCCTCACGTTTGCCCTCTCGGCGGTCCGGATGGCCCGTCGCGGCGCGCTCACGCAGCAGCTGAATGCAATCGAGTCCTTGGCATCCGTCGACGTCGTCTGCACCGACAAGACCGGCACGCTCACCGAGCCGCGCCTGCGCGTGATCGATGCGGTCACGGCGCGCGGCGTCGGCCGGGACGAGCTGGACGGTGTGCTGGGAGAGGTCGCCGCGGCTGCGTCCGTGCGTAACGCGACGCTCCAGGCGATCGCCGACCGCTTCCCGGCGCAGTCGCGGTCGGCTCAGCAGGAGGTGCCGTTCACCTCGCGCCGGCGCTGGAGCGGCGTGCGCCTCGACGACGTCAGCTATGTGCTCGGCGCTCCGGAGGAGCTGCCGCTCGCGGATCTCGACGCGCGGGCGGAGCACGAAGCGCGCTCGGGCAGGCGCGTCATTGCGCTCGCGAAGACGGGGGCGCCGCTCGACGACCCCGATTGGGCGGCCGGGCCGCCACCGGCGCTCGAGCCGCTGGGTCTCGTGGTGCTCGCCGAGCAGCTGCGCCCGAACGCGCGCGCGACCGTCGAGTTCTTCCGGTCGCAGGGCGTGGAGCTGAAGGTGCTCTCGGGCGACCGACCCGAGACGGTCGCGGCGATAGCCGCAGATGTCGGCATTCCGGTCGGCCCCGGAGCCTTGGACGGCCGGTCGTTGCCCCCCGACAATGGTGCGCTGCGCGCGCTCCTGCGCGAGCGAAGTGTCATCGGCCGTATCTCTCCGGCTGGAAAGCGGCGCGTGATCGAGGCCCTGCGTGCGGACGGGCGCTACGTGGCGATGATCGGCGACGGTGTCAACGACGTCCCCGGCCTCAAGGCCGCCCGGCTTGCGATCGCGCAGGGAAGCGGTGTGCAGATGGCCCGCAGCGTCGCCGATCTCGTGCTCGTCGAGGGCGACTTCTCGGTGCTCCCCCGGCTCGTCGAAGAGGGGCGTCGCATCCTGCGGAACCTGCAGCGCGTCACCAAGCTGTTCGTCTCCAAGTCGAGCGTTGCCGCGTTTCTGATCCTGGTGATCGGGATCTCGCCAACGGCGTACCCGCTGCTACCGCGCCACCTCACCCTGGTCGCCTCGCTCGCCGTCGGCATCCCGTCGTTCTTTCTCGCGCTCGGGCCGAGCAAGGGCCGGGTCACGTTCGACCGGTTCCTGCGCAACGTCTCGAACTTCTCGATCCCCGCCGGCACCGCGATCGGTCTCGGCGTGGTCGCCAGCTACCTGACGGCTCTGCAGGTCGTCAACCTGCCCCTGGTCGAGGCGCGAACGGTTGCGACCACGGTGATGCTCTTCGTCAGCCTCTATCTGATCGTCGTCCTGGAGGCGACCGGCCGCTGGCGCGGCACGGTCGTCTCCGTCCTCGCCCTCGCGCTCGCGGGAGTCTACGTCCTCCTGCTGCTCGTGCCGTTCGCCCGGTCGTTCTTCGAGCTCGCAAGTCCGAACCTCGCGATCGGGCTGATCTCCGCCGGCGGGTTCCTCGTTGCCGTCATCGGCCTCGCGCTCACCTCGGACGGCTTCATTCCCGGTCGGGGTGCGGGCGCAGCGACAGACGCACGCCCATGACCGACGCTTAGCACTGGGCGATGGCGAGGGAGCCGGTCGGATCGGCGCGCTCTGTTCCGGACGAACCGAGGTCCGTGAAGTCGGATGAGCTTCTAGGTGTTCCTGCTCGTTGCCAACCGCCGGTCGCGGCGACCGCCCGACCCCTGCGCACCCACTCGGGTACGGGCGAGAGGCCTACGTGTGGTCGCTGCTCACTAGGATCGCGTGATGATCGACGTGTCTTCGCTCCGGCGAGAGCTCGCCGAGCTGACGCCCACAGCCAGACAGTTGGATCCGGATCGGGAGCAGCTGGTCCTGTGGCTGCAGGCTGTCGTGGATCACGTGCTCGAGAATGTGTCTTTGCGGCGAAGCGCTCCTGCGTACGCCGCAGGTCGGCCTTCGGCAGACGGAGTGGCCATCACGGAACAGCCGGCCGACATCGACCAGGTGCTGGCGATGTTCACGGAGCTCGAGGCGTCCGGCATCAACCAGGCGTCAGGCCGGCATTTCGGATTCATCCCGGGCGGCGGGTTGTTCCCCGCGGCACTGGGAGACCTCCTCGCGGACGCGGCGAATCCGTACGTGGGCATTCATTTCGCCGCTCCGCTCGCGGCCGATATTGAGCGGTCGTTGCTGCGCTGGCTGGGCGGGCTCGTCGGGTACCCCGAGACGGCTGGAGGTGACCTGACCTCCGGGGCAAGCCTCGCCACGCTCGAGGCTGTCGTGACCGCCCGCGATGCCGCCGACATCACCTCTCGCGACGTCGGTCGATCCGTCGTTTACCTGACCGAGCAAGCTCACCACTGCATCGAGAAGGCGTTGCGGATCACCGGCCTTGGTGAGTGCGTCGTCCGCCAGGTCGACATCGATGATCGACGGCGGATGAAAGCCGAAAGCCTCGAACAGGCCATCGTTGCTGATCGCGAGGCTGGGCTCAATCCGTGGCTGGTCGTTGCAACGGCCGGAACGATCAGTGCCGGCGCAGTCGATCCACTCGCAGCCATGGCGGAGAGCGCAGACGCCCATGGGCTCTGGCTCCACGTCGATGCCGCCTACGGCGGCTTCTTCCTGCTCACCGACTACGGCCGGCGCACCTTGCGTGGGATCGAGCGATCGCGCACGGTCGTGATGGATCCGCACAAGGGACTCTTCCTGCCGTTCGGCTCAGGTGCTCTGCTCGTGAGAGAGGAGAGACAGCTCGCGTCGGCCCATCGCTACAGCGCGACCTACCTCAGCGACGCGCGCGCCGCCGGTGGTGCCTTCTCGGCTTCGGACCTCTCCGTCGAGCTCTCGCGACCGTTTCGCGGTCCACGCGTCTGGCTTCCGCTCGCGCTCTTCGGGCTCGCCCCATTCCGAGCTGCACTCCAAGAGAAGTTGCTCCTCGCACGGTACTTCCATGCCGAGCTCAGCGCTCTCGACGGCTGGGAGGTCGGCCCAGAGCCTGATCTCTCCGTCGTCACCTACCGCTTCCTCCCCCGCCGGGGCGACGCGAACGAATTCAACCGGCGTCTGCTCGAAGGGGTCCTGGCCGACGGACGCGCCGTGATCTCCGCAACGGAGCTTGACGGCAACTACACGCTGCGGCTCGCCGTCCTCCACTACCGCACACACCTCGACGACATCGACTTGCTGCTCGAGCTCCTTCTCGACACCGCACAGCACCTGCAGGCGACGTAGTTCAGTTCTTGTTCTTGCAGTTGCCGGCCTGGCGCGGGCCGCCGACGTCCAAGCGCCCGACGATTGCTGGAACCGGTTCGGTGAACCAGATGTCGCCGTCCGGACCGGCGGTGATGCCGACCGGGGTTGCGTTAGAAGGCACGGGGAACTCGGTCACCACGCCGCCCGGAGTGATCCGAGCGATGCTCTTCGCCGATATCTCGGTGATCCAGACGTTGCGGTCAGGGCCGGCGGTGATGAAGGCTGGGCGCCGCACACCAAGAGCCAACGGTGGCAGCGGAACCTCGGTGAACAGGCCGGCGGTGGTGAGGCGTCCAACCTTGTCGGCAAGTCGCTCGGTGAACCAGAGCGCGCCGTCAGGGCCCGAGGTGATGCCGTCTGGCCTCGAATTGGGGGTCGGGACCACGAAGTTGGTTACGAGACCATCCACCGTGATCCGGCCGATCCTGTTCCCAAGGGGCCGCGTGAACCACAGGTTGCCGTCGGGACCGGTCGTGATCTCGTGGGGAGGGCCCTCCGCGGAGCTCAACGCGAACTCGGTGATCTCCCCAGCACGAGTAATGCGACCGATCTTGGGCGGCGCGTTCTCGGAGCCTGGCGCCCCTGCGGCAAAGCCCGCGGTGAACCAAAGATTGTCGTCCGGGCCAACGGTGATGTCCTGCGGAAATGTGCCAGGCTCGGGAAGCACAAACTCGGTCAGCTTCCCGTGTTTGTCGATCTTTGCGATTTTGTTGTTCAGGGGTTCGGTGAACCAGATGTCCTTGCCCTTGGGGCCCTGGGTCATGCCTCCGGGAGCCCGATTTTCCAAAGGGCCGAATCCGTACTCGACGAAGTTGCCGTCTTCGTCGATGCGACCGATGATGTTCGGGCCCGCGGTCTCGCTGAACCAGATATCGCACGCCGGTCCGGTGACGAGTTCCGATGGCATGCTGCCGGCCGTGACCGGAAACTCCGCGAATGTGAAGTTGCCTTCCATCTGCTTCCCGAATGTTTCAGCCTGACCGGCACCGGTCGACTCGGTAACAAGGCCGACGACGAGCACTCCCAATGCCAGGCGACGCGCAATTCGTAGTGCGATCGAGCTCCTGGCCGGCGATGGCAGAGCACAGAGGGCGTGTGCGGGTGGGTTCCGGCGCCATAGAATGAGCATACGCTCATAGTTAAGGGGACCAACCTGAGAAATCGATGAACGCGTGCTCATTCCCTACGCTCAGCGAGCGTGGCGGGAGCGTGCTCAGGCGGGCCGTCGCCGAGTACCTCGAGGCCGAGAAGAGGCTCGGGCGCGTCAGGCCCGACGCCGACACCGATGCGCTCGCAACCGCGCTCATCGCGACCGTCCACCACCTCTTGCTGCTCCACGGCCGAAAGGAGGATCCACGACGCGACCTCCGCCGTATCGTCACCGAGCTCGGTGCAGGCATCACCCCGCGCGCCGAGCCGGATCGTCGGCCGAGACCTCGCGCGACGAGATAAAGGATCCAGGCCCGTACGGCCCTTCAGCGGCACCTGCTCTTTCGAGGCACAATCGGACGCCGAGGCAAGGGTCGAGATGAGCACACACATACCTGCCGCGTACGTCACGCCTTCTTCAGCTAGCGAGAGGAGCGGGAGATGATTCTCGTCATCGGTGGCCGCAGCAAGATCGGCTCGGCGCTGATCGGTGAGCTGGTCGCAAAAGGTGAGCGGGTCCGCGCGCTCGTTCGCAGCAGCGAGGGCAGGGGCTCGTTTCCCGAGGGAGTCGAGCCCGTCAACGGCGATCTAGGCGACCCGGGGTCGCTGCGCACGGCAATCAGCGGTGCCGACCGGCTGTTCCTGCTCTGCGGCCCTACCAGCGACGAGGTTCAACTGAACCGCAACGCAATCGATGTCGCCAAGGAGGCGGATTTGCGAGTGCTGGTGCGAAGCTCGATTCTGGGGTCCGATCCCACCTCGCCGGCAACGTTCGTTCGCGACCATGGAACCTGTGATGCGTATCTGGCCGAGTCGGGCGTACCGCACGCCATCGTGCGCCCGAACCTGTTCATCCAGAACGTCCCCGAGAACACGATTCCCTCGATCGGCGCCGACGGGAATTTCTACGCCAACGCCGGCGACGCCCGCATCAGCATGACCGATACGCGCGATATCGCGGCCGTTGCGGCCACGCTGCTGACCGAGCCCGGACACGAGGGCCGCATCTACGAGGTCACCGGCCCGGAGGCGCTCTCCTACCACGACGTCGCGACCAAGCTGTCCCGGTCGCTCGGCCGTCCGGTTACTTACATCGACGCGCCAGACGACGCCGTCCGGACCGCCCTCCTCGGGCTCGCACTGGGAGAGTGGCTGGTCGGAGCGCTGATCGATCTCTTCCAGGATTATCGGCGATCGGGGACCGACGGCTACGCCGCCAAGGTCACCGACACCGTCGGGCGGCTGACCGGACGCCCGGCGCGCTCCCTCGACCAGCTCCTCGCCGAAGAGTCCGCCCCCGCCACTTGAAGCGCTCCTTCTGGCCGGGTGGCGTCATTGCGCGCCAGTCGCGCGCAAACGAGAAGGCCCGCTGAAGCGAGCCTTGTCGAGCCAAGCCTCCGGCCCTCGAACGGGCGACGGGCAGTGCGTGGGGCGGGCCTGTGGCGAGCGGTGCGGCCGCCCCTGTTCTGCGGCTCTTAGTCGAGGGTGACGGTGGTGCAGGAGGTCTGGTATCGGAACGTGTTGGAGGGGTCGGTTACCGTCCAGAGCACTCCGTGGTCGCCAACGAGGAAGCTTGGAATGTCCTCGGGACGCGCCACCGCGTCATCAGTGCCGTCGCCCGCCGCGTTTGTCGTGATCGTCCCGACCGGGGTGTGGAAGACGAGTCCTCCTCGGCCGCACCCTGGATCGAATAGGAAGAAGTTCCTGGTGACGGCGTAGGTCATGTTCGGCGCTGCTCCGTTGAGCACGAACTGCTCATGCGCGTAAATCTGAGTGCCTTGCGCCTTGATGTTCTCCACGAAGCCGCTGCGCAACGGCGCGCCGCCGACCGGCGACAGCGAGAGGTGCTCGGAGTGGTAGACGGCATCGGCAGACGCGAGCGGGACGAGTATCGCCACCGCCCCCGCCAGCGCGACAAGCACGCCAACGAGCCTGACTTTCATGGCTACCTCCTTCTGTTGTTGCCTGCCGCGAGGAGAGTGCGCTGGGTCATTGAGTGAGTGCTGAGAACTCGCCGAGCGGGAGGCGGCGTCGAGAGCGGCGGCGCGCGAGTTGCGCGCCGGTGCCCGCCACTCTCGGGCGGTCTTGAGCGAGAAGCGGCCCCGTTGGCAGGGGCTGGCGCTAGGCCGCTCCGTTACGCGGAAGACGGCCTAGGAAACGGAGGGGGAGGGATTTGAACCCTCGATCCGCCTAACGACGGATAACGGTTTTCGAGACCGCCGCATTCGACCGCTCTGCCACCCCTCCGAGCGGAGAAGGAGGGATTCGAACCCTCGATGCAGGTATTCACCCACATAAC
>JBKPCT010000276.1:0-11472 GCA_046727515.1 Actinomycetota bacterium | reverse complement strand
CAGCGCGTACTGCGCGAGCACGGACCAGCGCTCGCGCTGCCGACGCTCGAGCACCTCGTTCAGCACCGCTACGGTCACCGCGACGACGATCGAGCTCGCGACCAGGCCGGTGAAGAGCGTGTGGCGGAACCAGAACCCGTCGTTGGCGAGGTCCCACGCGACCGCCCCGAACAGGACGAGCACACTGAGGCCGCCGATGATCCGCGTCGCGCGCACGTACCTCCGATGCGAGTCGGAGCGGCGCGGACCAACAGTGTGACGAGCCATCTCCTGCCGAGCATATTGCGCCGCGGCAAAAGGGGCCGGACGCTGAGGGACACGGGGCTGCGCGGGGTACGCGCTGCCGAAGACAAGAGCCGCCGTTCGCCGCATCCCGCTCTCCGCCGAGATGACGAGGCACTTCGCCGAGCTCAAGAGCGTTGCCTCGCCGACCCCCCGCCGCCGGAGCTCGTAAAGCAGAAGTCGACGCTGCAGGGAAGCGCCGCAACCCGCGACCGTGGTGAGTCTGGAATGTCGCCTCGAAGTGGCGTGTCGTGCTCGCCGAAGCCGGCGCAACGGCAACAGTGAGCGCCGCGGCGCAACCAGACTCGAGACGAAGGCCGAGGTTCGCCCGGCCTTCCAGGCGGCGGTTATGGCGCCGGCGTAAGGGCGTGGCGGCGCATCACGTCGAGGATCGCTTCCCGATCGGGCGGGCCGTCGACGTTGACGACCGCAGCCATGTCTCGGAAGTAGCCCGGCCCGAGCAACCCCGGGGTGACAACCGCGAGCTGCGTCGCGACCTCGCTGCCGACGTTCTCGAAGTGGTGTACCACCGCGCGGGGAATGGACAGCACTTCGCCGGGGCCAACGGCACGGGTCACGCCGTCGACGGTCCACGTCAGTGTCCCGCGTACCCCGTAGATCGTCTCCTCCCAGCCGTCGTGGCTGTGCGGCGGCGGCGTTCCGCCTTCGGCGGGCACGTCGAACTCGAAGAGCGCGGCGGTCCCCGCCGTGGCCTCGGCTTCGACGAGGAAGCGAATCGTGAAATTCCCGACTCTGATCTCCTCGGCTGTCGTCTCCGCTGTCGTCATTTTGCGGCCTCCATCCCGAGATAGTAAAGTGTCTTGACAATATATGTCGGAGACCACTTCGTCAAGTGCTTTTACGAAATCCACAGCCGGCGCCAAGGTGGGCCCGCCGATGATCGGGGCGCTCATGCGCCTCCCGTGGGAGGCGGTGGCGTCCCGCATACTGCGAGCCCTCCACGCGAACGGCTTCGACGACATCGACGCCCCGCAACTCGCCGTCTTCCTCTGGCCCGGGCCAGACGGACTCCGGCCGACGGAGCTTGCCACCCGTACACGCATGACGAAGCAAGCGCTGAACTACCTCCTCGGGGACCTCGAGCGGAACGGTTACCTCGAGCGCCATCCCGATCCAGCCGACCGCCGTGCTCGCCGCATCGGGATCACCGACCGCGGGCGCGCACTCATTCCGATAATCCGTGGTGTCGTTGCCGAGACGGAACGCGACTGGGCCGCCGCGCTCGGCAAGGGCCGCTTCGGCCAGCTCCGCGAACTGCTCGTCGAGCTCAACGAGGTCGTCGCAGGCGAAGCGTCCATGAACACGCAAGACGACGGAGAACACTGACCGGCAGGCCCCACGTGGCGGGGGCCGTTCGGGCGATCGGCCGCAGCTGATTTTTGCAAGAGCTGCGCCGCAGCTTCTCGAACATGGGCCAGATCTGCATCGCCGTCTAACCGCGTCCTCGTCGCCGAGTCACGGCGCGAGGAGTTCGTCGAAGCCGCGGCCGCGCGGACACGGATGCTCCGCATCGGAGACGGGCTCGAGGACGGGGTCGAGCACGGGCCCGTATTCAACGAGGCGGTCGTCGAGAAGACGCTTCGGCACATCGACGATGCCCGGCGTCGCGGTGCACGGATCGTCACCGGCGGTGACCGGCTCGACCGCGACGGCCTCTTCCTCGCCCCGGCCGTACTCGACGCGGTCCCCAGCGAGGCCGCTGTCATGAACGAGGAGACCTTCGGGCCGGTGATGCCGGTTGCCGGCGCCGACGGCGACGCCGAGCTGCTCGCCCTCGCGAACGCGCTCCCCTACGGCCTCGCCGCCTACGTCTACTCGCAGGACCTCGAGCGAGCGTGGGCGCTTGCCGACCGGATCGAAGCAGGCTCAGTCGGCATCAACGTCAACGACGTCACCGAGCTGCAAGCACCCTTCGGAGGCTGGAAACTCTCGGGCTCCGGCCGCGACCTCGGCCCCGAAGCGCTGCACAACTTCCTCAACACAAAACACATCCGCGCTCGCGTCCGTGACCTGCGCGGTGGTTGAGCCCAGTGACGGCGGAGGTGGTAGCGGTCTCGAAGCCGCCGATCGCTTTGCATCCCGTCGAGGCGAGGACGCTGGCTACGCCTTCTCGCAGGCGATCCCGTCCTTGTCACCGTCGAGCCCTCGGTTGTACGACATCACGAGCCGGTAGAGCCTGTTGTTGCGCCTGAACGTCGTCACCGGCGTCCCTGAGGTCTTGTCCCTCGCGTGAGCCCTGCCAATGCCATGCGGAAACCACTTGTTGAAGGCGGTGCAGTTCTTGTACAGCGGCGGGATCCGAGCGGAGGCCGCACTGACGAGGAAGAAGGCGACTAGGAGCGCCAGCACAAGCGCGATGATCAAGGCGCGCACGCTGTCCGCCTCACGCTTCGCGGGCGAGCTGCCGTCTCATCTCACGCAACTCCCACTAGGCATTTGCTTTCCGACCACTGGCCCGGTAGTAGCCAGGTCCATGGTCGCCCGAACTGCCGATGCGACTCCGGCGAGACGCCATCACTCAGTGCTGACCGATTCGCCTCTTGCTGATGCGTGCGCAACTGGGCACCGACCACATAGACATGATCGCCACTTCCGTCGCGACTGGCCATAGACCATTTGAGGCATTCATCAGCCACAGCAGCCCTATTCGCGTAGACCGCTCCCCCGGAAAATCCCTGGAACGGACACACGCATGTCGCAAGCCCTGGCCCAGTCGCCCGCACACCCGCCTAGAACGGCTTGGTCATCTGAAAAAGGAGGGCGAGGCGGCTGGTGTGCCGCCCCGCCTCACCCGCACCCCCGAGCGATGAGCCCCTCCGCGGGCTGGAGTCCCACGGGGGCGACCCGCGTGCGAGGCACGACTCGTTCCCGGGGAAGTGGATCAAGCTGATCATTGACAGGCCCCCGAATCAGGGCGATGCTGTGCCACGGAGAGGAATTTGCGGGTCGTGGAGAGGGGAAGATGATGGGCGAGTATGCGCGCGTCGCGAGGTCGAGTCGCGTCGGGACCGCCAGCCGCGTGTTTGCGCGGCTGGTTTTGTCGATCGCAATTGGTTTCGCGCTCTCCGGCGCAGGCGGGGCCTTCGGAAGCTCGGGCCTGGCCTCGGGGTCTGCGCTAAAGGCTGCCGGTGGCCCGCATAAGGCCGGTGGGAAGCTGTCGCCGCGTCTGGTTCTCCTGTCGAATCCATCCGTGGCTGCGAGCTCGACAGCCCAGCAGGCGCACGCCCTCGGGTTGCCGGGATCGGGCGGCGGCAGCCTCTTGCGTGCGCCCGGAGGCAGCGTGATCGTCTACGCGCGGGTTTCCGGATCGATCGAGGATGCGCAGAGCGCCGTGCACGGCGCTGGCGCGAAGGTGCTGAACGCCTCGCACTCGTACGGCGTCCTGACCCTGGCCGTGCCGCCTTCGGCGCTAGAGCGCTTGGTCTCGCTCAGGGAAGTGATCGGCGTCACGGAAGCGCTCGCGCCGGAGGTCAGCGGCGCGACGTCTGCGGGCGGGATCGAGAAGCGTGGGACAGTGCAGGCGTGCAGCCCGATCGTCTCCGAAGGCGACCGGCAGCTGAACGCGGACCTGGCGCGATCCCAGTTCGGAGTCGACGGCACGGGCGTGAAGGTAGGAGTGCTCTCGGACTCGTACAACGCACTGGGCGGTGCCGCAACGGACGTTTCGAACGGCGAGCTCCCGGGCGCCGCGAACCCGTGCGGGCACACGAGCGACGTCACCGTTCTCTCGGACTACAACGGCACGGACGAGGGCAGGGCGATGCTGCAGATCGTGCACGACCTTGCTCCCGGCGCCGGCCTCACATTCGCCACGGCCTTCAGCGGACTGTTCGGCTTTGCGGATCAGATCCGCCAGCTCCGCGACAACGGTGCGAGAGTGCTCGCCGACGACGTCGTCTACTACGACGAGCCGATGTTTCAGGAAGGCCCGGTGGGCGTCGCGGTGGACGACGTCGTCTCCTCGGGGGTGACATATTTCTCGAGCGCCGGGAACTCCAACCTCGCCGTCGGAGGGAAGAACGTCGCGTCCTATGAGGCTGCCGATTACCGTGCGACGACGTGCCCGGCAACCGTCGCTCCCTATGCGCTCGACTGTCACGACTTCGACCCCGGTGCCGGTGTGGACGGCACCGCCGGATACACCCTCGGGAGCGGTGGGTCGATCCAGATCGACCTTCAGTGGGCACAGCCATGGTACGGCGTCACGACGGATCTCGACCTCTATCTCCTCGATGCGGCCACAGGCGCGATAGTCGAGTCGTCGGGCTACGACAATGTCATTGACGGCCGCCCCTTCGAGTACCTGACCTACCACAACACGAGCGGCTCGCCGAAGTCGGTGAACGTCGTCATCGCCCGGTACGCGGGAGCCGCGTCGCCTCGCCTGAAGTACGTTCTGCCGCAGACCTGGAACGTCACGTACGCCGAGCACGACCAGTCGAGCGGCGGGGACGTCGTCGGCCCGTCGATCTGGAGCCACAACGGCGGCGAGGACGCGGTCTCCATCGCGGCAGTCCCGTACAACGACTCGACGGCGCCCGAGAGCTACACCTCCCACGGGCCGGTGACGTTCTACTACGGCCCGGTGGCCGGCACGACGCCGGCCGCGCCGCTCGGCTCGCCGCTCGTCCTGTCGAAGCCCGATCTCGCGGCGACGGACGGTGGGGCCAACTCCTTCTTCGGCACGCTCGTCTCGGGAAGGTGGCGTTTCTACGGAACGTCGGCCGCGGCACCGCACGCGGCCGCAGCCGCCGCCCTCCTCCTCCAGAAGGTCCCGTCGCTCACTCCAGCTGCGGTCCTGGGGAACATGCAGGCGACGGCACACGCCGTGGCGAATGGGGGGACGAGCGACGTCGTGGGCTCCGGGCTGGTCGATGCGGCCGCCGCGATCGAGCACGCTC
Organism: Actinomycetota bacterium; assembly: GCA_046727515.1. Taxonomy (GTDB): domain Bacteria; phylum Actinomycetota; class Thermoleophilia; order Gaiellales; family Gaiellaceae; genus DATBLE01. The sequence continues at coordinate 6,268 of JBKPCT010000276.1, read as the reverse complement.
TCGGTCGGTCTCCCGCGGCGCCCTCGATCAAGAGGTTCACGCCGTCGAAAGGCTTAGCCGGGACGAAGGTGACGATCACCGGTTCGAACCTCGCTGGTGCGACCGCGGTCAGCTTCGGCGGTGTGCCCGCGACCTTCGTCGTCGGGAAGACGCTGGTTGCGCAGGTACCTCCGACTGCAAGCGTCGGAGCGATCACCGTCACGACCCTGGACGGGACAGCGACCTCGATCACGCAGTTCCGGCCGACCCCGAAGGTGACCGGTGTGACTCCCGCTCCTGCGCAGGTCGGCGACACGCTGACCGTGGCCGGAACGAATCTGGCAGGGGCGAGCGCCCTCCTGCTCGGCAAGGTCGTCATCGGGGTCACAGACGCTTCTGCGCTGCAGATCGAGACCGGCCCGCTCCCAGAGGCCGCGCTGACGGGATCGCTGGTCGTGACCACGCCGGGCGGGACGAGCGGTGGGTATAAGCTCGGCATCCGCCCGACGATCACCTCCTCCTCGGCATACAGCGGAGCGGCGGGTCTCTCAATGACGATGACCGGCCTGGCCTTCACCGGGACGAAGAGCGTCACCTTCAACGGGGCGAAGGCCAAGTTCAAGGTGCTGTCGCCGACCCAGCTCAGCATCACGGTTCCCGCCGCGGCTACCACCGGGTTGATCGCAGTCACAAACGCCGGCGGGACGACCCTCGATGCCAAAACCTTTACGGTGCTGCCAGCGATCAAGGGCTTCAGTCCGAGCAGGGGCGCAGCAGGCATCCTGGTGAAGATCAGGGGCTCCGGCTTTTCAGGGCCGGTCACAGTTCAGTTCAACGGGATCGATGCCGCCTCGGTCACCCTCGTCTCCTCCGCGGAGGTGGACGCGACCGTACCCGCGGGCACGACAACCGGCCCGATCAGCGTGACCACGCCCTACGGGACCGCGGCTTCGACGAGCGCGTTCGCCGTGGTTTAGCTCCCTTTCGGCGACGAGGACTCGCTCGCCTCGAGCCGACGACTTCCTGGTAGCGGCGCATGCGCCGGTGCGCACATCCAAGGCGCCACCGCCCGCTCCAGCTCGCGGCCTCATGGCTCCTTCGCCTCGTCCTCGTCGGGTTGAATCCAGCCATGAGCGCACCGGCAGAAGGCTCACGCAGGGACGCTCTCGAGCGTCTGGCCGGACGGCGGTTCGATCTGCTCGTCGTCGGCGGCGGGATCGTCGGCGCGGGGGTCGCCGAGCTCGCTGCCCGGCACGGTCTCGCAGTAGCGCTCGTCGAGCGGAACGACTTCGGCTCCGGGACGTCGAGCGCCTCGTCCAAGCTCGTCCACGGTGGCCTCCGTTACCTGCGAACGGGGCAGTTCGGCCTCGTCCGTGAGGCGCTCCGTGAGGTGCGTACGCTCAGCCGCATCGTGGCGCCGCACCTGGTGCATCCGCTGAAGTTCGTGCTGCCGATCTACCGCGGGGGGCCGTACGGCCGCGCTCCGATCCAGGGCGCACTGTGGTCGTACGCGGGGCTGACGGGCGGAATCTCCGAGCGCGGCCGGACGATCGCGCCGGTAGCGGCTGCCAGTCTCGTTCCGGCACTGCGCACGGAAGGGCTGCGCGCGGCGGGGCTGTACGCGGACGCGCAGACGGACGACGCCCGGCTGTGCTTGACCGTGGTGCGTGGAGCGGCTGCGGCAGGCGCGGTCGTGCTGAACCGTGCCGAGCTCGTCGGGCTCGAGCGGGGGCCGGTCGCGCACGTGCGCGATGTCGCGGACGGCATGTCCGCGGCGGTCGTGGCCCGCACGGTCGTCAACGCGGCCGGCCCGTGGGTCGACGACGTGCGACGCCTCGAGGACCCTGCCGCGGGCACCTCCGCGACGCTGAGCAAGGGGGTGCACCTCGTGCTCGAACCGCTCGGGGACTGGCACGCCGCCCTGACGATCCCCGTCGACCGAACACGGGTCGCGTTCGCGGTGCCCTGGGCGGGAACGCTGCTGCTCGGGACGACGGATACGCCGTTCGAGGGCGATGCGCGCAAGCTCCGGCCGAGCGAGGAGGACGAGCGGCAGATCCTCGCGGAGGCTGGGCTGGCGATCGACGGCGACGTGCTCGCAGGCGCGACGATCCACGCGCGCTTCGCGGGCGTCCGCGTCCTGCCGGCTGGCGCCCGCGAGACCGCGCGTGCGCCGCGCGAGACGGTGTTCTCCCGCGGCCGCCTCGGGATGCTGTCCGTCGCCGGCGGCAAGCTGACGACGTATCGCCGGATCGCGCTCGCCGCGCTGCACGCCCTCCGTCCGGAGCTCGCGCTGCATCGGATCGATCGGGCGCCGCGTCCGCTGCCGGGCGCGGCCGACCCGGAGGTCGTCGCGGATGCGCTCGTCCGCCAGATGCCGGACCTCGACACCGCAACCGCGGCGCACCTGGCCCGGACCCACGGGTCGCTCGCGTTCGAGGTGCTCGCCTGCGGGCCGCTCGAGCCGCTCGCCGCCGGCCCCGAGGTGGAGGCGGAAGTTGTGTACGCACGTGACCGGGAGTGGGCGCTCACCGTCGACGACGTCCTTCGTCGGCGGACGACGGTCACACTCTCCGGCCGGGCCAGCAAGGCGGTGCGGGCGCGGGTCGAGGAGCTGCTGCGGTCGTGATCCGAGCCGTCGATCAGGCGGCGACCGGAACGACCTGCCTCGTGAAGTGAGCGGCGCGAGCACTCTCGCGGGGCGCTGAATGCGTCGATCAGCTGCCGTTGAGTGCGTCGTGCACGAGCAACTGGAAGTGTTGGATCAACCTCTCGCTGTTGAGCAGGAGACGGCCGTGGTCGATCATTCCCGAGCGGAGTCCGCGGTGGACGGACTCAACGAGTTCGCGGTCCTCCTTGCCGACCTCCGCGCCGAAGTCGGTGATTTCCTGGATGATGCTGTCCGGTGTGCCGGGTGCCCAGAACCCGTCGACAAAGGATGCCGTCCGCTCCGGTCCTAACGGTTCGAAGACAAGCACGCGCACGTGCGGATGGCCGGGCAAGACCATCAGCGTCCAGTTCGGCCAGACGAAGTGGAACTGGCTTACTTGGATCGCGCCAGTCGGATCGTAGGGCAGATCGCCCCCTTCGCGCACGGTCCCGTACTGACTCGAGGTCCAGGCAGCGGTCTCGAGCGTATAGGCGTCAGGATCGACGTCGATCAGCTTGCTGAAGCTCTGGTGAGCAACCGGGCAGTGGTAGCACTCGAGGAAGTTCTCGACGACGATCTTCCAGTTGGCGTCGACGACCTGCTCGCGCGAGCGACCACGATAATCGAGGCGCGCCGGATCGAGCCCGTGCGCAGCCGCCTCGCGCGGCAACTCGCCGAGGATGCTGCGAAGCGACGGTGCGTCCACATCGGGGTTCACGAGCACAAGCGGTCCCCACGTGTCCACGAGAGCGGGACGCAGGCCGAACTCCGAGGCATCGAAAGCGGGTTCGCGCTCAGAGCGGGGAGCGGCCCGCAGTGACCCGTCGAGGTCGTACGTCCACGCGTGGTAGGGGCATTGAAGGGTCTTGCGGTGTCCCCATCCTTCGGCGATCTCGTGGCCGCGATGGCGACAGACGTTGATGAAAGCCCGCAGCTCGCCCTCTCGATCGCGCACGACGACGATTGGCGTTGCTCCGGCTCGGCAGGTCAAGAACGAGCCGGGGTCGCTTACCCGGTCGAGGGGGCCGGCGTACTGCCAGGAGCGGCTGAAGATGCGCTGCTCCTCGAGCCGCAGGATCTGCGGGTCCGAGTACCACGAGGCGGGCAGTGTGGCGCCCGCGAGCAGTTGGCTGCGCAACGTCGGCGGCATCGGAACGGCCATCCACAGACCGTACACCGCCAGGCTCGCGTAGGCCTAGCCGATCAGCGCTCTGACGTCGTCCGCTGCACGAGCGGTCTTGACTCCGACCTCGTGGAGCCGATCGACCGTGAAGCGCTGACTCGGGCCCCACGTATTGACGATCGCGAGCGGCCGCTGCCGCTGGTCGAGCACGGGAGCGGAAACGCCGTACAGCGTTTCCTCGAGCTCCCCCAGGCACGCGCTATAGCCCCTGCGGCGATCTGCTGCGAGCTCGCGCTCCAGTCGGCGGCGTTCGGTGATAGTCGTGGCGGTGTAGCGCTTGAGTCGGCCGGTCAGCAGCGCGTCGCGCTCCTCCTTGGAGAGCCAGGCCAGGAAGGCCTTCCCACCCGAGGTTGCATGCAGGGGCAGCGATCGTCCGAGCCAGTTCGGCGACAGCGCACGGGGCTCGTCGATCTGATCGATGTAGACGAGGTTGAAGCGCTTGGCGACGGCAAGGCTGACCGTCGCGCGCGTGGTCCGCGCGAGCCGCTCGAGTACAGGGTGCGCTCGGCGGACGAGGGAGTCGTGGTCGTCACCGGCGGCGATCTGGAAGATGGAGAACCCGACGCGGTAGCGCCGGCTGATCGGGTCACGCTCGACGAGCCCCTGCTTCTCGAGCGTGGCGAGTAGCCGCCAGGCCGTGCTCCGGTTCAGCCTGCATCCACGGGCAAGCTCCGGGACAGTCGGGGGCCGCGGGGCGCTTGCCACTGCCTTGAGGAGTGCGGCGGCCCGTTCGACCGCTTGCACTGTGCCGGGGTCTGCGCGTCCGTCGAAGCTGTTCACTATATGAACCAGCATCGCACAATGCGACCTTGACTTGCACAGTCGAGGGTGGTTCAGTTATTGGATCAACTCGACCGATCTCGTCGCGGCAGCCACGCAGGGCGAAAGAGCCCGAAGCGGTGGAGTGCCGGAACAGGGCGTCCGGAGCCTGCAGACAAAGCCCGGTGCGCCGAGAGCGCAGGTGACGTCGTAAGGAGGCGAACGCGATGAGTGACCACCGGGGTCCCATCAACCTGGAGGAGCCGAGGCGTGGTCTCACGCGCGATGAGCTGCTTCGTCGCGCCGCCGCCGGCGGTGCATTGATTCTCACCGGCGGCGGGCTGGCCTCCGTGGCCAATGCCGGGGTGGGCGCAGCCGCTCCGAAGCGCGGTGGGACATTCCGGCTCGGCGTGTCGGGCGGATCGGCCAAGGACTTCATCGACGGGCAGAACATCGTCACCCGCCCCGACCAGGCGCGGATCACGACGGCCTGGGAGCAGCTTGTCGAGTTCGACCCCAGCTATCGCCTCAAGTTCACCGGCCTCGCAGAGGAGATCACGCCGAAGTCGGCGAGCGTGTGGACGATCCGGGTGCGGGCCGGGATCGAGTTCTCGAACGGGAAGACGCTCGGGGCCGACGACGTCATCTACTCGATCAGGCGCCTGATCAACCCGAAGCTCGGCCTCTTCGGCGGAGCCGCGCTCTCGTCGGTCGACCCGAGGAGTATCAGGAAGCTGGACAAGCGCACTGTACGCCTAACTCTGAAGCGGCCGGACGCGACGATTCTCGATGCCCTCGGCCAGTACATCGCGAACATCGTCCCCGTCGGCTACAGCCCGACGGCTGTGGGCAAGGCGAATCCCAACATCGGCACGGGGCCCTATGTGCTCAAGAGCTTTACGCCCGGCCAGCAGAGCGTCCACGTCCGGAACCCAAACTACTGGCGGAGCGGGCAGCCGTACTTCGACCAGGTCGTGATCATCGACTTCCCCGACGACACCGCCCGCGTGAACGCGCTCCTGGGTGGCCAGATCGATGCGATGACGGATGTGCCGCCGGCGCAGGTAGCGGTCGTGAAGGGACACTCGGGCACCAAGGTGCTCGAATCCCCGAGCGCGGCGTGGACGCCGATCTGCATGCGGGTCGACGCGGCTCCCTTCACCGACGTGCGGGTGCGGCAGGCGATGCGGCTGATCGCCGACCGGCCGCAGATGGTGCGGCAGGCGCTGGCGGGCCACGGCAAGATCGGAAACGACCTGTACGCGCCCTTCGATCCGGCGTTCGACCATGCCCTCCCCCAGCGCCACCAGGACATCGCGCGGGCGAAGTCGCTCCTCAAGGCGGCCGGGCAAGAGAACCTGAGGATCGACCTGCAGTCGACGAACGGGGCGCTCGGCATGAACGAGGGCGCGCAGGTCTTCGCGCAGCAGGCAAAGGCGGCCGGTGTGACCGTCAACGTGAAGATCCTCGACAGCGGCGCCTTCTACGGCAGCCAATACCTCAAGTGGACGTTCTCGACCGATTTCTGGGGTACTCGGAACTACCTGTCGCAGGTCGCGTCGGGGAGCCTGCCGACGTCACCGTACAACGAGACCCACTGGCCCGACACGGCCCACCGGAAGTACCTGGCGCTCTACAAACAGGCGCTCGGGACGGTGAACACGGCCAAGCGCACTGCGATCATCCATGAGATGCAG
>JBKPCT010000275.1:0-7219 GCA_046727515.1 Actinomycetota bacterium | reverse complement strand
TGGAGGGCGCGGGTCTCGAGGTAGGCCGGGAGACGTTCCTCGACGTCGGGGCGAACGTCGGTACCGCGGCGTTCGCGGCGCTCCAGGCGGGCTTCCAGTCCGTGATCGCGATCGAGCCCGTGCCGAGCACGTTCCGGTTGCTGCGGGCGAACCTCGTGCTGAACGGCGCCGAGGAAGCCGTGCGCGGGCTGCAGCTCGCGGTCTCCGACCGGAACGGAACGATGCCGATGGACGTCGCCCAGGGCAGCCGGAAGGCGCGCCTCGCCGAGGGCGGCAGCGAGGAGGTGCAGGTCGCGCGGCTCGACGATGTCGTCGAAGACGACGTCGACTTCGTGCTCCTCGACGCGGAAGGCCACGAGGTGCAGGCGTTGGCCGGCGCGGAGCGCGTCCTCGGCAACGGCGTCCCGCTCGTCCTCGAGCTGAACCCGAAGCTGCTCGCCCTGGCCGGCTGTCGCGACGAGCTTCCGGCCCGCCTCGCGCGCCACTACACGGACGTCCTCGACCTGCGCGCCCGAGGCGCGGGGTTCGTCCCCGTCGACCGCGTCGTCGATTTGGTCGAGGAGTACGAGGGCCGCTCGACCGACCTGCTCGCCTGCCGGCTCCCTTAGCGGAGTGGGCGCCACCCCGCCCGCTACCCTGTGGCGCTATGGGTCGAAGCTCTCGCGCGCCCGCGCAGACGGATCAACCGTCCGCCGAGCACGTAGTCGAGATCGTTCCGATCGACTACGACCGCCACACGCTCCGAATCCGTGCCGAGTCGAAGTACGAGCGGAGCTGGCGCGCCGGCTTCAGCCGTCGGGAGCCGTGGACCGTCGCCTGGCTGGAAAGCGAGACGCGGCGGGGCGACACCGTCTACGACATCGGCGCGAACGTCGGCGTCGTCTCGCTCATCGCCGCGACCCTCCTCCGGAGCGAGGGCCTCGTCGTCGCCTTCGAGCCGGGCTTCTCGAGCTACGCGCGTCTCTGCGAGAACATCGCCTTGAACGGGCTGTCGAGCGTGGTTGTTCCCGTGCCTCTTGCCCTGTCGAGCACCAGCGGCCTTCAGGCCTTCAGGTATCGCACAGTGGAGCCGGGCCAGAGCCGTCACGCATTCTCCGGGGAAGCCTGGACACCGGCTGCCGGCAACAGCCACAAACGCTACACGCAGCCTATTGTGGCCGTGACGCTCGACGAGGTCGTCGCGCTGCTTCGACTGCCGAGCCCAAACCTCGTCAAGCTCGATGTCGATGGGGCAGAAGCGCACGTTCTCCGCGGCGCGCAATCCACCCTCGGTGCACCGGAGTGTCGAAGCGTTCTTGCCGAGATCGACGATGCACACACCGCCGAGGTCGTCGCGCTCCTCGAGTCCTACGGATTCCGGCTCGAGGGCCGGCACAGGCGGAAGAAATCGGCAGAGAACTGGTACGGCGCCTTTCGCCGATGCGACACGTGAGCCAGGAGGAGACGACAGGCTGAGAGTTCTCTTCTTCGCCTATCGAGCAGGCATCGCCTCGAACTACGCGTCGCTCCTCTCCGAGCTGTCCGAGCGCGGCCACGAAGTGCATCTAGCCTTCGAGTTGAAGCGGGGCCGTCTGCCTCGCAGGCCGCTGCCGCCGGGAGTGACCAGCGGGTTCGCGCCCGAGCGCTGGAGGTTCGACGGCTGGCGGTCGATTGCTTGGCTCGTCCGGGCGATCGGCGATCTCGCCCGATACACGCATCCACGGTACGAAGGCGCGCCCGCCCTGCGCCGGCGGATGCGGAGGTTGGTCGTGAATCGGCTGGAGACGGCGACTGAGTTCGACCCCATCGCGCGTCGGCTGGCGTTACGTGTCGCGCGGGAACTCGCCGGGACGACCGATGCGGAGCTCTCGAAGCGTGTGATCGGTGCGGCGGCGAGGCTGGAGGCCGCAATCCCGACCAGTCGACGGATCGACCGCTACATCCGGAGGCTCAGGCCGGATGTGGTGTTGGTCAGCCCTGTGGTCAAGGTGGGCTCGAGCCAGGTCGACTTCCTGAAGAGCGCGCGGAGGCTGAGTATTCCGGCCGCGACGTGTGTCGCGAGCTGGGACAACCTGACCAGCAAAGGGCTGCTCAGGTTCGCCCCGGAGCGGGTGTTCGTGTGGAACGAGATCCAGCGGCGGGAGGCCATCGAGTTGCACGGGATGCCGGCTTCGCGTGTGGTTACGACAGGTGCACAGCTGTTCGACTACTGGTTCGAACAGCGGCCACGCTCGCCGCGCGGCGAGTTCGTGCGGAGGATCGGTCTCGATCTGGCACGTCCCTATGTCCTGTTTCTGGGTTCGAGCCCCTTCGTCACGCGACGCATGGATCATGAAGTGCGCTTTGTGACGCGCTGGATCGAGACGCTGCGAGCGAGCGATGACGAGCGGTTGCGCGAAGTTGGAATCGCCATCCGTCCTCACCCGACCGGCAGGCGATGGCATGAGGTGGATCTCGGGCGCTTCGAGAACGTCGTCATCTGGCCACGGCGTTCCGCCCGTCCCGTGACGCCTGAAGAGCGGGCAGACTTCTTCGACTCGCTCACGCACAGCGCCGCGGTCGTCGGAATCAACACGACGGCGATGATCGAAGCGGGGATCGTCGGCAAGAGCGTGTTGACGATCCTGGACCGAGAGTTCGCCCAGGAGAGCACGCTGCACTTCCACTACCTCCTGGAGGAGAACGGCGGCTTCCTGCACGTGGCGAGCTCGCTCACGGAGCACGCAAGGCAGCTTGCCGGGGTGCTCGAGGACGGCGACGGTGGAGCCGAGAGACGGGCCCGCTTCATCGAATCTTTCGTGCGCCCGCGAGGATTGGACCGTCCGGCGACGCCCATCCTGGCCGATGAGGTCGAGAAGCTCGCAGGCGCTCACGTCGAGCCGGCCGAGCTTTCGCGCATGCTCAGGCTTGGGCTCACCCTCGATGTTCCACTCAGCTCGATCGCGCTCGCCGCCGACCCCGCACGGCGCTGGCTCCGCCAACAGCGGCGCCGGCGCCGTCGGCGGTGATGCCGCGGCGGAGCGCGCGGACGACGATCAGCCGCCTCGCCTACTAGGAGCGACGCGCGCGTTCTCGCTCGCGCAGCTCGTACTTCTTCACCTTGCCCGTCGACGTCTTGGGGAGCTCACAGAACTCGATCTCGTCCGGCGCCTTGAAGCCCGGCAGGGTCTCGCGGGCGAAGACGATCAGCTCCTCGGCGCTGAGCGCCGCGTCGGGTCGAAGAGTGACGAAGCCCTTCGGTCGCTCCCCCCACTTCTCGTGAGGAACCGCGATCACTGCCGCCTCGAGCACGTCCGGGTGGCGCACGAGCGCCTGCTCGACCTCGATTGTCGAGATGTTCTCGCCGCCGGAGATGATGATGTCCTTCATCCGGTCGCGAAGCTCGACGTAGCCGTCGGGATGCATCACGCCGAGATCGCCGGAGTGGAACCAGCCGCCACGGAATGCTTCCGCCGTAGCGGCCTCGTCCGCGAAGTAGCCCTTCATCACGTTGTTGCCCTGCATCACCACTTCACCGAGTGTCTCCCCGTCGGCGGGGACGTCGTTCAGGTCCGCGTCGACGACGCGCACGGGATCGGCGGTGACGAGGTGCAGTCCCTGCCGCGCCCGCAGCCGGGCCCGGCGCCGGACGTCCAGACCATCCCAGTCCGGGTTCCACTCGCAGATAGTGATCGGGCCGTACGTCTCGGTCAGGCCGTACACGTGGTTGATCAGGAAGCCGAGCGCTTCGGTGCGCTCGATCACGGTGGGCGACGGCGGCGCACCCGCGGTCGTGATCTGAACCGGCCTCGAGAGCCTCCCGGCCGCGTCGTCGGACGCGAGCATGACGAGGACCGTCGGCGCGCCGCTCAGATGCGTGACCCCCTCCTCCTCGATCAGCTGCCACACGAGCGCCGGGTCGACCCTCGGCAGGCACACGTGCGTCGCTCCGACGGAGGTCACCCCCCACGTGAAGCACCAGCCGTTGCAGTGGAACATCGGCAGCGTCCAGAGGTACACGGACCGGGAGTCGAGCTTCGCGTGCAGGACTTCCGAGAGCGCGTTCAGGTATGCGCCGCGATGCGTGTAGATCACGCCCTTCGGCCGACCGGTGGTCCCACTCGTGTAGTTGATCGAGATCGGGTCGTCTTCGCTTTCCAGCCGGTCCTCCGGCTCGCCCGGACCTGCCGAGGCGAGGAATGCCTCGTAGTCGCCGCCGGGCCCGCAGACCAGCAGCCTCTCGACCGGGGCGCCCTCCACGAGGTGGGCCAGCGACTCGTGGACGACGAGCGCCCGGGCGCCCGAGTGCTCGAGGATGTAGGCGATCTCCTGCGGCATCAGCCGGGTGTTGATCGCGACCAGAACCGCGCCGGCGCGCGGGACGCCGAAGTGCGCCTCGAGCAACGGAGTGACGTTCGGGGCGAGGACGGCGACACGGTCGCCGTGCTCGGTCCCGGCCTCCTGCAGGGCGACCGCAAGCCGCCGCGCGCGCTCGCGGAGACCGGCCCACGTCAGCCTCGTCTCCCCGTCGACGACCGCCGTTCGTTCCGGGAAGGCCAGCGCGCTGCGCTCGAGGAAGGACAGCGGGGTCAACGGGGTCAGGTGAACGGGCGGCACCAACGCAACTCTACGGGCGCCCGAGCCCGCGACACGCGGTATCCGCGACGAGGAGGCCTACGCCTCCGACGGTACCTCAGGTCCTTCGCCACGGGCAGCTCTTGTCGATCAAGCCCGTGGGGGAGCGCCTCGACGCCGGTCGCGAGGCGCCCCCTGGGCATTGCTCACGTAGCTGTTGCTAGCCGAGCCAGGCCTTGACCTTCGGCTGGTTGGCCTTCACCCACTGCTCCGCCGCCTTGTCCGGCTGCATGTGCTTGCCCGCGATCAGCCCGGCGACGACGTTCTGGTCGGCGTTCGACCACTTCCACCTCTTCAGGAACGCGACGGCGGGCGAGCCGCTGGTCGCGAACTTCTTGCTGAAGAACTTGTTCAGAATGTAGGTCGGGTAAGCGCACGCGTACTTCTTCGGGTCGCCGCCCTGCTTCTCGTCGTCCTGGCAGCCTTTGAACCGCGGCGGGAGCTTCACCTGGTCCAGCTTGTACGTGGCGTTCAGGTACTGCGGGTCGTACCAGTAGAAGAGCACGGGCTTGTGCTGCTTGTAGAGCTGCGTCCAGCGCGCGACCTGCGCGGCCTCCGCCCCGACGCTGACGAACTTGAGGTTCAGGCCGAGGGCCTTGATCAGCGTCCGGTCCTTCTGCTGGTACGAGGGATCGCCTCCGAGGAACATCCCCTGAGATCCGGACTCGGGGCTCTTGAAGACCGTCTCCTTCCCCTTCAGCCCCCTCCACGTCTTGAACTGCGGGTACTGCTTCATCAGGTAGTCCGGGATGTACCAACCGATCACGCCGGTGACGCCGTTCGGCCCCTCGTAGGCGACGGTCTTCTGCTTGGTCACGTACTGCTTCTGCTGCGCGACGTGGCCCCAGTCCTCGAGGATGGCATCGGTCTTGCCGGCAGCCATCGCCTGGTAGACCGGGACCTCCGTGATCTGCGTGATCTTCACGTTGCAGCCGAGGTTGTGCTCGAGCACGTATTTGGCCACATACGTGTTGGCCGTCGAGCCGGCCCATGCCTGCTCGTTGAGTGTGACGGTGCCGCACGACTTGCCGCCGGCCGTCGCTCCGCCGACCGCGGCGAACGCGACCGCCGCCAGGCCGAGCGCGAGCAGCGGCACGACGAATCGGCCCCGCCGCGACAGGTACTTCGACATACAGCCCTCCTCCTGTGGTTCCGTCAACGACTTCCCTCCAACCGAGCCTGCCTGTTGCCCCGGGTCACGCGATCGAGCGCGATCCCGAGCGCAAGGATCGCAATCGAGGCAACGACGCCCGACCCGAACCGGCCTTGCTGCAGGCCGTAGGCGACCTCGTAGCCGAGACCGCCCGAGCCGACGAGCCCGCCGATCACGACGACGGCGAGCACCATGATGATCCCCTGGTTCACCCCGAGCATGATCGCGTCGCGGGCAAGCGGGATCTTGACCTTCAGCAGCACCTGCCGCTCCGTTGCGCCGAACGAGGTCGCCGCCTCGACCGTGTTCGCGGCTACCTCCTTGATCCCCGCAGACACGAGCCGGATCACGACCGGTGCGGCGTAGAGCACCGCCGCGATGATCCCCGGGACGATCGAGACCGGCATCAGGTAGATGAACGGGATCAGGTAGATCAGTTGCGGCAGCGTCTGCAGGATGTCGAGCACGGGACGGACGGCTTGCTCGGCTCGCCTGCTCTCCGCCACCCAGACGCCGAGCGGGAAGCCGATCAGCATCGTCAGCACGAGCGCGACGACGACCTGCGACGCCGTGTTCATCCCGTTGTCCCACTCGCCGAGCACGCCGATGACGGAGAGCATCACGAACGTCGTCACCGCCTGCCGCCACCCGGAGAGCAGGAGGGCCATCAGCGTTAGGCCGGCAAGCATCACCGGCGCCGGTGTCTGGGTGAAGAAGTTGAGCAGCGGCTGCAGCCCGTACTGGACGAGGTGGTTCCCGATCCAGCTCGTGATCGAGAAGAGGAACGTCGACGGATCCTCGACGTAGTCGAGGGCGCTCTGGATCCTCGCCTGCAGCCAGGCGGGCGCGTTGCCGACGTTCACGTACACGGCGCCCGTGTCCAGCGCGTACGCGATGCCGACGCTGAGCCCGATCGCGAGCGCCGTCGCGGCGGTCTCGAGCCGCAGCAGTCTTCGCTTCGCGTCGGTGAGGTGCATCCGCGCCGGGTCGGTGCGCTGCGCCATCGCCTCCGTCGAGCGGTCGATCGAGATCGCCATGATCACGATCGCGGCGCCGGCCAGGATCGCGAGCGCAGGGTTCGTGTTCAGGCCGCCGGTGATTAGCCCGCCGAGACCGGGATCCGTGTTGATCAGGCTCGCGATCACGACCATCGAGAGCGCGAACAGGATCGTCTGGTTGGCTGCGAGCAGAAGCATCTTCCGGGCCAGCGGGATCTGCACCTTCAGCAGCTTCTGCCGGCGGGTCGAGCCCATCGCCTCGGCCGCCTCCACCGTGTTCGCCGGCACGCCTCGGATCCCGAGCGCGGTGATCCGGATCGCCGGCGGGATCGCGTAGATCATCGTCGTGATCACCGCGGCGCCCGGCCCGACCGAGAACAGGATCACGATCGGCATCAGGTAGGCGAAGGCGGGCACGATCTGCATCGCGTCGAGCACCGGCGTGATCGCGCGCAGGAACCGGTCGGACAGGCCG
>JBKPCT010000274.1:0-4710 GCA_046727515.1 Actinomycetota bacterium | reverse complement strand
CGCCTGGCTGCACCAGTTCAAACGACTGCTTGTCCGCCACGACCGGCGAGCCGACATCCACGAAGCCTTCCTTGCACTCGGCTGCTGCCTCGTCTGCTACCGCCGACTCGTGAACACGTCATTGTGAAAGGAGCTCTAAGTAGTGTCGCGGTGGTGGGCGGCGGCGGGCCCCTGAAGCCCGCCGCCGCAGAAATGCTTGGAAGCGCCTTATGCGGCGCCAGGCGGGTTCGACGACGTAGAGGTCCCCGCGGACGGCGATCATGCTGTACGGCGTACCGTCCGGCTCGTAGTCGCCCACGTTGGGATGGGCGACGCCGTGCGTCCGGTAGTAGGTGCTGAGGTCGGCGACCTCCGTCCAGCTTCCGTCCGGGTTGACGCGGACGACCTGGTTGGGAACCCCGAGGACGCCGTGGGAGCAGCCCCCGCCGGTGACCAGCGCGTACATCGTGTGCCCGATGAACGCGACGTCGGCGACTCCGCTCGTGAGGCTCCCGAGCAGCGCCGACGTCTGGGATGACGGGAAGCCGATCGCGGCATCACTGCGGGCGCCGGTCGGGCTGATCCGGGAGATCCGCCCACTCGTGGTGCTCCCGAGGTACGGGCCAACCGAGGGCGGCACGGCCCACCATCTCTACGTCGCGCTTCGCTTTTGAGTGTTCGCGGAGGCTCAGACAGGATCGCGGAAAACCGAGCCTCGGCCTGCCCGGCTGACGCTCGGGCTGTCTTTTCTCGAACCGCTTCGTCCCACGGCGAATCCCTGGCCTTCGATGCGGCTGGCTGGCGACGATGCCGGTCGAACCATGCGAATCGCGATCTTCGGCGCCAGCGGACGAACCGGAAGGCAACTAGTCGAGCAGGCGGTGGCAAATGGCCACCAGGTAACGGCGATCGTCCGCACCCCCGACGGCCCTCCTTTGGATCTGCAAGGCACAGTCCGACTCGTGAAGGCCGACGTTATGGACGCCGACGCGATCGCTCCCGCCCTCGCCGACGCTGACAGCGTCGTCTCGGCGTTGAGCGGTCCCGGCCGAGCGCCCAGCAGCGTCTGGAGCGGAAGCACGCGCAGCATTGTGCAGGCGATGCGCGAGGCGAGCGTGCGGCGGTATATCGCCATCACCGGCTCGATGCTCGACACGACCGGCGACGGCTTCTTCTTCCGCTACGTCGGCAAACCGATCGTGCGGCGAATGTTGAAGGGATCCGCGAGCGATATGCGGCGCGCCGAGCAATTGATCCACGAAAGCGGCCTTGAATGGACGATCATCCGCGCGCCGCGCCTGACCGACAAGCCGGCACGCGGGCGCTACCGCATCGCGTTCGAGCGGAACGTGCGACGCGAGTTCAGCCTGTCCCGCGCCGACCTCGCAACATGCGCGCTCGCGGTGCTGGTCGACGACGCAACAATCCGGCGTCACGTATTCGTGGCGCAGTGACCCGTCCGGCACGAGTTCATACGCGAAATCACGCCGAAGCGTATTGCCGCGCCTCGGCGACTGCCTGGTCGAGCGTCAGCCCCGCGCCGGCCCGGTGGTCGACCTCGTACCCCCCACCGAGGTGTTCCCGGGCGCCCGAGATGAAGCGCTCGTAGCGCTGCCGTTCGTTCAGGAGTATCCGGAACCCGAGCCGACGTTCCTGGTCCTCCGCGATTCCCCAAAGGCGCGCGGCCGATCGGTCGTCGCCGCGTTGCACCAGCGCGCACGCGATACCTGCGATGCAGTAGATCTGCCCACGCCGACTGCCAGTCGCCTGGGCGTACGCCAAAGCTTCGGAAAAGTGGTGCAGCGCCGTTTCAGGATCCTGACGATCGAGCGAGAGGTCTCCAAGGCTGTGCAATGTGCTCGACAGCTGTTGGTCGAAGCCGAGCTCCCGTGCGCGCGTCGCCGTGTCTTCGAGCAACCGCTCACCGTCGTCGAAGTCCCCGCGGTCGCGGTACTCCTCGCCCAGAAGGTGCAGCTCATTCAGGCGTAAGCGCTCAGCGCCGGCCTGCTCGAACAGCGGTAGCGCCTGTTTGTGGTACGCGATAGCGGCGTCGAAGTCGCCCCGCCGCCACGCGACGCTGGCCAAGCGGTTGAACGCAACGCCCAGCTCGTGCGGATCGTCCTGCACGCGGCGCAATTCGAGCCCTTCTCGCCAGAGCCGCTCCGCTCCGTCGACATCGTCATAGGTGTAGTACGCGATTGCGCCCGCAGCCCCGAGTGCGGCCGCGCGGACGCCTAACGGGAGAGTCGCGTCGTCGAGGGTCGCATGTTCGAGCCAGTCTGCGGCATCGCGGAATTGCGCCCTGTTCAGCCAGAACTTCCAGAGGGCCGCCCCAAGGCGGAGCACGCCTTCGCGCCGGCCGTCCCCCACTAGCCCGGCGAGCGCAGCGCGAAAGTTCGGCAGCTCCAGTTCAAAGCGGTCGAGAGACTCCGCGCCCAGGTCACGCATCCCCGAGAGCCGCTCACGCGCGTCGAGATCTTCCGCGACACCGAGGAAGTAGTCGTCGTGGCGACGACGCAGCGACGGTGCATCCGCGAGATCGCGCAGCTTCTCCACTGCGAGCTCTTTGATCGTCGCGAGCATGAAGAAACGCCCGTCTTCGCCGTGCCGCAGCAGGCTCTTGTCAACCAGCGAGTGCAGGACGTCGAGCTCAGCGAAGCAGACGGCTTCCGCCGCTTCGAGCTCGAAGCTCCCGGCGAACACGGCTAACCGCGCAAACAACTGCTGCTCGTCGGCGGTGAGGAGCCGATAGCTCCACTCGACGGTCCCGCGCAGCGTGCGCTGCCGCTCGGGTGCGTCGTGCGCACCAGACGTCAGTAGGTCGAGGCTACGACCGAGGCGCTCGAGCATCTGTCCCGGTGTAAGCACCTTCACGCGCGCGGCAGCGAGTTCGAGTGCGAGCGGAAGCGCGTCGAGCCGCTCTGCGATTTGATGCACCGCGGCATCGGGCTCGAAGCGGGGCTCGAGCTGCCGCGCGCGTTGCGTGAAGAGTGCCACCGCGTCGTCGAGTGGGAGCGTAGGCACCGGAAATTCCTGCTCGGCCGCGATGTTGAGGCGGCTTCGGCTGGTGGCGAGGATGCGCGTATCGAGCCGGGCGACGATGCCTGCGGCGTCCGGGAGCAGCTGCTCGAGGTTGTCGAGCACGAGTAGCGTTCGCTTGTCCGCCAAGAACTCGTGCACGTCGTCGGGCCCGCCGACCACCCGCGCGATCGTCGGCTCGATCAATTGCGGATCCCGCACCGCGGCGAGTGAGACGAACCACACCCCGTCGCCGTACCGTTCGACGCTCTCCGCAGCAGCTTGCAGCGCCAGTCGAGTTTTGCCCGACCCGCCCGGACCGGTGAGCGTGACGATCCGATGCACGTCGAGCAACGCGACCACCTCGGCAAGCTCGCGCTGGCGCCCGACGAACGACGTCGGCTGCACTGGAAGGTTCGTCTGGTCGACGCTCCTCAGCGGCGGGAACTCACCGTCGTCGAGCTGGTAGAGCCGTTCCGGGGCTTCGAGGTCTTTGAGCCGGTGCACGCCGAGGTCGCGCAGCCGCTCCGCGCCTACCAGATCGCGCGTTGCCTGCGAGACGAGAATCTGGCCGCCGTGACCTGCGCCGGCGATGCGCGCCACGCGATGCACGTCGATCCCGAC
This sequence comes from Actinomycetota bacterium, assembly GCA_046727515.1. Taxonomy (GTDB): domain Bacteria; phylum Actinomycetota; class Thermoleophilia; order Gaiellales; family Gaiellaceae; genus DATBLE01. The sequence goes on along the minus strand of JBKPCT010000274.1, from coordinate 1,089 downwards.
GTATCCCTCTTCTGTCACCGTCGGCTCGCCCGTGTGCAATCCGATGCGCACTCGGATCGGTCCGTCGGCGAGCGCCTCCCGCGCCGCCGCAGCCGCCGCCAGTGCGTCGGACGCCTTCGCGAACGCTACGAAGAACGAGTCTCCCTCTGTATCCACCTCGACGCCACCGTGGCGAGCGAACTCCTCGCGCAGCCTGCGACGGTGATCGGCCAGCACGTCCACGTATTCATCGCTCAGCTCCTGCAAAAGGCGCGTCGAGCCTTCGATGTCCGTGAACAGGAACGTGACCGTGCCATGGGGTAACGACACGTCGGAGCCCACGCGCTCGACCATAGCGGCTAGGCCTTCGCCCGCCCCGCCCGGGGGGACGCGCGTCCCGCGAGGCTGCCAGGCTTGCTGCTCCCCATGCGACAAAGCGCGTAGAGGGAGAGCAAGGCCATTGCAGATCACGCTCTCCGTCTACCGACTTTTGCGGCTCGAGTTGCGGGTGTGCACGCCAGGAGCTTTCCCGGCGTCCCTGACGCAAACGACCCGCGTAACCAAGCGCTTCCGGCATGGTTGCGTGAGTCCTGATGGGGCGGAAAGCAACGATTCCCTGCAAACGGGCGGGTCGTGACTCAGGCCGTGACTCACGGCCCCTTGCCCAGAGCCGAGCCGAACTAAAGTCGTGTCGATTGAGAACTAAACGAAGGAGAGCAAGGTCATGTCCGCGAAAACAGCAGCCGCCTTTCTCGCTGGCGCCCTAGTCGCTAGCAGCGGGACCGCCGCCGCGCTCACCCAGGGCCACGTGTTCCGGCTGCAGGAGGGGGACCACGCCAAGTACGGCACGATCGACTGCCAGGCGGAGCATGTGGCGCAGTACAGCATCCTCGACTGCGTCGGCGCCCACCGTTATCGACTCATCTACGGTCCGAGCGAGCTGCGCGTGCTCCGCTTGAACGACCACCATGTCTACCGGCAGGTGTTCGCAGCGAAGCCCTATGGCCGCTGAGCGAGAATCAGGCTCGGTTGTCGGGGTGCCGAGGAGGCCTCCGCCGAGGAGCTCGTCCGTGGGGCCGCGGCGGCGCCTCCTACCGTGAACGTCTCGAC
>JBKPCT010000273.1:0-8240 GCA_046727515.1 Actinomycetota bacterium | reverse complement strand
GACCCGAACGGCGCCGTGTACACGACGATCACGAACGAGAACCCGGCGCACCAGTCCTTCGCATCGACGATCTCGGTCGATCGCTCCACCGACGGCGGAAAGACCTGGACAGTCGTGAGCACGCCGGTGAACAACGCGGCGCTGCCACTGCTGATCTATTCGAACACGACCTTCCGTGACGGGATCACCGACACCTTCGCTGTCGGGAACCACCTCGACGCGCAGGGTCGCTATCCGCTCTACATCGCGTACGAGGACTACAGCGCCGGCATCGGGAACATCCTGCTCACGGCCTCCTATGACGGCGGCACGACCTGGACGACCCCGATCCAGGTCAACGACAACACCAGCCCTGTGGACGAGTTCCAGCCGAACCTCGCGGTGGCGGACGACGGCACGGTCAGCGTCAACTTCTACGATCGCCGCCTCGCCTGCCCGGCCGCCGGCACCGCCGAGGCCGCGGCCGCCGGGATCGCGCTCGACCGCGCGGCCCAAAACCCGGACTACACCGGCCCGGTGCCACCGTACGGGGCGCCCAACTACTGCATCAACGCAAGCATCCAGTTCTACACGCCGACGCTCGCGCCGCTCGGGCAGAACGTCCGGCTCACGCAGCACACCTGGGACCCGCAGTTGAACGCTCCGCATACCGGCAGCCCCGCCGGCGAGACGACGTTCATCGGCGACTACTTCGGCAACATCACCGACGGGACGACCGACGTCTCGACCTTCGTGAGCACCTACGACGACGGCTCGAATCCCGCCCACTACCAGCAGCAGGTGGTCGCAAAGATCGCGATCCCCTAACACTGAGCACACGCCGGCTCTCGGGGGAGGAGCGCCGCTTCTCCCCCGAGCAAGCCCAGATGGATCACTGCGTTGCATGGGGCGGCCCGAGCTTCGAAGAGATCGCTGCCTGGCGGATCGCGCTGTCAAACCCTCAGCAGTAATCCACAGCGCGATCCACAGGCGCGCCTCAAGCGCTAGAGCCATGCGGGCGTCGAGCGTCCACAGGCCTCTAGCCTTCGGGTTCTGAGTAGGTTGCTCGGCCTCGGAGGAGACGCCGCAGGCGGTGGCGGAGCGTCTGCTCGATGCTGATCTCCTGTTCTTGGAGTGCCTCCTTGATCCACTGGTCTTCGAGTAGCTGGCTGCGCGCAGCCAGAAGGTCGTCGGCGAGAAGGAGGATCGCCTTGGCGGCAGCGCGAAGTTCTGGGCGCTCGTCCCGGGCGAGCCCTTTCGCCCATTCTTGAAGCTCCGCAATCTGATCGTGCTCGAGCACCGTGGCCGATCATTGCGCACCCAGAAACGCGGCGTAAAGACTCACGAATGAGGTCGCAGAAAGAGCCTGCATCCCAGCTTGGTGGCTGGTCGCCCTTGGGACTCCCATCCCCAGGAGCAACTTTCACCGCTTGGTCTCCGCGCCGAAACGCTCCGCTAACCCAGCGGCCCCTGGCGGGGTCGTAGGTTGCCCGCATGCACCGCTTCGCCGCGCTCGGAGTCGTCGCGCTGGTGCTCGGCACCGGCTCTGCGGGCGCGGCACCAGGGACTTCCGCCACGCCCGAAGGGTGGGCGCTCACACCCGCGGGCTCGCAGACGGCGCTCGGCCCCGGTCCGCTCGCGGCCGCGCTCAGCCCCACCGGCTCCGTGCTGCTCGTGGAGAACGCCGGCTACTGGCAGCACTCGCTGATGGTCGTCGACCCAGCGACGGCCTCCGTCCTGCAGACGATTGACGAGAACGGCGCCAACGCGCAGGGGCCGTGGAGCTTCGCGTACGGGCACCGGCATAGCTACTACACCGGGCTTGCGTTCTCGCCGGACGGCGGGACCGCCTGGGCCTCCGACGGAGCCGGCGGGGCGCTGCACACGTTCGCGGTCGCAGGCCGCACGCTGACGGCGAAGCAGGAGATCCAGCTCGGCAGCGTCAACCCGTACCCGGCGGGGATCGCAGTCGCGCCGGACGGGTCCCGCCTCTACGTCGCCGGCAACATGACGGACTCGCTGCTGATCGTCGACCCCGGCGCGAGGAAGGTGGTGGGCACTGTGCCCGTCGGCCACCTCCCCTTCGGAGTCGCGGTCAGTCGGGACGGGTCGCGCGCGTTCGTGGCGAACTGGGGTGCGCACACCGTCTCGGTCGTCGACACCGCGACGGCCTCCGTCGTTCACACCACCGTGACGGGCACGCACCCGAGTGCGATCGCCGCCTCGCCCACGCGCTCCGAGATCTACGTCGCGAACTCGGACTCCGACTCGGTCGGGGTCCTCGACGCGCAGAGCGGCGCCGTGCTCCGCACGATCGACCTCCGGCCGGATCCCGGATCGCCGATCGGTGCAAGTCCGAACGCCCTCGCCGTGAGTCCCGACGGCGATCGGCTGTACGTGACTGCGGCAGGCGATAACGCGGTCGTCGTCGTCGCGCTCGCGCGCGCGGGCGCGACAGGGGGCGATGGGATCCTCGGCTACATCCCGACGGCGTGGTATCCCGATGCGGTCGCGCTCGACCCGCGCAGAGGCACACTGTTCGTGACGAACATGAAGGGGCTCGGTATCGGTCCGAACCTCGCGCTTCCGACGAGCGCGACGGCAGGCGAGGGGACGTACTGGCCGCTCCTGTTCCGAGGCTCGCTGTCACGGATCCCCCTCCCCGACGCCACGCAGCTCGCCGCGGACACAGCGCAGGTTCGAGCGAACGACCGGTTTGGGCCGCAGCCCACTCCTGCCGCGGTTCCGGCCGCGATCTCGCACGTGATCTACGTGATGAAGGAGAACCGAACCTACGACCAGATCCTCGGAGACCTCGGCAAGGGGAACGGCGAACCCTCGCTTGCCCTCTTCGGCGCGCAGGTGACGCCGAACACGCACGCGCTCGCACGCCGCTTCGTCACGTTCGACAACTTCTACGCCGACGCGGACGTCTCGGCCGACGGCTGGTCGTGGACGACCGGCGCATACGCGAACGACTACATCCAGCGCAACTGGCCGCTCGACTACAACGGGTACGGCCGCCCATACGACTTCGGCGGCTTCGGCGACGACGAGACGGCGGGCCTGCCGGGCGAGGATCCCGGCCGCACCTTCCTCTGGGACGAGCTCGCGGCGCACCACGTCGACTACAGGAACTTCGGCTTCTTCGTGGACAACCCGGTCGATCTGCAGGATTCGATCCCCGGCCTCCTCACGCACACGGACCCGTCCTATCCTGGGTGGGACCTCGGCACGACCGATCAGACGCGAATCGATCGCTGGCTGCAGGTCTTCAACGGATACGCGGCGCGCGGCTCGATGCCCGCGATGCAGTTTGTCTACCTCCCGAGCGACCACACCTACGGCACGACCCCCTCCGCGCGGAAGCCGTCGGCCTACGTCGCAGACAACGACCTCGCGCTCGGCCGCCTAGTAGAAGCAGTGTCGCACTCTCGGTTCTGGTCGAGCACCGCGATCTTCGTGCTGGAGGACGACGCACAGGACGGGCCGGACCACGTTGACGCACACCGATCGCTCGCGCTCGTGATCAGCCCGTACACACAGACCGGAACCGTCGATTCGACGATCTACTCGTCGGTGTCTGTCCTGCGCACGATCGAGACAATCTTCGGCGTGCCGCCGCTGACCCAGTTCGACGCCGCGGCCAACTCGATGTCGAGGGCCTTCAGCACGATTCCGAACCTGACGCCGTACAACGTTCTGATGCCGCAGGTGTCGTTGACCGCGACGAACACCGCCACCGCGCCGCTCGCGGACGAGTCGACGACAATCGACTTCGCGCGACCCGACCAGATCCCGATGCGGCTCATGAACGAGATCCTCTGGAAGAGCGTTCACGGACGACTCAGCCGCATGCCTGCCCCGCATCACCGCCTCGGGGCTGACCCCCGTCTACGCCGACGCGCGAGACACCGCCCGCACGAGTGATAGGCGACTGAAGGAAGCTGTCAGTCGACACAGATTCCGGCCACGGCCACCTTCTCGAACAGGTGTGGTGCAGCGACGGCGCTGTCGGGGTAGCGGGCGGTGCGGGCCTGGAATTCGGGTGAGCCGAAAGCCCGAGCGAGCGCTCGAGCCGATTCCCATACGGCGACGTTGATGAAGGTCGTGCTTCCGGCGACGCCGCGGTGGAGTTGGGTCGAGATGTAGCCGGGCTGCTGCTTCATGAACGCCGCATCCTCGGCCCAGGCCTGCAGGAGGCTCTCGGTGTCTTCTGGTGCGACATTGAAGACGTTGATCAGCACGACCGGCCCCGTGTCCTGCTGGAGTTGCTCTCGGAACATCACTCGTTCATCCATCTCTTTCAGCTGGACAGCCACGTGGATCATCTCCTTCTGGCAAGTCGCGGTCTTGTCTCGGCGAACGTCGGCGTCCGTTCTGCGACCATCGACAGGTGGCCGAGGGGAAGGCGGCGCCGGCGAGCCGCCTTCACTGCCCGCCGCAGGCGCGGCGCCTGCCACATCGCCATCCCGGTCGCGGCGAGCAGCGGGAAGACGAGGAAGCGGATGCCGTCCTCGAGCCCGCGGCCTGCGGGCAGGTAGACATAGGTGAGCAGGGCCACGCCGGCCAGGAGGTGCATCGCTCGCTGCAGCCTCCGTTGCCGTGCTGCCGTCATCGCTCTCATCGCTCATCCTTTCTGTCGGTGCCTACCGGGTCGAGCCGTCGGCAGATCGTTTCGAGCACGCGCACGGTCGACTCGAGCTCGTGCCGCTCGAGGCCGGCGGCGAGCTCGCTCACCCAGACCGCCTGACGTCGATCGAGCCGCTGGTACGCCTCCTGTCCCGCCGGAGTCATGGCGACGAGCTGTGAGCGGCGGTGGTCGGCGTTCGGAACGAGCTCGAGGTGACCGGCGGCGACCAGCCGTCCGACCGTCGCATGCACGCTTTGGCGCGTCAGGCCCATCCTCCGGGCGATCTGGGGGACGGTGAGCGGACGCTCGGCGAGCGCCAAGGCGCCGAGGACCTGCCACCGGGCGGCCGTCAGACCCGCAGTCGCAGTGAGCTCGTCACCCGCCGCGAGCAGAAGCCCGTTGGCCCTGAAGATGGCGAGGATGACCTCCGTCGCAAGCTGGCCTTCCGTTGTCCGTCCTACCATCATGCCAGGACTATGACATATTGTCAGGGAGCTGTCAAGTCCGCTCGCTGCTTAACTCGTCAGCTTCCTTTCACGCCGCAGCGCCCGAGGCCGTGCTCGAGGGCGCCGAGAGCAGCCTTCGCTTGCCGGCGCAGGTCGCGCGCCAGCGTCGTGTTCGGAGTGCCCGCGAGCGTGGCTACTCGCACGTACTCGACGAGGGAGCGGTGAAAGCCGATGAGCGCGTGGGCGATGACCGAGGGCTGCACGTCGTCGGGGCGAGCTCCGGTCTCCTCAGCGATCAGGGCGGCAAGCGAGGCCGTATAGCGCGCGAACACCTGCTGCTCGTGCGCGAGGAGTGTCGGGCTGTCGACGATCATCCGGTTGATCTCACGGAGTTGCTCGCTGGCGTCCTCCTCGGCGAGCAGGCCCTGCGAGTCGAGTACGAAGCGCGCGAAGGCCGCGAGGATCGACTCGCCCGCCCGGCGCGTGCGCACAGCGTCGAGGAGCTCCTCCTCGAACGCTTCCAGGCGCTGGAAGGCGAGGTCGGGCTTGCTCGGGAAGTAGTTGTAGATCGTCTTCGCGTCGACGTCGGCCGCCTGCGCGATCTCGGCGATGGTGACGGCGTCGAAGCCGCGCTCGCGGAAGAGGCGGAGGGCGGTGTCTGCGATCAGCGCCCGTGTGCGCTGCTTCTTGCGCTGGCGCAGGCCCAGCTGCTGTGCGATCGAGGTCATCTCATCACCGGCAACCGCACCGCGCCCGGATGGCGAGCGATTGCGAGAACCATGCGGTAAAAACCTCCCATGTTTGGAATATTCTAACGCATGGAACGTTTTGAGTGAACGAGAACGACCGAGGAGGATCGCATGGCAAATCAAATCACGTCAACACGCAGCCCGCGCACGCTCGGCCTCGATCGAGAGATCGTTGTTCTCGCCGCGGTCGTGATCCTGGGCACGAGCATGACCGTGCTCGATCTGACGATCGTGAACGTCGCGATCCCCACGCTGGGGAGCGATCTCGGGACCTCGATCTCGACCATCCAGTGGGTGCTGACCGGCTACATGCTCGCCTTCGCGAGCGTGATCCCGTTGAGTGGGTGGGCGACGGAACGCTTCGGCGCCAAGCACGTCTGGGTCGTCTCGCTGCTCCTCTTCATGATCGGCTCCGTGCTCGCGGGCGTTGCCTGGTCGATCGGCTCGTTGATCGCCTTTCGCGTGCTGCAGGGCCTCGGCGCCGGGATGATCCTGCCGGTCGGCCAGACGATCCTCGCGCAGGCCGCCGGTCCGCAGCGGATGGGGCGGGTTATGAGCCTCTTCGGTGTGCCGATGCTGCTCGTCCCCGTCCTCGGCCCCGTGCTCGGTGGGCTGATCGTGGAGTGGAGCTGGCGTTGGATCTTCTTCATCAACCTGCCGGTCGGTGTGGCGGCGGTGCTCGCGGCGCAGCGGCTGCTGCCGGAGGCGAAGCCGCAGCTCGGCAACCGGCTCGACCTGCGCGGACTGGCGCTGCTTTCCCCCGGGATTGCCCTCTTCCTCTACGGCCTCGCCGAGGCCGGCAACCAGGGCGGCTTCGGTAACACGCGCACGATCGTCTCCGCGGTGATCGGAATCGCGCTCGTCGCGCTCTTCGTCTGGCATGCGAGTCGCCGGGGCAAGCGCGCGCTGATCGATGTCTCGCTCTTCCGCCGCCGTGGCTTCGCCGCGGCGGCCGCCACCAACTTCCTGCTTCCGATCGCACTCTTCGGCTCGCTGATCCTGCTTCCGCTCTACTACCAGCTCGTCCGCCACGAGAGCCCGCTGCAGGTCGGACTGCTCCTCGCCCCTCAGGCCGTCGGAGCGGCGCTCGCGATGCCGCTCGCCGGCTTCCTGACCGATAGGGTGGGGGCGCGCTTGGTCGTCTCGTCGGGGATGGTGATCGCCCTCCTCGGCACGTTCGCCTTCACCCAGGTCGGCGCAGACACCTCCTACTTCTACCTCGCCCTGGCGCTGCTCGTGCTCGGCTTCGGGATCGGGAGCACGATCATGCCGTCCATGGCCGCCGCCTTCGAGACACTCTCGCGCGAGGAGACGCCGCGGGCGACGAGCGCGATCAACGCCATCCAGCGCATCGCAAGCGCGATCGGAACTGCGCTGCTGGCGATCGTCCTGCAGCGGGTAATCGCTGCCGATGTGTCCGACTTCCGGGGCGGTATCGAGGGACTGTCGGCGCTGTCGCGGCAGCCACATGCGTTGCCGCTGCTCGCCGGTGCCTTCGGAACGACCTTTTGGGTCGCGGTCGGGCTGATCGCCCTCGCCCTGGTTTCGGCCCTGTTGCTCCCGGGTGCGCATCCCGAGCAGCAAGCGGACGAGACCGCGGCATTCGGCCGCGGGCTGGAGGGAGGGGCCGCATGATGCCGCTCGCAGTGACGCTGTACGAGTGGCTCATGTTCCTCCACGTCCTCGCCGCGATGATCTGGGTCGGCGGTCTCGTCACCCTCGGTGTACTCGCGGCCCAGGTACTTCGAGGCGGCGAGCCCGACGCGATCGCCCGCCTCGTCGGGAGCCTGCGAGTGATCGGGCCGCTTGTGCTCGGACCGGCGATGGTCGCCGTGCTCGGCTTCGGTATCTGGCTCGTCCTCGACAGCGACGCTTGGGACTTTGGCCAGACCTGGATCTGGCTTGCGCTGTCGCTCTTCGCCGCGGCCTTCCTCGTCGGCGCGATATTCCAGAGCCGAGCTGCGATCGGCGCCGAGCGAGCCGTGGCTGCAGGCGACGCGAGGGAGGCGGCCCGGCAGATCCGCCGCTGGTCGTGGGGAATGTCCCTGATCGTGGTGGCTCTCGTCGTCATCACCGGGGACATGGTCGTCAAGCCGGGCCTGTGAGTGAAGGAGAATCGGCCCACACTGTGGGAACCGACACGCTGATTGTGAGCGAATGCGCCTCGCTGGATGGTGTCATCCAGGGTGCACGGGACGCATCAACCGCGAATAGGAGGAAGAAGAATGGAACCTCGGATCCACGTGGTAACGCTCGCCGTCAGCGACCTCGATCGAGCGCTCAGCTTCTACGGCGACGGACTCGGCTTGGACTCGGCCGGCGTGATCGGCACCGAGTTCGCCGGAGACGACGAGAGCGCCGCCGGCGCCGTCGTGATGTTCCACTTGAACGGCGGGCTCATCCTCGCGCTCTACCCGCGTACCGAGCTGGCGA
>JBKPCT010000272.1:0-10031 GCA_046727515.1 Actinomycetota bacterium | reverse complement strand
CTCGAGGCCACGCTGCGGATCGTCGAGTCCGCATCGACGTAGTTCGTCACGAGGCCGAGGGACGTCGGCACCGGGATGACGCTTGCGCTCCCGCCGGGAGCGAGCGGCTGACCGAGGTAGACCTGCGCCGTCGCCTTGTAGTTCGTGGAGTTCGTCCCGAGCGAGACGAGGTAGCCGATCACGAGCCCCGCGATCAGCCCCCCGACCGGCAGCCACCAGCGCGCAGCGATCGTCCGCCAGTAGCGGCCGAAGTCGACCTCCTGCTCGGCGTCGAGATCAGGCGGGGGAGCCGGAGCCGTCCTCACTGGGCGGCGACTCTAGCTGGAACAAGGCCGTACATCCTCGTGTACCCGACGAGGTATACGCGGTCGGGCCCTGCGACGACCGGTGAGTACTTGCCGTCGGGGAAGCTCCAGACCCGCTTGCCGGTCTTTGCGTCCAGGCCGTACGTCCGGCCCTTCAGCGTCGAGAAGTAGACGATGTTCCCGAGCACGGTCGCCGAGCCCGAGATCGGGCCGTTCGCCTCGAACTGCCACACGACGTCGCCCGTAGCCGCATCGAGCGCGTAGAAGCGGTTGCTGTACGAGCCGACGAGGACGAGCTTGTTCCAGATCGCCGGCGACCCGTACACGTAGCCGTGGGTGGACTGCGACCAGCGCAACCGGCCGGTCGTCGCCCCGAACGAGTAGACCTTGCCGTCGGTCGAGCCGATGTAGACGCGGCCGTACGCGGCGGCAGGCGTGGAGTAGAACGTCCCGCGGCCGCCGAAGCGCTCCTGGGCCGAGCCACGCCAGATCAGCTTCCCGGTGCCCGCCCGCAGGGCGTAGACGTGGTGGTCGTAGGAGCCGACGTAGAGCCGCCGACCGGCGAGCGCGAGCGCCCCCTTGACCTGCCCCCCCGTGTGGTAGCGCCACAGCACCCGGCCCGACTGCGCGGCGAGCGCGAAGACGTCCCCGCGCCAGTCCCCGGCGTAGACCCGGCCGCTGGCGACGAGCGGCGAGGTCTCGCTCGCGCCGAGCCGCCGGCGCCAGCGCAGATGCCCCGTGCGAGCGTCGAGCGCGACGACCTCGCCGTCGATCCCGGGGGTGGACGGCGCGGCGTTGCAGGCCTCCTTTCCCCGCCGCCGCCTGTTGAGGAACGCCATATAGACGAACTCGCCCGCGACCGCCGGCGAGGCCGCCGCGCAGCGACCCGACCGGTAGCGCCAGCTCGTCCGCCCGGTCGCGGCCTGAACGGCGAACAGCACGCCGGAGTTGTTCGCGATGTACGCGCGCCCGTAGGCGACCGCAGGCGGGAACTCGAGCAGGTGCCGGCCGTGAAAGACCCAGGCGACCCGGAAGGGCGGGGCCAGCCTGCTCGGCAGGTAGCGCAGCCGACGGGAGTCGTAGCCGAAGGTCGGCCAGTCGACCCGCCTCAGGGCGGCCGATTCGTGCCTCCCGAGCTTCGGACGAGGCGTGGGCTTCGGAACTGTCGTCGGCGGGGCCTCGGTCGGCACGAACTCGACCGTCGAGGAGCCGCGCACGTCGGCCCCCTGGCTGGAAACGTAGAGGTAGTAGCCCACTCCTGCGCCGACGATGCACAGCAGCGCGATCGCTCCGCCGGCGACGAACCACCGCCAGCGTGCTCTCACGCGTGCAGAGCCTCGAGCTTGCTTCCGAACGCGGAGATGCTGTCGGTGCCGTTGATGCGGACGCGGGCGAGCGTGTACAGCTCGGCCGGCTTCGCGAGGCCGTAGCTCGTCGTCGTCGCGCCCAGGTATCCGGCCGCCTGCACCGCTGCGATCACCGTGTCGTTGTACCGGCCGGCCGGGTAGCAGAAGAAGTTGACCGGGACATGGAAGGCGTTGCGGATCGCCGCCCGCGAGCCCGCGACCTCGTCTCGCAGCTGCGCGGCGCCGACCGTGGTCAGGTCAGGGTGCGTGAGCGTGTGCGCGTCGATCTCCCAGCCGGCGCGGATCAGCTTCCGTACGCCCGGCGGGCGGATTCCCCAGACCGGCTTCAGGTTCGCGACCTCCAGGTTGAGCACGCCCGGCCAGTGCCGCGCCCGTAGAACCGGGAGCGCGTTCGTGACGTCGCTGAGATAGCCGTCGTCGAAGGAGAGGACGATCGGCTTCGCCGGCAGTGTCCGGGCGCCGCGCCAGGAGTCGAAGACCTCCTGGAGCGTGACCGCGTGGTAGCCGCGGCGCGCCAGCCAGCCGACCTCGGCCGCGAAGCTCGAACGCGGCACGTACAGCTCGGGGTACGCCGCGTTCGTCGGCGGGGAGCTGATGACGTGGTACATCAGGATCGGGACGGGCTGGAGGCGGTCGCCGCTCTGCGCCGGTATGGCCGGGACGAGCACGGCCGCGGCGGCCGCGAGCCAGAGCGCCCTCACCGCTGCCGAGGGCCGCGGGCGATCCTGACCGGCGGGAGGCTCTCCTCGACGCGCTGCCCGGTCACGCCGACCGCGGTCAGACGCGGATAGTAGGTGCCGGGAACGGCGTTCTTCCCCGGATCCCAGACGAACGTGTGGTCCCCGTGCCCGAGCGTCTCGCTCATCACCGTGTGCCCGACGCGCAGAGTCACCGTCGAGCGCTTGGAGAGCCAGAAGCGGATGCGCGCGCGGTCTCGGTAGCCGCCCGCAGGCCGCGGGAAGAGCGTCGCCGGAATCCCTCCGACGCGGATCAATGGCGGCTGGGTCTCGTAGGCTCGGAAGCGATCGGCGGTCTCGCTCCAGCCCGCTTCGCCGGTGCGCGCGGCGAGCTTGCGGAGCAGCGTGATGACGTAGTCATGGTAGTGGAGCGGAGAATCGTCACCATGGAGCGAATAGCGCGACCAGTACCCGGTATCGAAGCGCGGCAGCAATGCCTCCGCCGACGCCGTCAGACGGTTCGCGAAGGCCTCGGCGGGGGGCTGACCGGTGAGCGCGGCGTAGTCGCCGACCGAGAGAGCCGCCTGCAGCTGCGCGTTGAGCACGGGCGTGCGGTCGAAGCTGTAGAGCGCGACCCACGGTTTGGTGGGCGAGCTCGCCGAGAGCAGGCCCGGCAGAGCGGCGTAGGCGCCGTCGGCCGCGTCCAGCAGCGCAGGGTCGCTGAGCAGGTCACCGGCGCGCGCCAGCGCCTGGGCGGCAACGGCCTGCGCCATCCCGGACGTCCACGGTGCGCGCCCGAACGCAAACGGAAACTCGTACTCCCAGACGAGCTTCGAGCCGACCGGGGTGGCGCGGGCGAGCAGCGCCTGCGCCAGCCGCTCGGTCCCGTCGTAGTCGCCCAGGGACACGGTCTCGTTCAGCTTCGCGAAGTTCGCGAGCGGGTGGAAGACGTAGCCGTGCGACCAGAAGAAGCGGTAGACGACGCCGTCGTCGCCGATGAGGTCTGGATGATCGCCCCAGACGGCGTGGTGCGCAAGCCACGCCCCGTTGAAGGCGAGCGTCGAGAAAAGCGCGAGGGCGCGCGGGCGTGTGTACCCGCGCCACTGCGCGGCGACGTCCGCGAGCACCTTCTGCAGGAGCTCCGCGCGCAGCTTCGGGAGGCGCGAGGCCTCGGCTCGGGCCCGGGCGAGCACAGCGCGGTACTGCGCCTTCTCGGTCGGCGCCAGGTCGGCGCGGTCGATTCCCTGTGCGATCAGGGTAGACGCCGTGGGGCGCACGGCCGATCCGGCAGGGAGAACGGCGAGGAGCGCGGCGGCGGCGGCTGCGGCGGAGACGAGGCGCATGGCGACCGGGGCTTCGGTCAAGGTTAGCGTCCGTGCGCGGAAAAGTCCTGCTCCCGACTGCCTGTGCGCTCGCCCTGGCCGTCCCCGCCGCCGAGACCGCTACCAGGCCGGCGCGTGTTCTGCTCGCCGTCGCCGGCGGCGGGACCGCGTCGCTCCTGACCTCGAGCGACGGGGTCCGCTTCAGCGCGCCGGTTGCGTCGTGGCCCGGCACGATGCCCTCGCCCGTGCGGCGCGGCGCCACCCTCTACGTCTACGACGCGCCGACGCTCTCGGCGGAGGGCCTTTCCGGGACGGTGCGGCGCTTCGCCGTCGGCGCAGGCGGCGCCCTCACCGAGAGGGGCTCTGCAGGCTATGGCGTCCAACTCGGCTCGCCCGAGGATGCCGCGCGCGCGACCGCGGGGAGCTTCGCGCCGAGCTTCGCCGTCGACGACGCGGGCGCGATCGTCCTGCTCTACGGGCTGCGCTTCGAGCCCGCTACGAACGCCTGCCCGGTCACCGGACAGGCCTGCGTGAAGCTCCGCACCGCAACCGAGATCGCGGGCAGCGACGGTGCTCTGTTTGCCGGCGATCAGGGCAATCGCGCTGTGCTCAGCCTGGCGCCGGCGGTGACGATCGGCCCGCCCGCGCTCCTTCGCACCCAGACCGGTTGGGCAGCCCTCCTCCGCGGCCCGGCCGGCTGCCTGCACCTCGTCACCGGCCGTGATCTGCGCGGCCACTACGACGACGCCTGCGTCGCCGACCAGGCGCCTGCGACCCCGTCCGCGCTCTGGGGCCCTGTGGTCCCCGAGTACCGGCTCTACGGCGTGATCGGCGGCCGCGTGGTGCGGATGATCAGCCGTCGGCTCGGGACGGTCGTGGCTCGACGGTTCCGGCCGCTCGACGTGGCAGGCCGACCCTCGTTCGCCCGGGTCGCCGCGAACGCCCCCTAGGGCGAGAGCCGGGCGGCTGTGGCCGCCCGCTGCGGTCGAGTGTGACTTCTCCTCGGCCGGCAGTCGTTCGCACCGGACGCGGGCTCGAGGACTCGACGGCGTAGAGCCGCGAATAGCCGTGCAGGAGCAGCCGGCCGCCGCTCCCGGAGACGGGCACGTACTCGCCGTGCGGGAAGCGCAGGAGGACGCGGCCGGTGTCGGCGTCCACCCCGACGATCCGGTGGGCGAAGCTCCCCGCGTACGCGACCCCGTCGACGACCGCAGGCGCACCGGAGACCGGGCCGCCGGTCGGCACCGACCAGCGGACGCTCCCGGTCCGCGCCGCGAGACTGTAGAGCAGGCCGTTGTAGGACCCGAAGTAGACGTGCCCGGCCCAGACTGCCGGCGAGGAGTAGACGTAGCTGCCGGTGTGGATACGCCAGAGGTACCGGCCGCGCGTGGAGAAGGCGGTCAGCGAGCCGCCGTCGGACGACGGCACGAAGACGCGGCCGGCCCACACGGCCGGTGTTCCGTAGATCCGCCCGTTCACCCCGGCCGACCAGAGCAGCCGGCCGTTCCCAGGCGTCAGTGCGAGGAGCCTCCCGCCGTAGTCGCCGATGTAGAGCGTCCGGTCGGCGAGCGCTGCGCTCGACGTGATCTTGTAGCCGGACCGATACACCCAGCGCAGCTTCCGGCGGCGGAGGTCGAGCGCGTACACGTTGCCGTTCCAGGCCCCGAAGTAGTCGATCCGGTCGCGAACGAGCGGCGAGGACTCGATCGGCGAGCCGACCCGGTACTCGAACCGCAGCCGGCCGGTTCGCCGGTCGAGCACGCGCACGACCCCGTCCATACTGTGGACGACGAGCTCGTCGCCGACGACGGCGGGCGAGGCGGCCATCTTTCCGTGGCGCACGTCGCGGCGCCAGAGCACCGTGCCGTTTCGCATCGAGAGCGCGCGCACCGTACCACTGCTGTTGCCGATGTACGCAACACCGTCCGAGACGACGGCCGGGAACTCGATCAGCGATCCGAGGCCTCGGCTCCAGACGACCCGGAACGGCGGCCTGACGCGAATCGCCGTATGAGCCTGGGTGCGCGCCGGCGTCGCGCCGTACATCGGCCACTGAAGTCCGTCACGGTAGACGCGGACGACGACCCGCCGCCGACGCTGGAACGGCATCCGCAGCTCGCGCCCTCCGTACCCGCGCGCGTCGACCGAGACGACGAGCGGTGCGAGGCGACGCAGGCGGAGCTCCGCGTTCCCCTTCCGATTGGCCCGGTCGGCGAGCCGGCCTATTCGGACAAGTGCGCCCCGGACGCGACGGCGCGTGTCGCCGTCGACCACCGTAACGACCACGCGTCGACGAGTCACAGCCGGGGCCTGGTGACGCGGCGGCGGTGAGCCGACGGTCGTCGCGGGCGGCTCGGCCGACCGTTTACCACCGCAACCGGCGAGCGACGCCGCGACGACGCAGAGCGCGATGCAACCCCTCCTCACTTCCCTCACGAAGCCAGACCCCTCGGACGGAACGGGCTAGGGGTCGGGTCTCGATTGCAGGGCGGGGGCCGCGCCTCGCTCCCGGCGCGGCTTGCGAGCGAGACGACGCGCGGCGAGCGCCGCCTCCGCGGCCACCAGCGGCGCGAGCAACGGGGCCGACGGCGTCTCCGCGACCCGCGCCGACGCGAGCTCCTCGACCGCGTCGGCGAAGATCGGCGTGGCCGGCCGGTCGAGGCCGTGCGGTCGGACGAACGCCTCGACGAAGCGGCGGCGGCGGTCGGCATCCTCGGCGCGGTCCTCCAGGACCCGACCGAGCTGCTCCGCGTGCTCACCGAGCGTGGGGGCGACGTGGAGGCAGCCGCCGTTTTCCTCGCGCAGATAGTGGAAGTGAAGGGTGCTCTCCTGGCCGAACTCCGGCGCCAGCACGGTGAGGACGCTCTTACCGATCACCGCCGCCTCGATCATCGCCGTCGTGTTGATCCCGACGACCGCGGCGCTGTGGGCGAGCGAGTCGTAGAAGTCGTCGTGCTCCTCGGGCGAGACGGGCCGCTCCGAGTGGCGCGGCCAGATGACGGCGTTCTCGTAGCCGGAGATGTCGGCGTCACGCCAGCCCTTACCGACCGGGTGTGGCCGAACGGCGATCCCCACCAGGTGCAGCCGCTCGTCGCGGGCGGCACGGAGCGCCTCGATCCAGCGCTCGACGAAGCGCACCTCGGCGTCGGAGTGGTTGGTCACGAACGGGCTCGAGCCGACGAACAGGACGTACGGCAGCTCGGGGTCGAGCCCCATTCGGCGGACGAACTCCTCCCGCGCCGTGCTCGGGCGGCGGTCGAACCACGTGTCGAAGAGACCGGCGCCTGTCGCGGACACGCGCTCGGGTCGCATCCCGTGCAGCTCGACCGCCTCGCGCCGCTGGATCTCGTTCCAGACGAACACCCGCTCCGGCTGCCACTTGAGCAGGCCCTTGTTCGTCAGGTTGTCCCAGCTCGCGACACACGTGCCCGCCGGGATCCCGAGCACCCGCGCGCTCTTCAGGAACTCGACCTGAGGCGAGGCGAGCTTGACGACCGAGGTGGCGAGGACAACGTCCGGAGCCTGCTGGCGCACGTAGCGGTCGATCGCCGGGCTCGAGGGAATTGCGCGCTCGAGTCGCCCCATCGCGCGGATGACACGGTCGGCGAGAGCTGCGTTGGTCCCCGCAGCGAGCTGTCGGGCCGTGCGCAGTGCCAGACGGCGGCCGGCGGGCTCGAGCTCGTCCGCGCGCTCGAGCCGACCGACGACCTTGTTCGTGACCCGCGCCCGCAACGTCGGCGCGTGCTCGTACCGCGGGTGGGTATAGCGGGCGAGGTCGCCGAGCGCCCGCACTGCCCACGCGACCGGCCGCCAGCCGTCGCCGGGGTCGCGGGCGGGCGCGGGGCCGGCAGTCACGCGCGCCGAGGCGCCGACGAGCCGGTTGACCTGCGGTTGCTGATCCTCGTCGGGCTCCGAGCGGAGTGCGAGGTGGACGTCGTGGCCGCGTGCGCCGAGCTCGGCGACGAGCGATGCGAACTGGCGCAGCACGCCGGGGCGGTCGACGAAGAAGAGGACGCGCACCGGGCCACGATAGCCCAGTGCGCGGGAACGTCAGGCCTCGGCGGGCTCGCCCGCGACCGGCTCCGGCAGCTCCTCCGCAAAGGGCCCGAGCCGCCCGTCGCCGTCGGCCGTCAGCGAGAGGTGCGAGAAGAAACGGGTCATGACGACGCCCTCGCGGAACTCGCCGAGCCGGGGCTCTGGCTGCTCGCCCCGGGCGAGCGCCAGCGCGAGCTCCGGGTAGCGGCTGCCGGCCGCGCGCGGCAGCGGGAAGGCGCCGCCGAAGCGCGGGTTGACGTCGGTGATCTCGTGGCGTCCGGGCCCGACGCGAAAGCACTGCACGTTCGCGGGCCCGCGGATCCCGAGCTCCTCGGCGACGAGACGGCCGAACTCGATCAGCTCTGGATCCTTGATCGTCATTCCCTTGATCGACTCGCCGCCCTTCGACTCGATCATCGTCCGCGGGATCGAGTTCAGGCAGCGGCTCTCGAGGTCGCAGAACACGTCGATCGAGTACTCCTGGCCGGGACAGACGCGCTGGACGAACGAGTCGGCCGTCGAGTAGCCGAGGAAGAAGTCGAGCTCGCGGCGGTCGGCGGCGCGGTAGATGTCCCGGGAGCCGAAGCCGAAGCGCGCCTTGACCAGCACCGGGAACTCGAGCTCGTCGGGCAGGTCGTCGGGGAGCCAGCTCGGCGGGGACGGGATGCCGCGCTCCTCGAAGAACAGGTGCGCGAGGTACTTGTCGGCGGTTCGGCGGACGACCTCCGCCTCGGGCAGGAGCACGACCGCGTCGAGCTCGTCGCGGCGCTCGGCGAGGAGCAGCTGGTCGAGGTCGGTCAGCGGGACGACGAGGCGCACCTCGTGGGTCGCGATCAGCTCCTGCAGCGCGGGCAGGTAGCCCGGGTCGTCGATCCGGGGGACGATCGTGTGCACGTCCGCGTGGTAGATCGCGGGCGCGAGGGGGTTGGCGTCCACCGCGATCGTCCGCGCACCGGCCCGGACAAAGGCCGTGACGACGTCCACGCGTTGCCCGGCGCACGTGAAGAGGACCGCGGTCACGGGGGGAATGTAGTTACGCCGCGCGGTCCGAGTGGTCGGCTCGTCGCCGGATCGTCTCGATCGCCTCGGGGACGAAGAAGGTCTCGACGAACGCGTCGACGATCTCCGTGACGAGCTTGCGCGTGACATGCCGGGTCTTGCCGTCGTCGAGCCCGTACGCCGGCCACGTCAAGTTCGGGCCCACCCACTTGACGATCTCGAACGACGGCCAGTAGTAGACGCCCTCGCGCCCGTCCGACATCACCTGGTCGATCGCGACGCGTAGGACCGACTTCGAGACGCAGTCCGCGCTCAGACTCGCGATCGATCGGAACGTGCCCTTCAAGGGCACCGGCGAAAGGGTCAGGACGATGGGCGCCGTCGGATTGACGCCGCGGACGAAGTCGATGATCCGGCGGAGGTTCGCGGCGTTCTCCTCGACCGTGGTCAGCCGGTGGACGTGGCGGTTCGCGTCGTAGACCTGGCTCGGCACGCCGTGCCAGAAGACGCCGCCCGTCTCCCGGTCCTGCCAGACCTCTGCGAGGCCGATCGTGCAGACGAGCACGCCCGCCTCGCCGAGGAGCTCGGCGTAGCGGCTCGGCGGCTCCCTCGGCACCCACTCCCTGATCGCTCCGCTCGCGTCGCGGTCGTAGCGGAAGCCCGTTCCGGTCGTCTCCCCCGACACGGACCAGGTCAGGAAGTCGAGCAGGGCGTAGGTGTTGTTCAGCCCTTCGGGGATCCAGATCCGCTTCGACTCGAAGCCGGCCATGCGCAGGTACGTGCGCAGCTCGCCGGCGAAACACGAGCCGATCGCGACGACGCTGTCGTCGAGGTCCAGCATCGGCTCCGGGGGGACGTGCCCGACGAGCGCGTGGTCCCGGATCACCCCGGCGAGATCAGCGTCGAAGATCTCGCGGGAGGCCGGAAAGAGGACGACGCCGTCTCCGTACCAGCGCTCGCGACCCCACGAACGCCGGGTCGACCGCGACTGCTGCGGCTCGGCTGTACGGATCTGCCGAGCCAGCTGCTGCGCACGCTCGATCATCTTCGCCCAGCCGCGCTTAGCCACCGGGCCGTGTTCTCCTACCTTGGGAAGACGCCCTCGGGCGCGCGGCGCGCGCGACGCCCTTCTTGCCGTCCGGGGAGTCTTCGCCGGTCGCCCGCAACTGCGCGACCGCCTCCGGCGTGTAGTAGGCCTCCACGAAAGCGTCGATGATCTCCGCGACGATCCGCTTCGAAACGTCGCGCGGCTTGCGGTTGTGCAGCCCGTACGCCGGCCACGGCAGGTGCGCGCCGGCCCAGCGGACGACCTCGTAGGAGGGCCAG
>JBKPCT010000271.1:0-6737 GCA_046727515.1 Actinomycetota bacterium | reverse complement strand
GGCACGGTTATCTGGAAACGCACGCTCCCGCACATCGATGCCGGCGCGGCCACGATCGCCAACAACGTGGTCTTCACCTCTACCTACAACGGGACGATCTACGCGTTCTCGACCAAGACCGGCGCCACCCTCTGGACGACGGAAGCACCGTACGGCATCAACTCCTTCCCGGCGATCACCAAGACGATGCTGATCGTCGGCACCAGTGCGCAAGCAACATTGGCGAGCTTCAAGTCGCATCAGACGAAGGCCAGTATCGTCGCCTATGCGCTATCTCATTGAGCGGCGTAGCCTGCGCGTTCGAACGGTTCTTATCTCACGCGGTGCACCAAATGTCCCTTATTCAAATGTCCGGCCCCCCTTCTATCTGGTTCAGGGCGTCTGGGGTCCTGCGAGTTTTGAGAGCCAGATTGGAGGTGGCTACGAGCGGGTCGCAGCCGAGTACGAGCTGCGTCTGGTCGTCCGGATGAACGAGCTCGCGGCCGCGCACCCGCGCTACGGCTCGCGACGAAACCGAGCTAGTCCAAGCTCCGGCCATCAACGGTGCATTACCACGGTCATCTTGCGTTGCTGGCACTCTGAGTGGGCGTGAGCATGCGGATCGATACGGTCGTTGACCTTGTCTGCGACGACAGCATCGGCCGTGCATCACCGGTGGATCACCGCCACAGCATTTGGCGGTGTTCCGCGGCAGCGCCCCGCGGCTCTTCGTCGATCAACCCTGCCGGCTACAACGCCGTTCGCTCTATGGCTACCTCTCCGACGTGCTCACCGCCAAAGCGCGCGGCGACCCTGTCCCCACTCTGACTGACCGGCTCGAGGGCGAGCACCGCCGCCAGGCGACGCTACGCGTTCACAGCGGATGCGAGATCAGCCAGTGGTGCCCGAAAGGATCAACGACGCGCCCCTGTCGCAACCCATACGGCTGGTCAGCGACAGCGAACATCTCGCGTGCTCCTGCTGCCACGGCGCGGGCTTGTGCGGCATCAGCGTCATCGACGTGCAGCGAGATACGGACGGTCGTGGCGCCAACAGTCTCTGGACTCGGCGTGCCGAGGTCGGGTGCCTCAGTCGCCACGCCGATGCGCTGCCCTTCGATCACGAGTAGCGCCACCTGCGGTCCGTCTGGCGCAATCACGCGCTCTCGTTCCTCCGTGGCGCCAAACGCCTCCGCGTAGAACACGACAGCGGCGTCTACGTCCTTGACCGCGAGAAAGGGATAAATCTCGGGCACGCGCTTGCGACCCTAAACGAGACGGGGTGCTCACGAACACGCGCCTTCAACGCCAAACGGAACGGCGTTCTCGACGCGAAAGCTCCATAAACGGCTCCATCCGCGCCGCGCTGGGGCGTAGAATCCGGCTTACACGTCCGCGCGTGAGAGCAACCGCTTGGTGGGCCCATTTAGGGTTGCAGTCAGCGGGACAACAGTCGCCGCGTATCACCGGTGCACCTCCGGCGGCGCACTTGACGGACGAGCCGCCGCTCGTGTTCCCGAGTCCGATAGGCGTGATGCTCGCGTTGAAGTTGCGCGGCTGACAGATCGCGCCAACCGAAGCTGGTGCAGCGACGGGGTGAAGACGGTCGCGCCCGAACAGACCTCCGGCCTCGTGGGCCGGTCGTCCTCTTGCAGGGATTAGCGGCTACGAGCGGTTCCCGGCGGGGATTCCCGGCCGATTCGCGTGCGGGATCTGTGCGGGATCCGCGGAAAGCCAGCGGTCGAGCGGCGACAAAAGATGCCGATTTGCAGGTACTTTTACGGGAGCGACGGGACTCGAACCCGCGACCTCCGGCGTGACAGGCCGGCGTTCTAACCAGCTGAACTACGCCCCCGTGGGCGAGACAGTGTAGCCGTCCGCTGGAACTATTCCACCGGTGCCGCCGTTTGATCGGGGCAGAAGATGAACCAGCTCGCGCGACGTATTCAGCGCGTCTACCTGACGCTCCAGCTCGGCAACACGCTCGCGGCATCGTTCATCTGGGGGATCAACACGCTGTTCCTCCTCGACGCCGGCCTCAGCAACCTCGAGGCCTTCGCCGCCAACGCGTTCTTCACGGCCGGGATGGTCGTCTTCGAGGTCCCGACCGGCGTCGTCGCCGACGTGTGGGGCAGGCGCGTCTCCTACCTCCTCGGCACGATCACGCTCGCGGGCTCGACCCTCCTCTACTGGGTGCTCTGGGTGACGAATGCGCCGTTCTGGCCGTGGGCGGCCGTCTCGATGCTCCTCGGCCTGGGGTTCACGTTCTTCTCGGGAGCGGTCGAGGCGTGGCTCGTCGACGCGCTGAAGTTCGCGGGCTACGAGGGCGGCCTCGAGACGGTCATGGGCCGTGGCCAGATGGTCTCCGGCGTGGCGATGCTCGGCGGCTCCGTCCTGGGCGGCGTGATCGCCCAGGCGACGTCGCTGGGGGTGCCGTTCCTGATGCGGGTCGGCGTGCTGGTCGCGATGTTCTTCGTCGCCCAGCGGATGATGCAGGACCTCGGGTTCACGCCGGAGCCTTCGGCCCACCCGCTGCACGACATGCGGAAGCTCTTCCACGAGTCGGTCGACTACGGTCTGCGGAACCCGCCCGTGCGCTGGGTCATGCTGGCCGCGCCGTTCGCCTCGGGCGTCGGGATCTACACGTTCTACGCGCTGCAGCCGTACCTGCTCGAGCTGTGGGGCAACTCGAAGGCGTACAGCATCGCGGGCCTGGCGGCGGCCATCGTCGCCGGCGCACAGATCCTCGGCGGCTATCTCGCTCCGTGGTTCCGGCGGATGTTCCAGAAGCGGACGAGCGCGTTGATCCTCGCGACGCTCACGAGCGTGGCGGTCCTGGCCGCGCTCGGGCTCACGAACAGCTTCTGGATCGCGCTCGTCCTGTTGACGGTCTGGGCGATGGTCTTCGCCGCGGAGATGCCGATCCGGCAGGCCTACGTGAACGACATGATTCCCTCGCGGCAGCGCGCGACCGTCCTGTCTTTCGACTCGCTGATGGGGAGCAGCGGGGGCGTTGTCATCCAGCCCGTCCTCGGGAAGGTTGCGGACGCCTACAGCTACTCGACGTCGCTCGTCGTCGGCGCGTTCGTGCAGCTCGCAGCGGCGCCGTTCCTCGTTCGCAGCCGGCGCGAAGGATCAGCTGCCGACATCGCGACCAGCCTGACGCCGGTCGCCCCGACCGATGCCGCCTAGGGCCCGCCGCGGATGTAGATCACCTGGCCGCTGACGTAGCCCGCGTCCTCGGAGCACAGGAACGCGATCACGCCCGCGACGTCCGCCGGCTCGCCGACGCGACCGAGAGGCGTCTGCTCGGCGGCGGCCTTCTGGAAGTCCTCGAACGGGACGCCGATGCGCTCCGCGGTCTGCCGCGTCATCGCCGTCGAGACGAAGCCGGGGGCGACGCAGTTGACGTTGATCCTGAAGCGGCCGAGCTCGATCGCGAGCGTCTTCGCCATCCCCTGGATCCCGGCCTTCGCGGCCGAGTAGTTGAGCTGCCCGCGGTTCCCGAGCGCCGAGACCGACGAGATCAGGACCATCTTCCCGCCGCCGTGCTGGGTCATGTGCGCCTGCGCGGCCTGGGTGGCGAGGAACGTGCCGCGCAGGTGGGTGGCGATCACGGCTTCCCAGTCGTCGTCCGTCAGCTTGTGGACGAGGTTGTCCCGGATGATCCCCGCGCTCGTCACGAGGATGTCCAGGCCGCCGAGCTCCTCGACGGTGCGGGTGACGGCCGCCTCGACCTGCTCGCGCGCAGTGACGTCGGTCTCGAGGTGTAGGCCGGGGGCGTCGTCGTCGAAAGCGAGGTCGGCCGCTGCCACTTTCGCCCCTTCGGACTCGAACCGCGCGAGCGTCGCCTTCCCGATCCCGCGCCCGCCACCGGTGACGAGCGCGACCTTGCCCTCGAATCGATTCACGCCGCGTAGCGTATGCGGCCGTGAGCATCGAGCGAGAGCTGCGGGCGCACTTCGGCTCGACGGTGCTGGAAGGCACGCCGGCGGAGTTCCTGACCGACTTCACGCGCGTGCCCGGGCGCGCAGACGCGGTTGTCCTACCCGAGACCGCCGAGCAGGTCGCCGCCGTGGTTGCCTGGTGCTACGAGCGCGACGTGCCGATCGTCCCCCGCGGTGGCGGCACCGGAGCGGCCGCGGGTGCCGTCCCGAGCGGAGGCGTCGTCCTTGCGCTCGACCGACTCGATCGCGTTCGCTCGTTCGATCCCGAGCTCTGGCGCATTCACGTCGAGGCCGGCGTTCCCACCGGGCGGCTCAAGCAGGTGGTTCGGGAGAGCGGCCTCATGTTCGCCCCCGACCCGGGGGCGCCCGAGCAGTCGCAGGTCGG
The DNA here is from genome assembly GCA_046727515.1 of Actinomycetota bacterium. Taxonomy (GTDB): domain Bacteria; phylum Actinomycetota; class Thermoleophilia; order Gaiellales; family Gaiellaceae; genus DATBLE01. Next base: position 2,427 of record JBKPCT010000271.1, on the reverse strand, counting down.
CGGCAACATCGCGACGAACGCCGGCGGGCCGCACGCGTTCAAGTACGGCGTGGTGTCGGACTGGGTAACGGGGCTCGAGGCGGTGATTCCACCGGGCGAGCTGGTCACGGTCGGCGGCGCGATCCGCAAGGACGTTGCCGGCTACGACCTCAAGCGCCTGCTCGTCGGCTCGGAGGGCACGCTCGGGATCGTCACGGCTGCGTGGCTGAAGCTCCTGCCGGCACCGGAGGCCGTACTCCCGGTGGCGATCTTCCATCGCGGCACGGCGGAGGGGTGCGCGGCGCTCCTGAGGGTAGTCGGCAGCGGAATCGTCGCGGCCGCACTCGACGTTCTCGACGCGGAGACCCTCGACTGCGGCCGCGCTTCCTTTCCGGGCGGTGTGCCCGAGGGTGCCGGCTTCGTCCTGCTGGCGGAAGCGGATGGTTCGCGCGACGAGGCCGACCGGATCCAGGCCGAGCTCGTCGAAGCGGCAGGCCAAGGCGCCGTCGGACTCTACGCACCGCGCGACCGGGGCGGGGTCGACGCCTTCTGGCGTTGGCGATCGGGTCTTGCCTTCGCCGTCCTCGCGCGGCGGGGAGGGGTGGTGGCCGAGGACATCGTCGTGCCGCTCGACCGCGTGGAGGAGGCGATGGAGGAGACGCTCACGATCGGTCGCCGCCACGACCTCGTCGGGCTGTCGTTCGGCCACGCCGGCGACGGCAACCTGCACTCGGCATTCCTCGTCTCGCCGGACGAGCCCGACGAGCTGCGCCGGGTCGAGCTCGCCGTCGAGGAGCTGTTCGAGCTGACAGTCCGGCTCGGCGGCTCGGTCTCCGGTGAGCACGGCCTCGGACTCCTCAAGCGCGGCCGGCTGGCGCAGCAGTGGTCCCCGCGCGCGCTCGACCTCCACGAGCAGATCAAGCAGCTCTTCGATCCGAAGAACCTTCTCAACCCAGGAAAGAAGCTCGCGCGGCCGATGTCGGGCGAGCAGAAGATGATCGCGACACGAACCTGAGCGGGCCGGGCCCTCTCGCCCGTTTAGCATCGCGCGTGTGCGGCTGGGACTGACGATCGGCTACGCAACGCCGGGGACGAATCCGGTGGAGCTGATCGAGCTCGCCGTCGAGGCGGAGCGGCTCGGGTACGAGTCGGCCTGGGCGGCCGAGGCCTGGGGGACGGACGTCGTCACCGTCCTCTCCTGGCTCGGCGCGCGTACGACGACGCTGAAGCTCGGGGCCGGGATCATGCAGATCCCGGCCCGCACCCCCGCGATGACAGGGATGACCGCGGCGACGCTCGATTTGATGTCCGGCGGGCGACTCCTACTGGGGCTGGGGACGTCCGGGCCTGCGGTCGCGGAGGGCTGGCACGGTCAGGCGTCCGGCAAGCCGCTCGCGCGCACCCGGGAGTACGTGGAGATCGTGCGCTCGGTGCTGCGGCGCGAGACGGTCGAGCATCACGGCGAGCACTACGACATCCCGCTCGGCGACCACCGGCCGTTGAAGCTGATGGCGCGACCGCTGCGCGCAGAGGTTCCGATCTACCTCGCTGCGATCGGCCCGAAGAACGTCGCGCTCGCCGTGGAGATCGCCGATGGATGGCTGCCGATCTGGATCTCGCCGGAGCGCTTGCGCGACGTCTTCGGCGAGGCGCTTGCGGACGCGCGCGACGGATTCGACGTCGCTGCCTTCAGCGTTCCGATCGCCTTGACCGACGACGTCCAGACGGGGCGCGACGCGATCAAGCCGCTGCTCGCGCTCTACGTCGGCGGCATGGGGATGTACTACAACCGGCTCGTCGGCCGCTACGGGTACGAGTCCGAGGCGGCGACGATCAGAGAGCTCTACCTCGGCGGCCGCAAGCGGGACGCGGCCGCCGCGGTCCCTGACGCGCTCGTCGACGAGGTTGCGCTCGTCGGCCCGAGAGAGCGCATCGGCGAGCGGCTCGACGCATGGCGGGAGTCGGACGTGACGACGCTGCTCGTCCAGACCCTGGACCGTGCGACGCTCCGCACGATGGCGGAGCTGCTGCTGTGACGACCCATGACCTCTTCGACCTGACCGGGAAGGTCGCGATCGTAACCGGCGGCGGGAGCGGAATCGGACGCCAGATGGCCGAGGGCCTCGCCGAGATGGGAGCCGACCTCGTCCTGTGCGCCCGCCACCGCGACCGCTGCGAGGCAGCGGCTGCCGAGCTGCGCGCCCTCGGGGTGAGAGCACTCGGCCTGCGCTGCGACGTGCGCGACCCGACCGAGGTCGAGGCGGTCGTCGACCGTACCCGCTCCGAGCTCGGCCGGATCGACGTCCTCGTGAACAACTCGGGCACGGTCTGGGGCGCCTCGCCCGAGGACACGCCGCTCGAGGGGTGGCAGAAGGTCGTCGACGTCAACCTCACCGGCACGTTCCTGTTCTCGCAGGCGGCGGGCCGCGTGATGATCGACCAGCGCGG
>JBKPCT010000270.1:0-6481 GCA_046727515.1 Actinomycetota bacterium | reverse complement strand
ACGAGGTCAGAGCCGGCCGCCGCCTCGTCACTGACGAGGACGGCCCGGTCGGCGCCCATCGCGAGCGCCTTCCGCAGGGAGTCGAGCGCGCCCTCCGGGCCCAGCGAGACGACGACGACCTCGTTCTCCTCCTCGCTCTCCTTCACGCGCAACCCCGCCTCGACGGCATTCGCATCGAACGCGTTCAACATCCCCCCGCCCGAGCGGTCGAGTCGCTTGGTCTGTGGGTCGATCCGGCGCGCCGCCACGGCTTCGGGCACCTCCTTGACGCACACCGCAATCTTCACCGGCGGCGAACAATATCCCGGCGAGGTGTTACCGTCCCGCACCATGCGCCGCGTGGTACCGGTCCTCGTCGCGTTGCTCGCCGCGGGACTGGCCGCCTCGACGTCCGGTGCGGGTGGCGTCCCCGACCCCTTCGTCTTCCCGGTCGTCGGCCCGTACCGCTACACGAACGACTTCGGTGACCCGCGGGGGCAGGGGCGTCACGAGGGCAACGACGTGCTCGCGCCGAAGAAATCGATCGTCGTCGCGGTCGAGGACGGGAAGGTCAAGTTCTGGACGACGTCCGCCCGGGCCGGCTGCATGCTCTACCTCTACGGCGCCTCCGGGACGACGTACCTGTACATCCACCTGAACAACGACGTCACGGCGGCCAACGACAACCGGGGCAAGTGCGTCCCCGGGACCGCGTACTGGCCGGGCTTGAAGGACGGCCAGAGCGTGGTCGCCGGTCAGGCGATCGCCTACCTCGGCGATTCGGGCGACGCGGACGGCACGCCGCACCTCCATTTCGAGGTCCATCCGAACGACGGCGCTGCGACGAACCCGTACCCCTATCTGAACCAGGCGACCCGCATCCTCTTCGCGGCGCCGCCGGGAAGCGCCGTCACGCTCGCGCTGAAGGGGAGGGTGTTGCTCGCGAGCGCGACGACGCTGAGGATGAAGGTCGAAACGGCGACAGTGTTCCCGGTCGGGATCACGCTGCTGGGCCTGCGCAAGCCGATGGTGCTGACGATGACGCGCACGGCCCTGATCGGGAGTGCGAGCCTTCGCCTCGGCAGGCCCGCGATCGTGCTCACCCAGCCGGCGAAGACCAGCCTCGAGACCCAGGCTGCCGAGGACGGCGTCTTCTCGGTCGCCCGGATCGTCGCGGCTAGCGTCCCTTGAACCGCGGCTCGCGCTTTTCCGCGAACGCGCGCATGCCCTCCTTCTGGTCTTCCGTGGCGAACAGCGCCGCGAAGAGGATCGCCTCGTAGGAGAGGCCGGTCGCGAGGTCTCCCTGCAGTGCACGGTTCGTCGCATCCTTCGCGGCCGAGAGCGCGACCGCCGACTTCTTCGCGAGCGACGACGCGGTCTCGAGCACACGCTCGTGCAGCTCGCCCGCTGGGTAGACGGCACTGACGAGGCCGAGCCGGAGCGCCTCGGCGGCGTCGAGGGTGCGGCCGGTGAGGATGAGGTCCTTGGCGAGCGCCGGGCCGATGGCGCGCGCGAGCCGCTGCGTCCCGCCCCAGCCCGGGATGACCGCGAGGTTGATCTCCGGCTGCCCGAACGTCGCCTGCTCGGAGGCGTAGCGGAGGTCGCAGGCGAGCGTGAGCTCGCAGCCGCCGCCGAGCGCGAAGCCGTTGACCGCGGCGACCGTCGGCTTCGGCATTGACTCGAGCAGGCGGCAGCACTCGTGACCGAGCGAGCCCCACGCGTGGCCCTCGAGCACCGTCATCTCCGTCATCTCCCTGATGTCCGCACCGGCTGCGAACGCGCGGTCGCCGGCGCCGGTGAGGACGAGAACTCGCGCGTCCGTGTCGAGCGCGAGCTCACGCAGGCGGTCGCGGAGCTCCTCGAGCGTCTCGTGGTTCAGCGCGTTCAGCGCATCCTGCCGGTCGATCGTGACGACGGCGACCCCGTCGTCACGGCGTTCCACACCGATGCTCAGGCGGCGACTTTCGAGCGCAGGAACTCGACGATCTCGCTCGTGGACGCGCCCGGGGTGAAGACCGCGGCGACTCCCCGCGCCTTCAGCTCCTCGGCGTCCTCGGCCGGGATCGTCCCGCCGAGCACGACGAGCACGTCCTCGGCGCCGTTCTCGCGCAGTCCCTCGAGGATCCGTGGCACGAGCGTCATGTGCGCGCCGGACAGGATCGAGATCCCGACTGCGTCGGCGTCCTCCTGGATCGCGGTCTCGACGATCTGCTCCGGCGTCTGGTGCAGGCCCGTGTAGATGACCTCCATCCCGGCGTCGCGAAGCGCGCGCGCGATGATCTTTGCACCGCGGTCATGCCCGTCGAGGCCGGGCTTCGCGATCACCACTCTGATCCTCTGGACCACGGCGTCGTCAGTATAGGAGCATGAAATGCTCGGTTCCCTGGGGCGGCGCTGGCAAAGGAGGCGCCGCCCGCCGGCGCGAGGACAGTACACCCCAGTACGGCCTCGCGGCGGCGGGCGCCGCATCCTGCCGTCCAGCGGCGTCAGGGCCCGGCAAGCCGGGCTGCGCCCGGCGTCGGGCCCGGCCAGGGAGTCGAGAGTGAAACTCACGGTCGTGGGCTGTAGCCCGGCCTGGCCGAACCCGGGCATCTCTCATTCGGGCTACCTCGTCGAAGGCGACGGCCGGCTGCTGCTCGACTGCGGCCCGGGCGTGCTCGCCGACCTCCGGATGCTCGACGGGGGCTGGCCCGAGGTCGACGCGATCGTGATCACGCACTGGCACCTCGACCACTGGGGCGATCTCGTCCCCTGGGTCTGGGGTCGAATGTTCGGCCTCGGGCGGCAAGTGGACACGCCGGAGCTCTGGGTGCCCCCGGGCGGGATCGCGCAGCTCGAGCAGTTCGGGAGCTTCTTCGGAACGGAGACGATGTTCGAAGGCGTCTTCTCGCTCGCGGAGTACGCCGAGCGCGAGCCGTTCCGGACCGGGGCCGGGTTCGAGGTCACGCCCGTCCAGGTACCGCACTATCTGGTCGACATGTTCGCGCTCCGCGTGACGAACGGACAGCGAACGCTCGCCTACTCCGGCGACTGCGCACCCAGCGGGCAGCTCGCCGAGATGGCGCGCGACGCCGACCTCTTCCTCTGCGAGGCGACGCTGATCGACTCCGATGCCGACTCACTGCCACGCGGTCACCTTTCGATCCCGGAGGCCGTGGCGGCGTTCGAGGCGTCGAGCGCCAGACGGCTTCTGCTCACCCACCGGCCGGATGAGCTGCCGGTGGACCACGGCCTCGAGCGGGCGCAGCCGGGGCTCGTCCTCGAGATCTAGTCAAAACACCGGCGTTTCGCGCCAGACGCCCCAGACCTCGCGGAGCGCGTCGCACATCTCGCCCATCGTCACGGATGCCTTCGCTGCGTCGATGATCGGCGGCATCAGATTCGTGTCGCCGGCGGCGGCCTGCTTCAGCATGGCGAGCGTCGACTCGGCCGCCGCCGGGTCGCGCTTCGCGCGCAGCGACTGCACCCGGGCGATCTGCTTCCGCTCCAGCGCCGAGTCGATCCGGAGAATCTCGAGCGGCGGCTCCTCCTGGAGCCCGTAGCGGTTCACGCCGACGATCACGCGCTCGTCGCGCTCGACCTCGGACTGGTAACGGAACGAGGCCTCGGCGATCTCGCGCTGGAAGAAGTTGTCCTTGATCGCGGCGACGACGCCGCCGAGCTTCCCGATCCGGGCGAAGTAGTCGTAGGCCTCCGATTCCAAGCGGCTCGTAAGGTCCTCGAGGTACCAGCTGCCGCCGAGCGGGTCGATCGTGTTCGCGACGCCGGTCTCGTGGGCGATCACCTGCTGCGTGCGGAGCGCGATCCGGACCGCCTCCTCGGTCGGCAGCGCGAACGCCTCGTCGAACGAGTTCGTGTGCAGCGACTGGGTGCCGCCGAGGACCGCGGCGAGCGCCTCGAGCGCGGTGCGCACGATGTTCACGTGCGGCTGTTGCGCGGTCAGCGAGACGCCGGCGGTCTGCGTGTGGAAGCGCATCCGCCACGAGCGCGGATCCCGCGCGCCGTAGCGCTCGCGCAGCTCGCGCGCCCAGATGCGCCGCGCGGCCCGGTACTTCGCGATCTCCTCGAAGAAGTCGATGTGCGCGTTGAAGAAGAAGGAGAGCCGCGGCGCGAAGTCGTCGACGTCGAGCCCGCGCGCGAGCGCCGCGTCGACGTAGGCGAAGCCGTCGGCGAGCGTGAACGCGAGCTCCTGTGCCGCCGTCGAGCCGGCCTCACGGATGTGGTAGCCGGAGATCGAGATCGGATGCATACGCGGCAGCTCGCGCGCAGTGAACTCGATCATGTCGACCACGAGCCGCATCGACGGCTCCGGCGGGAAGATGTACTCCTTCTGCGCGATGTACTCCTTGAGGATGTCCGTCTGCACGGTGCCGCGGAGCTGATCGCGCGGAACGCCCTGCTCGTCGCCGACGCAGACGTAGAAGGCGAGCAGCATCGCCGCCGGTGAGTTGATCGTCATCGAGGTCGAGACCTCGCCGAGCGGGATCCCCGCGAACAGCGTCTCCATGTCCGCCAGCGAGTCGACGGCGACGCCCTCCCGCCCGACCTCCCCGAGCGAGCGCGGGTGGTCCGAGTCGTAGCCCATCAGCGTCGGCATGTCGAACGCGGTCGAGAGGCCCGTCTGCCCGTGCTCGAGCAGGTAGCGGAACCGCCCGTTCGTCTCCTCGGCCGTACCGAAGCCGGCGAACTGCCGCATCGTCCAGAGCTTTCCGCGATACATCGTGTCGTAGACGCCGCGCGTGTACGGGTACTCGCCCGGGTTGCCGAGGTCGCGCTCGTAGTCGATCGCGACGTTCTCCGGTGAGTACAGCTCGTCGACCGGGAGCCCCGAGATGGTCGAGACGAGACGCGTGTCCGGCTGTCGCTCTGTGATCGCCACGGCTCTGTCATTTTGCCGCATACCCATGCGATCGCCGTCTTGCTCATGACGTGCCGGATGTACCTCGGGCACGCGCAAGCGGCGAAAGCTGTCGTCAGTGCCGCAGGAGGTACCACGCCTCCGCCGCCACGAGCGTCAGCGTCGCGCTCCCGATCTGGACGCCGACGAGCTCCGCCGGGCGCGCGTGGAGGAACCCGAACAGGACGAGCTGGAAGACGAAGACGCCGACGAGCACCAGCGCGAAGCGGGCCTGGGCGAGCGAGAGGAAGTGGTACACGTAGACGGTTGCCAGGGCGTAGAGGGCCATCGCCAGCGAGAGCGGCCCGAGCCACGGCACCGCGGCTGCGTACTCGTCGCCGAAGATGCCGCGGATGATCTGGTCGGCGAGCACCCAGAGGACGGCGGTGGCGACCGCCCCGAGCGCCGCGACGACGGCGAGCCCGGCGAGCAGGTGGCGCCGCTCGCTCGTGCGGTCGCGCAGGATCGCGACCCGCGGGAACAGGACCGTGGTCACGCCGATCGGCAGCAGCAGCAGCACGCGGGCGCCCACCGAGGCGACGCCGTAGGCGCCCGCGGTCGCCGGCGAGAAGGCCAGTTTCGCGACGAGGACGTCTACGCTCGCAAGCGCCGTCAGCAGGGTCAGGCCGGTCGCGGCTGCGGCGTTCGGGAGAGTCGCCAGCCGCCGCGCGGGCGAGCGCACTGCCGCGTGCCAGAGGTCGCGGAGCGGGAGCATCGTGAGCGCGAGGGTCACGGCCGTCGCCCCCGCGACGGCGCCCATGACCGCCGCCGCGCCGCCGCCGGCGATCCCGATCCCGACGCCCGCGGCGAGCCTGGTGGCGGCGAACGTCAGGTGCGCGACCCCGAGAACGACGAAGAGCCGCGCCCCCTGGAGGCCGCCCCACACGGCAGGGATGACGAGCGCCGCCGCAATCGTCGCCGCGGTCGCGAGCGTCGCCCCGGGGTCTCCGCGACCGAGGGCGTCGAGCACGGGGTAGGCGAGCGCCCCGAGGCCGAGGACGCCGAGCGCCCAGGGGACGAGCCCGCGAACAGTGTCCCGAAGCGCCGCGCCGGCGTCGCCCGGGCGTTCCTCCGCGAGCGCGACCGCGACCTCCCGCGCGACCGAGGCCTGGAACGCAAGCGGCGGCACGGCGGCGATCAACGTGACGACGACGAGTGCGACGAGCAGCGAGTACTCCTCGGGCTCGAGAATCCGAGCGAGCGCGATCTGGAACACGGCGTTCAGCGCGTTCGCGACGACCACGGCGACCCCGACGAAGAGGCCGGGCCCGAGGAGTCCGCGCGCCGGCCGTTCGAGCGGCACGACCGGCTCCACCCTAATCCTCTACTCGAGATCGAGATTTTCGGCACATGTCAGCGTTCAAAGTTACAAGGCGGCCTCGACCGCCAGTGCCGCGGCGATCACGATCAGCGCAAGGCCGATCGCCCGTCGAAGGAAGAGCTCCGAGAGGCGGCCGGTCACGCGGGCGCCGAGCCAACCGCCGACAATCGCGGCCGGTGCGCCGACTGCGAGCAGTTCCCACTCGACCTCCAGGCGGGCCGCGTGCGCGGCGAGGCCGACCGCGCCGACGGCAAAGCCGACGACGAGGTTCGTGCCGACAGCCT
>JBKPCT010000269.1:0-7543 GCA_046727515.1 Actinomycetota bacterium | reverse complement strand
CTGGATCCCGAAGGGCGCGTAGCCGGCCGGGATCCCGGGATCGACGAAGCCCGGATTCTTCACGGGCGTCCAGCTGTCGTCGAAGACGTCGACGCGGGCGTTGTGGAAGTCGGTCGCGTACAGCCGGTCGCCGGCGATCGCAAGGCCCTTGTAGATCGCACCGGGGCTCGTCACGGCGAGCTGGGCGTCCGTGATCGAGACGGTCGGGTTCCAGCCGAGGATCGTCCCTTCCTCCGTCGCGAAGATGAAGAAGGACGCACCCGACGTCGTTCCGTTCGAGACCACGAAGCCGGAACCGCTGTTCGAGACGGCCCCCGTCGGCGCGCTCGGCACGTTCACGTGCGTCACGCCGCCCGGCAGGGTGACCTTCGAGCCGTCTGCGCGGTAGATCGTCGAGCGGTCGGTGCCGTTGTCGGAGACCCACCAGGGCGACGTCCCCTGCGCGGTGACCCGCGCGGTGAGACCCCACGCGTTGACGAGATCCGAGTCCGACGCGTTCGAGACCAGTTTCGTGACCGTGTACGACTGCTGTGCCGCCGAGGCCGCGCCGACCACACCGACCGCCGCCAGCAATGCGACCGCGAGGGCCGCCAGCGCGAGCGCAGTCCCGTGCCTCATTTGAGCCTTTTTCATTTGCTTCCCTCCTTGTCGCTCTGTCGCGATGCCCACTCCCCCAAATACGGACGGCGGCCGCCGCTGGATTCCGCGAGCTAGTAGCCGCCGGTTCGAGCGAATCGGGTGGCGTGCCACCCGCAGACAGACGGTGGGCGTGCCCGAGCCCGCCGTACCGCCGGCGGTGAGGGGGCCACAGCCATCCGTTGCAGGTTCTCTGGGGGTCAGGGCTGGGAGGATCAGCGCTATGGCCTTCTCATTCCTCTACCTCGCCTTGCGGCGCTGCTCGGCGCCGTCGTTCGTAGCCGCCGCGGCCTGCACGTGAAAGATGTCGAGTTGCTGGCGAAGCTGGAACCGGCAGGGCGGCGCTCCGCCCAGTCTGGCGCGAGTTCTTGCGAGCGCAGGCGGTCAGCATCGTCGTCTGTCAGCCGCCCTCGGCGTAGGTGGTGATATCCGGCGCGTAGAAGAAGCGGTAGATGATCAGCTGACGCCGTCCCTCGAACAGGTCGAGCAGAATTGCCAGCCCGTCCGACCCTTCGAAGCGGTAGGCCTTCTCGACCGCCATCCACGCCATCCGGCGGCGCTCGGCCGCGAGCGCGTCCCGGGCTCTCGTCAGCTCCTTCTCCTGCACGAGCAACTTCTCGCGAGCTGCCTTCCACTCCTGTGACGACACGATCGGGGCGTCTCCATTGCGAACCTCCTCGCCTGCTCCTCTCATTACCCGCGTGTCGATACCCAGTGCGACGCTGGCCGTACCGGTCGAAAAGCGCTCGGAATGGTTGGTGTCGCATGTGTGACCGTGCTTCCATCCAGCGGATGCCCGTCATCGAAGTCAACACCCCCCGCGGTCTCGCGCGCGGGCACGTGCATCCGGTCGACCGCCCGCGCGCGGCGCTCGTGCTCGGGCACGGTGCGGCCGGCGGGGTCGAGGCGCCCGACCTCGTCACGGCTCGCAATGCTGCGGTCGAGGAGCGCGTCTGCGTCGCGCTCGTCGAGCAGCCTTACCGGGTGGCGGCGCGCCGGTCGCCGGCCCCCGCGCGACAGCTCGACGCTGCCTTCATTGCGATCGTCGAGCATCTCGTAGGCGGTGAGTTCCGGAATCTCCCACTAGTCGTCGGCGGTCGCTCGCTCGGCGGGCGGGTCGCCTGCCGAACGGTCGCAGCGACCGGCGCCGTCGGTGTTCTCTGCCTCGCCTTCCCGCTCCAGCCCCCGAGGCGATCGGCGGAGAGCCGCCTCCCTGAGCTCGACGCGGTGCCGGTTCCGACGCTCGTCGTTCAAGGGCAGCGAGATCCGTTCGGCATCCCACCGCCGGGGCCGCGGCGCGATGTCGTGCTCGTCTCGGGCGATCACGGCTTGAAGGCCGACCTCGAAGCCGTGGGCGCTGCGGTGCGGGCTTGGCTGCACGGGCTGCTCGCGACCTGACCGTGCCGAAGGACGGCCAGAGAGCGTCCGGCAGTATCGTGACGCCGAGATGGCCGTCAGGGTCGACGAGATCCGAGCGCTCGCCTCGACGCTGCCGCGAAGCTACGAGGCGATTGTCCGCGGCCGGATGAAGTTCCGCATCGGGCAGATCGTCTACCTCTCGATTGCGGCCGACGGTTCCACCATGGGTTGCGCTTTCCCGAAGGAGTTCCGAGAAGCGGCGGTGCATGCAGAACCGGAGAAGTTCTCGCTGCCGAGCGAGTCGGACATGCGCTTCAACTGGATCCACGTGAACCTGGAGGCGATCGACTACGAGGAGATGCGCGATCTTGTCGAGAGCGCGTGGTCGACGTGCGTCCCGAAGTACGTTGCGAAAGACTACGCCGAAGTGCAGGGATACGTCTGAGCTACGGCCGGCTCACGACGGCGGCAACTCGAGCACTGGACGCAGTCGACTCGAGGATCTGCTCGGCCGACACTCCGCTGACGACCAGCGCGCGAGAAGGCTCGCGCGATTCCTCGCGAGCGACAACGGCGACCGAGTCTTCCGCGTGCCTGCGGAATCCGCGGTCCAGGAAGACGTAAGCGCGGCTACCGCGACCCGTCCAAGGGAGCATCGAGCGGTGCGTGGCGGTAGCTATCGCAACGGCGTCTGGCGGCAACAGTGCTGGTGGTCAGTGATGGCAGGCGGATGCCGGAGCGCATTCCGATTCAGGACGACCCGAAGCAGAACTGGACGTCGGTGATCTGTCATCCCGGTTGTTAGGCTCGGATGTTTCTCGAGGAGCCGCCCTACCGGCGAACACTCCCGGCCGGGCGCACCGCCGCCGTCAGGCAGCGACACGACGGGAGCGCACCCAACACGCTGCCACGTCGCGGGCCTGCTGCTCAGCCGCGCGCCGGTTGGCGTCTAGGTCGGCACCCATGAGGTTAGGCTGAAAGCGCGCCACCTCGACGTCGGTGATGCCGCCGAACCGCAGCCAGTCCAGAAAGTAGGTCGAGTGGAAGTCGGTGCCGAACTCTGGTCCAAGGTCCGGCGCCCAGACCCCGCTGGTGAAGACGACCATCGCGCGGCGGCCGGTCAGGCGACCGGTGTAGCCCGTCTCCGGGTCGAGATCGAACAGCATGCCGCGCTGGCTCACCGTGTCGATGAAGTGTTTGAGGATCCAGGGAACGCCGTGGTTCCACATCGGCACGGTGAACAGGTACTCGTCGGCGGCCGCGAAGCGGGCGAAGACCCGCTGGACGTCGGCCCACGCCTTGGCGGCGGCACCGACCGGATCCTTACCGGCGAGCGCGTTCATCTTCGCCTCGACGCCGCGCCCGTAGTAGCCCGGCAGGCTGCCGTCCCAGAGGTCGAGTGTGTCCACCTCGACGTCGGGGGCGCCGGCGAGGTACGCCTCGAGGAAGGTGGCGGCGATGTGGTTGGACTCCGACTCCTCACCGCGAGGTGAGGAGATGACATGGAGAAGTCTGATCATGGCTCGCCTCCTTGAGGATTGCGAAAGAGGCTAGCACACAATCAGATTGTGCACAATGTAGACGTGAACGTTTTGATTGCGCGCTAGAATCCGTCTCGTGAGCACAACCGATCGCAGCCCGACGACGCGAGGCCGCGCCTCGGCCCGTCCGAGCCACGAGCTCCCGATCGAGGACTACCTGTGCCTGGCGCTGTACACCGCCTCGCGCGCGGTCACCGGCCTCTACCGAGAGCTGCTGGACGAGCTCGAGCTGACCTATCCCCAGTACCTCGTGATGCGGCTGCTGTGGCAGCGCGGAGCCGTCCCTGTGAAGGACATCGGCGCTGCCCTCGCGCTCGACTACGGAACGCTCTCCCCGCTGCTCAAGCGCCTCGAAGCGCGCGGCCTCATCCGGCGCGTGCGCCGAGCAGACGATGAACGGTCGGTCGAGATCACCCTCACCGACGCCGGCGATGCAATGCGCCCGAGGACCGAACGCGTCCCCGCCGAGGTCAGCCGCGCAATTGGTCTCGACGAGCGCGCGACTGAAGAGCTGCGCACGACACTCCGGCAGCTCACAAACGCGGTCAACGCCGCCGCCTCATAGATCCGCTGCGCGCACCGGCAACCGGCGCCGGCTGGGGCGTCAACCGCGCCGGCCGCCCCACCCCAAGGCCCTTTTGGCTGGAGGAATGCGAAGTTTCGCCAGTCCAGAGTGGTCTTCTGACCGAGACCGCCGCCACTGCGACCGGACCGATCCGTTTTGCCGGCAACCGGTGTCGTTACAAGTGTGGCGAGTGAGACGCAACCGTCAGATCGGCGTCCGGTCGTGACCGAGCACGGGCTCAGCCGCGCCCGCGCGGGCGACGAGGACGCCTTCCGCGAGCTGATCGACCCCCACCGGGGGGAGCTGCAGCTGCACTGCTACCGCATCCTCGGCTCGCTGCCGGACGCCGAGGACGCCGTGCAGGAGACGCTGCTGGCGGCCTGGCGCGGGCTCGAGGGCTTCGAGGGACGCGCCTCGCTCCGCACCTGGCTGTATCGGATCGCTACCAACCGCTGCCTGAACGCGCTTCGCGCCCGCAGACGCCGCCCACAGGAGGTCCCCTCGATGGTCGAGCCGCCCGAGCCCACCCGCAGGGTCGAGCCGCTCTGGCTCGACCCTTACCCCGACACCCTGCTCGAAGGGCTCGCGGACACCGCCCCGGGTCCGGAGGCACGCTACGAGACGCGAGAGTCGATCGCGCTCGCCTTCGTGGCCGCACTGCAACATCTACCGCCACGGCAGCGAGCCGCGCTCGTGCTGCGCGACGTGCTCGGCTTCCACACAACGGAGGTGGCCGAGATGCTCGACACGAGCGAAGCGTCCGTCAAGGGCGCCCTCCAGCGGGCGCGCGCGACGCTCGACGAACGCATGCCCACCGGCGGCGGCGAGCGCGCACCCCTGCCGCGCTCGGCGCGCGAGCGCGAGCTCGTCGGCCGCTTCGCAGCCGCCTTCGAGCGCGGCGACACGGACAGCGTCGTCTCCCTGCTCACCCGCGACGCCTGGCTCACAATGCCGCCCCAGCCCTTCGAGTACCAAGGCGGGCAGGCGATCGCTGGGTTCCTCCGCGACCGCGAGCGCATTCACGGCCGCCTCCGGCTCGTGCCCACGCGGGCCAACGGCCAGCCCGCCTTCGGCTGCTACCTCCCCGACGCCCGAGCAGCGATCGCGCGGGCCCTAGGGCTGATGGTGCTGACGCTCCAGGGCGACCGCATCTCCGCCATCACCTGGTTCGGTGACCGGAGCGTGTTCACCCACTTCGGCTTGCCACGAACACTTCCGAGGTAGGCGTAGCCGCCGAGCTAAGCCTTTGCCTTGGCGCCTGCCTTCTTCCGCTCGATGCGGGCGGAGCCCGCTGACGGCGCGAGGATGCTGGTGTGGCCGTCCTCCCAGCGCACCTGGTAGCGCGCCGGCTGCTCCTGGACCACTTCCTCGATCACACCCCTGCGCGCGGTCGCGTCGGCTCGCTCCGACTCGATGACGATGGTGTCCCCTACCTTTCCGATCATGGAAGTGAGCCTAGCGCGTTGCGCGCGCGTTGGGGGTAGAACTGGCCGGTAGCTGCCGCCGAGCCCGCGAGCTCCGTCCGGGCAGCGTACGTGCAAATGAATCGATCACCTACCATTCTCATGCGACAGCGGTCGTCCGGCTCGACCGTCACCTGCTCCCAACCGAGGGGTCGGAGTGAAGCTCAGCATGAGTCGTCGCGAGCAGCCTACGTGGCCAACCGTCCCACGGCGCCCCGATATGTCGCGGAGCCGTCAGAAAGGAGACCAGATGATGCGTAGTGCATGGCGGACGCGCGCAATGCTCGGCGCGGTCGCTCTCATCCTCGTCGCTGCCGGTGTCGCCGCGCTGACGGCGACGGCGCAGACGAAGCGGCACCAGGACGTGACGATCACGTGGATGACCTTCGAGACGCCGAACCTGCCGGCGTCGTTCTGGGAGGACGTCCGGACTCGCTTCGAGGCCGCCAACCCGGGAATCCACGTCAAGCGACTCGTCACACCGACTCTCGACCGCGACGGGTACGCCAAGCAGCTGCTCGCCTCCGGCCAGTTCCCGGACGTGCTGCAGGCGATCACCCCTCAGGACTACGTCAGCCAGGGTCTCCTTTACGCATTCACTCCGGCGGAGGTGGCCTCATGGCACGTGACGACGCCGGGCGCCGGCTCGATCGGCGGTAAGCAGTACTCGATTCCGAACGAGGCGCAGGTGATCCCGCTCGTCTACTACAACAAGGCGATCTTCGCGAGGCTGCACCTGAAGGTCCCGACGACATGGGCCCAGTTCGTCGCGATCTGCAAGCGGATCAAGGCTGCGGGCATCACGCCGATCGAGCTCGGCGGCAGCAAGGACACCTGGGCGTCGTGGATCTTCCTCGGCGGCATCTTTTCCACCGACGTGCTCGGCACCAATCCGAACTGGATCCTCCAGCGCAAGGCCGGGAAGGTGCATTTCACCGATCCGCTCGTGCAGCGCGCGTTCAACAAGTGGGCAGCGCTCGCGAAGGCGGGTTACTTCAACAAGGACGCGCTCAGCCTCGACTACCCACACATGCAACAGGCGTTCCTGGACGGCAAGGCCGCCATGTACCCGATGGGTAGCTGGGCCGCATCCAAGTCGGCCGTCGGCGCCTCGAAGTTCGGCACCGGCGTCTTCCGCCTCCCGACCAACAACGGCTCGATCGTCGAGCCCGACTTTGCAGCCGGCGGTGTGTTCGTCAGCGCCAAATCCTCGAACCTGGCGGCGGCGAAGAAGCTGGCCCAGTTCTGGGCGCTCGACAAGAAGACGGACGACGCGCTCGCGACCAACGATGCCGGGCTGATGACGATCAAGGGTTACCGGGCCCCGTCCGGTTTGCCGGGCGTCTACTACGCGACCGCGAGACTGTTCACGCAGCCGAGCACGGCGAGGCGGAACGTCAAGCGGGTGGACGTCATGTTCTTCAATCGGGGCGACCGAGCCTCCGCGCCGGGAATGGACACCTACTACGCGCAGGCCGCGCAGAACATTCTGCTCGGGAAGTCCGTTGCGTCGCAGCTGAAGTTCCTCGACGTGCAGTGGAACAAGGCCTCGCCCCACTAACTAAATCCCCCGAGGCGACCGCCCCGGACCGGCCTTTCCGGCCCGGAGCGGTCGTTCAACTTCTGCGCTTGCCACCCCGTGCCGGGAATGCAAGGTTGTCAGGCAGGAAGATGACCTCTCCGCGGCCGAAGGGGGCTCTGTGATCGACGTGAACGCGAGCGGCGAGGGCACAGGCGCGGCGCGTCGGCGAGCGCCGTGGCTCCTCCGCCGGCGCCGCCGCGAGCGCGACCCGAACCGTCGGCCGTGGACGGTGCCGACGTTCGCCGGGCCGGCCGTTGTGCTCTACGTCGGGCTCGTGTTCCTGCCGCTCGTTCTCGCGATCAGCTACAGCCTCACGAACAAGAACATCCTCGTCACGCACACGAAGTACGTCGGCGCCCACAACTACCACGAGCTTCTCCACGACGACGTCTTCAAG
>JBKPCT010000268.1:0-16079 GCA_046727515.1 Actinomycetota bacterium | reverse complement strand
GAAGCGCCTCCGCGACGAGCTCGGCGCACAGATCGACGAGCGGCACGTCGAGCTGGCGTACCGGCTCCGCGAGCTCCGCCCCTGGGTCCGGACGCACTTCAGCTCCTACGACGAGCGGCGCGACTTCTTCGACGCGCTCGTCGCGGAGTCGCTGGAATGACCGTCTGGCTCGTGGGCGCCGGCCCCGGCGACCCTGGGCTGATCACCGCGCGCGGGCTCGAGCTCGTCCGCGGTTGCGACGTACTCGTCTACGACCGCCTCGTCGCCGAGGAGCTCGTCCGCGAGGCGCGCGCCGATGCGATCCTCGTTCCGCGCGACACGCACGAGCAGGAGGAGATCAACTCGTTGCTCGTTCGGCTCGCCCGGCAGGACTACGACGTCGTCCGGCTGAAGGGCGGCGACCCGTTCGTCTTCGGGCGCGGGGGCGAGGAGGCGCTGGCACTGGCCGAGGCCGGGATCGAGTTCGAGGTCGTCCCGGGCGTCTCGTCGCTCAGCGCGGTGCCGGCCTCGGCTGGGATTCCGATCACGCACCGCGGCATCTCGTCCCAGGTGACGATTGCGAGCGGGCACGACGCCGGCGCGCTCGACTACGACGCCCTCGCGCGCGTCCCGGGGACGGTCGTCCTGTTCATGGCCCTCGGCAACCTCGAGCGGATCGCGGCCCGCCTGATCGAGCACGGCCGCGACCCCGGCACCCCGGCCGCAGTGATCGCGAGCGGGACGACCGACGACCAGCGGACAGTCGTCGCCGCGCTCGCGAAGATCGCGGAGGCGTCGAGTGGGCTCGACCCGCCGGCCCTGGCCGTCGTCGGCGACGTCGTCGATCTCGCGCCGCTCCTTGACGCGGCGCCGGCTCTCGCTTTACCCTTTGAAGCAGCCGATGCAGCGCACGACCGCGAACTCGTACTCGATTCGCCAGCTCTTCCTCTTCGCGCGCGCGTTTAGCCGCTAGCCGGCGCTCCGCTCCTTTCCGCCCCCGCCGGCTAGGTCAGACCCACTAGGCGGAGTATCCCGATTTGCAAACCCTGGAGGTTCGTGAGATGCACACCCGGGCAACACCGATTTCGCAAGGCCTGTCCCCGCCGGCGACTCCCGGCTACTACTGCGACTGCCGGCAGCCGATCGCGGAGCAGCGCGCGGAGCGTCGCGGCGCCGCGCGTACCTACTGCGTCCGCTGCGGCCGCGAGCTACCTCTGCGGATGGGACGGCCTCGATGACCGCCGCCCTGTCCGTCGCCTACGCGGGGCGTGACGGCGCGCACGCGGCGGCCGCCTGCGAGCAGCTCTTCCCGCGCGGTCGGCTGTTGCCGCTGCCGAGCTTCACCGCGGTCGCAGAGGCTGCCGTCGCCGGGGAGGTCGCGTTCGGCGTCCTGCCGATCGAGAGCTCCGTCTCGGGCTCGATCGCGGAGACGCACGACCTGTTGCAGGTCTCGCCGCTCTCGATCGCCGGCGAGACGGTGCTGCAGATCCGCCACTGCCTCGTCGGCGTCGAGGACGTCCCACTCGAACAGATCCGGGTCGTCCGGTCGCATCCGGCTGCCCTCGACCAGTGCCGCCGGCTGCTCGCCGCGATGCCGTGGGCGGCGGCGATCGCCGCCGGGACGACCGCGGAGGCCGCCGCCGAGGTCGCGTCGAACGGCGACCCGGCCCAGGCGGCGATTGCCGGCGAGCGCGCCGCCCGCCTCTACGGGCTTCGGGTGCTCGCGGGGGACGTCGGCGACCATCCAGCCGCCTACACGCGGTTCGTCTCGGTGACGAACTCGACGCGGCTGGATCGAACCGGGGACGCCTGGCGAACGGCGTTCTCGTTCGTCACCGACCATCGCCCGGGCGCGCTCCATCGCGCGATCGGGCCCTTCGCCCGCTACGGCATCGACCTCGTCCAGCTCGTCTCGCGGCCGATCCCGGAGACGCCATGGCGCTACTGCTTCCATGCGGTTCTCGCGGGGCACCCGCTGGATCCTGCGATCCGTACGGCGCTCGCGGAGGTCCGGGCCGAGACGCGCCGCCTGAAGGTGTTCGGCTCGTACCCGGCGGCGAGGAGCCTGTGATGACGCATCCGGTGGTCGACCAGCTCCGCGAGCAGATCACGCACGCCGACCGAGCGCTCTTCGAGGCGGTCAACAGGCGGCTCAAGCTCGTCGACCAGCTTCGGCGCTACAAGGCGCGACACGATCTTCCGTTCCTCGACCCGGCGCGCGAGGAGTGGATGCTCCGGTACCTGACCCGGGCCAACCGGGGTCCGCTCTCAGCGGAGGGGCTTGCCGAGATCTACGCTCTGGTCCTCGACGTGACCAAGCGTGAGACCGAGGCGGCCGAGGCGATCGGCCAGGCGCAGTGACCTCCCGCACCGCGGGCGTGCGGCTGCGCCGAGTCGACTCGCTGCCGCCCTACGTCTTCGCGGCGATCAACGAGCTGAAGCTCGAGCTGCGCCGCGCGGGCGAGGACGTGGTCGACCTCGGCTTCGGGAATCCCGATCTGCCCTCGCCCGAGCCCGCGGTCGAGAAGCTCCGCGAGGCGGTGCTCAACCCGCGCAACCACCGGTACTCGTCGAGCCGCGGGATTCCGAACCTGCGCCGGGCGATCTGCGATCTCTACGTGCGCCGCTTCGGCGTCGAGCTCGACCCCGAGAGCCAGGCGCTGACGACGATCGGCGCGAAGGAGGGGCTCGCGCACCTGATGTGGGTGCTGCTCCAGCAGGGCGACGCGGCGGTCGTTCCCGGCCCGAGCTATCCGATCCATCTCTTTGCGCCGGTCTTCGCGGGCGCGGCGGTGGAGCAGGCGGCGATGGGGCAGGATGCGGACCTGTTCGGAAACGTCGTCGACGCCTTCGAGCGCTCGCGTCCCCGCCCGCGCGTCCTCCTCCTCTCGTTTCCGCACAACCCGACGACGGCGACCGTCGACGCCGAGTTCATGCAGCGGGCCGTCGACTTCGCGCGCGAGCAAGAGGTCATCGTCGTCCACGACTTCGCCTATGCGGACATCGCCTTCGACGGGCATGTGCCGCCGTCGATCCTCCAGGCCGAGGGAGCGAGCGAGGTCGCCGTCGAGCTGTACACGCTGACGAAGTCGTTCTCGATGGCCGGCTGGCGCGTCGGCTTCGTGCTCGGCAACGCGGAGGTCGTGCAGGCGCTCGCGCGGCTGAAGTCGTACCTCGACTACGGCACGTTCCAGCCGATTCAGATCGCCGCGATCGTCGCAATGAACGAGGCGCCGGAGTACCCGGCCGAGGTCTGCGAGGTCTACCGCTCGCGCCGCGACGCCCTGTGCGGCGGTTTGGCGCGGATCGGCTGGCCGATCGGGAGGCCGCTGGGGACGATGTTCGCGTGGGCGCCGATCCCGGAGCCCTACCGCGCGCTCGGCTCGCTGGAGTTCGCCGTCAAGCTCGCCCGCGAGGCGCGGGTCGCCGTCAGCCCGGGGGTCGGCTTCGGTGCGCGCGGCGACGGGCACGTCCGCTTCGCGCTCGTCGAGAACGAGCAGCGCATCGGCCAGGCGGTCGCGGGTCTGCGGCGCGCGCTGCCCGAGCTCTCCCGCTGAGCTCTCAGGATCGGCACGCGCGGCCGCTCAGTCGGAGTGTAAGAATCACCCGTGTTTTCGGGTCTGGGCTTCGGCCCACTCGTCCTGATCTTCCTGGCTGCGGCCGGAGCGATCTGGGTCGCCGGCATCCGTCTCTCGAGCGCGACCGACGCGCTCGACATCCGCCTCGGGCTCGGCGAGGCGATTGGGGGCGTGGTTCTGCTCGCGCTCGCGACCAACCTGCCCGAGATCGCCATCACCTCCTCGGCTGCGTTATCGAACGATCTCTCGATTGCCGTCGGCAACATCCTCGGCGGGATCGCGATCCAGACGGTCGTCCTCGTTGTGCTCGACATCGCAATCGGGAGGGAGTCTCCGTTGACAACCCGGGCGGCCTCACTCGTGCTCGGACTCGAAGCGCTGCTCGTGATCCTCGTGCTCGCAATCGTGGTCATGGGCGCTCAGCTCCCGGCCACGCACCTTCTCGGGACGCTCGAGCCCGCGTCCCTGATGATCGCGGTCTTCTGGGTCGTCGGTGTGTTCCTCATCAGCCGGGCCCGGCGCGGCCTGCCCTGGCACGACACCACGGGCACGGCGCCGGGAGGCCAGGCGAAGCCTCGTGGCCACTCGAAGACCACCAGCGTCGAGAAGATGGGCCTCGGCCGCGCCGGCTCGGTCTTCGCCGTCGGTGCGGCCGTGACCCTCGGCGCGGGCATCGTGCTCGAGCAGAGCGGCGAAGAGATCGCCGGTCACCTCGGCCTCTCCGGCGTCGTCTTCGGTTCGACCATCCTCGCCGCGGCGACGGCGCTGCCGGAAGTCTCGACCGGGATCGCGTCAGTGCGACTTGCAGACTTCCAACTCGCGGTCTCCGACATCTTCGGTGGAAACGCCTTCCTGCCCATGCTCTTCCTGCTCGCGAACGTGCTCTCGGGCAAGGCTGTTCTCCCGCAAACCCAGGACACGGACATCTATCTGACCGCGCTCGGGATCATGCTGACCGTCGTCTACGGCTGGGGGCTGATCACACGCCCGCACCGCCAGGTGCTGCGGATGGGTGTCGACTCGCTCGCGGTGCTCGCGCTCTATGCGGCCGGCATCGCCGGACTCGTCGCCGTCAGCCACGGGTGACCTCGTGAGCTTCCCCGCCGGAGGACGTAGTGTTCTACCCATGGCGAGATATCTCCGCACGATGGTTCGGGTCACCGACCCGGAGCGCTCGCGCGAGTTCTACGAGGCGCTGGGCATGGAGTTCCGACGGGACCTTCCGATCGTCCGCGACGGGGAGCTGGAGGCGACGAACTACTTCTTCGGGTTTCCGGGCGACGACGCGGAGCTCGAGCTGACGTTCAACCACGACGGGCGTACCTACGAGCTTGGAACCGCGTACGGACACGTACTTCCGTCCTTCGCGGTTCCGCGACGGTGTTAGGGCTCGGACGGGGCCGGAACCAGGAGTGGTTGTCTCGGGCAGAAGCTGCGCGCTAAGGCGTCGAAGCTGCTGGACGCGTGGGGCGAGTCAACCTCGCCTGCTCAGCCGGTCGAGACGCCGACCGTCGCGCTCGACGGTACGCGCTGAGCGACGTCTTCACCTCATTGCAGTGGTGGCAGCGGCGCCGCGCGACGTGGCAGCGGTGTGGCAGCGACGCGCGACACAGTGCAGCGGTAGAGATTTTCGAGCGAAGGGAGGAGCATGGCTGAGGTCGAAAACGTGGTCGTCGTCGGCTTCACCGAGCCGAGCAAGGCCTACGAGGCGTTGAGCGTGCTCAAGGAGTGCAGCGCCGAGGGTCGCATCGGGCTCGAGTCCGCGGCCATCGTCGAACGCACGCAGGAGGGCGAGCTGCGCATCCCCGAGAGCATCGACAACGACGAGCTCGTCGGCATGGCGAGCGGCTCGCTGATCGGCATGCTCATCGGCGTCTTGGGCGGCCCACTCGGTGTTCTTCTCGGCTGGGGCGCCGGCGCCATGATGGGCGGCGCGTTCGACGTCGATCGCGCCGTTACGTCCGATGAGGCGCTCACGGTGCTCGGCAGGGCGATTCCGCCGGGATCGACGGCTGTGATTGCGAGCGTGGAGGAACCCGCGGTCGAGGTGATCGATGCTGAGATGCACAAGCTGGGGGGCGAGGTGACCCGCCGCCCGGTTGCCGAGGTCATGGGCGAGCTCGAGGCGGCGGAGGAGGCCGCTGACGCCGCCGCGCGCGAAGCGCGGCGAGAGCTGCGCGAGAAGCGCAAGGCCGAGGTCCACGCCAGCGTCGACGAGCGCGTCGGAAAGCTGAAGGAGAAGCTCCACGTCTCCTGACGCGTACTGTCTGCCGCTAGCCGAAACCCGCCGACCGGCGGGTTTCGGCGTTCATAGCCCGGCTCTCGACGCTAGCCGTCCCGACGGTGAGAGGCCGGGGTGCCGTCGGGCGATCCTGACCCGGAGCGCGCGCGGCTGGATGACGAACTCGAGGAGTGGGGCGAGCTCGACCGCCTCGCCGTCGACTCCGGCGTGCACCGGGGCGGGCGCACTCACCTCGAGACGCGTCGCGGTCCACGTTCGCCCCGCGGTTTGGCCGGCGCGCGGCCTGTCGAGGAGGACGATCCCGAGCTCGCCGCTGTCGAGCGTCGGCCGGGTACCGGCCGCACGCGCCGGATCGAGCGAGTAGGGGTTGTTCGACACGAGCACGACGGCGGGGTTGCGATGAGCGCGGCCGCGGTCGTCCACGACGTGCAGGTCGGCCGCGGCCGCACTCGGCCCGAGCACTTGCGCTGTCGTCTCCAGCAGCGTGCGGACCTTGGCGTCGCGGTAGGTCGGCTGCCGAACTGCATCGCCGTAGATGCCGAGCGACACGTTGTTGAGAAAGACGCGGCCGTTTACCTCCGCTGCGTCGATCCGGCGCTCGACGCCGTCGGTGAACGCGTCGAGCGAGCCGACCAGATCTTGGCGATCGACGCCGAGGTCGAGCGCGAAGTGGTTTCGCGTGCCGGCGGGAACGCAGACGAACGGCAGCCCGTGCGCCCGGGCGGCTGCCGCAACGACGGCGAGCGAGCCGTCGCCGCCGGCGACGCCGAGGGCGTCCGCGCCGCGCGCCACGGCCTCATCGGCCATCGTCGCAAGCGTCTGGTCTGCCCGCATGACGATCACCTCGATTCCGCGCTCGCGCGCCCGCTCGGCGAGGCGGGCGCGCTCGGCCTTGACGCCGCCGGAGTTCGGGTTGACGAACAGCACGGGCCGCTGCGGCGGATCCGCGGCTTCCCAGCCGGAGCGCATCTCGGCACGAGGCAAGAGGAAAGTGTCTCAGCGGCCGAGCCGGAGCGAGCGGCGAGGTTGCGCGGCGGGCGGTTCGTGGCCGAGCACGAGGACGTCGATGAGTGTCGCCACAGCCGATGTGAACGGCACGGCGAGGATGACCGCAAGGCCGCCGAACAGCAATCCGACGACCGCCACGGAGAGGAGGGTCACGAGGGGCGACAGCCCGACGGTCTGGCCGATGTGCGGATTGACGACGTAGCTCTGGAACTCGCGGACGACCACGAGCCAGAGCAGGGAGAGAGCGGCGATGTGCAGGGCTGCGGGAGGCCGACGGCGAGGACGAGGATCGAGCCCACGAGCGGGCCGATCACGGGCACGATCTCGATCAGGCCGACGAACGCGCCGACGAGCAACCAGTAGTTGAGGCCGATGGCGTAGAAGCCGGCCGACAAGACCGCGCCGACCGCGAACACCATCAGGAAGCGAAGCCGCGTGTACGCGCCGAGGCGGCGGTCGATCGCGAGATAGGTCTCGCGCACCGTCTCGCGCTTCGACTCCGGCGACAGCGCGGTGAGCAGATTGATGATCGAGTCGCGCTCCGAGACGCATTACCAGGTGGCGGCGAGGGTGAAGAAGATCGCGACGATCGCGGTTCCCGCCTTGTGCCCGTACGTCGCAACCGGATGGAGGAGCTGCGTCCCGGTCGGAAGCTGGTGCAAGTGGTGCTGGAGCCAGACGAGGACGCGCTCGCGGACTCCGGTCGCGTGGTTGGTCGGCGCGCCTGCGATCGCGTCCGGGTCGAGCGCGTGGCCGATCTGGTGGAGCGCCGGCGGCACCGCGAGCCAGAAGAGCGCCAACGCTCCTCCGACGAGGACGAAGTGCAGGAGGATCGCCACCGACTGGGGGACGCGGTGTCCGCGCAGCCACTACACCCCGGGACGGATCGCGGCCGCGAAGGTGAGGGCGAGGAGCAGGAGGATGATGATGGCACGCACCTTCCACAGCCCGAGAGCGAGCGCAGCGACGGCGAGCGCGGCGGCGGTTGCCTTCGCCACGCGGGCGGTGAGGTCGCGGTCGGCGGTCGTGTCGGATCGTTCCGGCGGCTGCGCCTGAGGGCGGTCGCCGGGCGCTGCTGCGGATCCGCAGGTCGGACGTCGGAACCCATCTCAGAGCGGGGCGAGGGCCGGGCGTCGCGTCGTGCTTTGCGGGACGACCCGCCCGCGCTTGAGAAGCGTTGCGGTCACGACCGCCCCGAAGACGAAGCCGCCGACGTGCGCGAAGAACGCGACGCCGCCTCCGTTCGCCGACGCCGAGGCGAGGCCGAAGTTCCCCTCGACGAGCTGGTAGAGGAACCACCCACCGAGGTAGACCCAGGCGGGGATCTTGACGAAGAAGACGAGCACGAGCGTGCGGATACGTGCGTCCGGGTAGAGCACGAAGAAGGCGCCGAGCACGGCGGCGATCGCCCCGCTGGCGCCAAGAGTCGGGACGCGCGCGGCGGTAGCCGTGCCGAAGAGGAGGGTGACCGCAGTTTGCGTCATCGTCGCAACGAAGCCGCCGGCGACGTAGAATGCGAGGTAGCGGAGGTGCCCGTACGCGTCCTCGACGTTCTTGCCGAAGATGGCGAGGAAGAGCATGTTCCCGAGGATGTGGCCCCCCCTCCGTCCATGAACATCGCGGTGAACCAGCTGACGCCCCAGGGCTCGGGCCCGTGGCAAGCGTTGTTGACCGTGCAGGGGTAGAACGAGGCGTGGTAGACGGCCGAGTTGAGGTGCGGGAGCTCGTAGAGGATCCACACCGCGAAGTTGGCCGCGATGAGCGCAACGTTGACGATCGGGAACCGTCTCGGGGTGCAGGCCGTCGGAAACCGGCAGCATGAGCTTACGGTGCAAAGGCCGGCTGCCACGCGACTGCCATTGCGCTCCCTGTTCCTGCCCTAACGTGAAGGGCGGCACGCAAAAGACCGCTCCCGCGCGCCAGCCTCAGAAGTCGGCCCCGTGGGAGCACAGCCGAAGACCTGCGCGCATGTGGCGGCGCCTTGCTCGGCCCGCGGTCCTGCTCGTGCTCGGTGGCGTCGGGATCTACCTGCTGCTTCCGAGCCTGCTCTCCGTGTTCGGCTCGTGGCGGTCGCTCGAGCATCTCGACTGGCCGTTCGCGATCCTCGCCTTGGCGTGCGAGGCCGCGAGCTTCGTCTGCCTGTGGAAGCTCGACCGGATCGCCCTGCGTACCACAGCGTGGTTCCCAGTCGCGGCCGCACAGCTCAGCGGAAATGCCGCCGGGCGCGTCCTGCCCGGAGGCGGCGCGACGGCGACCGGAGTCTCTGCCGCGATGCTGCGCAAGGCCGGTGTCGACACCGGCCAGGCCGTTGCGGCGCTCGGAACCTCGACGGCGCTGCAGCTCGCTACGACGTTCGCGCTGCCGGTGCTCGCGCTGCCCGCGATCCTCGGCGGCACGCCCGTCCACCACAGCCTCGCGGTCGCGGCCTACCTCGGTGCCGCGCTCTTCGTGCTGCTCGTCGGAGCCGGCGCGGTCGCGTTCACAACGGATCGTCCGCTCGAGCTGGCGGGGCGTGCAGTCCAGTGGCTGCTGAATGCGACCATCAGGCGGCGCCGGCAGGTGAGTGGCTTCACCGAACAGCTGATCTCAGATCGCGACTTCATCCGCGCAACGCTCGGCGAGCACTGGAAGACGGCTGTCCTGGCGGCGGCCGGCAACACGGGCTTCGACTACCTCGCGCTGCTCGCTGCCATTCGCGCCGTCGGCGCCGAGCCGCAACCGTCGCTGGTTCTGCTGGCATACACCGCCGCGGAGCTTCTCGCCCTGATCCCGATCACGCCGGGCGGCCTCGGCTTCGTCGAGGCGGGGCTCGTCGGCACGCTCAGAGTCGCGGGCGTGCCCGGCGGCGACGCTCTCGCGGCGACGCTCCTGTACCGCATCATCGCGTACTGGCTCCCGCTCGCCGCAGGAGCCATCGCCTACGGCCTCTTTCGGCGGCGCTATGGATCTGCGCGGACCCGACCGGTCTCGCCCGCAAGATAGCGCCGCGTGCCGTTATCGGGAGGGCGGGGCCGGGGAGTCCACCCATCTAGGCGGCAGCCGACGCGCCGCACGTGGCAGCGCCATGGCAGTGATTGGCCGCATGGTCCCGGCTGTGAGCACTTCGAGCGACGAAGCTTCCCCGCGGAAACGCGCAAACCGTCGTGACGGCGGCGGAGACGAGCCGCCGCGCAAACTCGGCCTCGGCTGGCGGTCGGTCGGGTTGTTCGCCCTACTCCTGCTGCTGAACTACCTCCTCGCCGCCGCGTTCTTCGGGACCGCGTCGAAGCCGCGCGTGACGATTCCCTACAGTCCCACCTTCGTCGCGCAGGTGCGGACCGGAAACGTCGCCTCGATCACGGCAAGAGACACCGTCATCCAGGGCAGCCTGAAGCAGGCGATCCGCTACCCGGCGAACGACGCGAAGGCGAGGACAACGAGCGAGTTTTCGACGCAAGTCCCCGCCTTTGCGAACACCGACGGCCTCGACCGGCTGCTGCAGGAGCACCGCGTCGTCGTCACGGCCAAGGCGCCCGTCGGGACGCCGTGGTGGCAGACGCTGCTCGTCAGCTTCGGCCCGACGATCCTCTTCATCGGACTCTGGATCTGGCTGATCCAGCGGTCCAGCGGCACAGCAGCCGGCATGTTCTCGTTCGGGCGCGCGAAGGCGAAGCAGTACGAGCCGACGAAGGAGCACACGACCTTCGCGGACGTCGCCGGGATCGACGAGGCGAAGGAGGAGCTGACCGAGGTCGTCGACTTCCTGCGCGATCCGGAGAAGTACCGCAAGCTCGGGGCGCACATCCCCCGCGGCGTGCTGCTGACCGGTTCGCCCGGCACCGGCAAGACGCTGCTCGCGCGGGCGGTGGCGGGCGAGGCCGACGTCCCGTTCTTCTCCATGTCGGCGTCGGAGTTCGTCGAGATGATCGTCGGGGTCGGCGCCTCCCGGGTGCGCGACCTCTTCGCCCAGGCGAAGGCCGCCGCTCCGTCGATCGTGTTCATCGACGAGATCGACGCGATCGGCCGTTCGCGTGGCTCCGGCGTCTTCAGCGGCGCCAATGACGAGCGCGAGCAGACGCTCAATCAGATCCTGTCCGAGATGGACGGCTTCGACGCCTCCACCGGTGTGATCGTGCTCGCAGCGACGAATCGTCAGGACGTGCTCGATCCGGCCCTGCTCCGGCCCGGCCGCTTCGACCGACACGTGGCCGTTCAGGCGCCTGACAAGAAGGGCCGTGAGCAGATCCTGCGCGTGCACACGCGCGACATCCCGCTCGCGCCCGACGTCGACCTCGGCGCGCTCGCCGCGACCACCGTCGGGATGGTCGGCGCCGACCTCGCGAACCTCGCGAACGAGGCTGCTCTGCTCGCGGCACGTCGCGAGCACGAGCTGGTGGCGATGAGCGACTTCAGCGACGCACTCGAGAAGATCGAGCTGGGCGCAGCCCGGAAGCTGACGCTCACGGCGGCCGACAAGCGGCGCACCGCCTACCACGAGGCAGGGCACGCGCTCGTCGGCATGCTCACGCCCGGTGCCGACCCGGTCCGGAAGATCTCGATCATCCCGCGCACGATGAGCTTGGGCGTGACGGTGTCGGCGCCGGAAAGCGACCGCTTCAACTACGACAAGCAGGCGCTGCTCGCTCACATCAAGGTCGCCACCGGCGGCCGCGCGGCCGAGGAGGTCGTCTACGGCGACGAGACGACCGGCGCCGAGTCCGACATCCGCCAGGCGACGCAGCTCGCGCGCAACATGGTCGGACGCTTCGGAATGAGCGACGAGATCGGTTTCGTCTCGGTTCTCCCGCGCGACGGCTATGACTCGACGATGCCGGGGTACTGGAACGTCTCCGAGCGCACGCGGCAGCGCATCGACGACGAGATGAGGCGGATCGTCGGCGGCGCGCACGACGATGCAATACAGCTGCTGTCTGAGCACCGTCACCGCCTCGACGCGCTCGCCGAGGCGCTCTTCCACGCGGAGACGCTTGAGGAGCCGGCCGCCTACGCTGCCGCAGGGCTCGATGCGCCGACTGACGCAGCCGTCGCGCCGGTCGAGCCGGCCACCCCGGTTGTGGCGTGAAGCTTGCCGTCCTCGGTGCGACGGGCAGCGTCGGCCGCGAGCTCGTCAGACAGGCGCTCGACGCCGGCCACGACGTGACGGCGCTCGTTCGCGAGGCGCCGAACCCGCGCGAGGTCGACGGCCGCGCCGCGCTGGTCGCCGGCGACGTAACGAGCATCGACGCGGTGAATCGCGTCGTCGACGGAAAGGATGCCGTCGTCAGCGCGCTCGGACATGCCAAGGGCTCGCCGAACGACGTCCTCGCGCGCGGGATCTCGAACGTGATCGCCGCGATGCAGGCTAACGGCGTCCACCGGCTCGTGGTGCTGTCGTCTCCTGCGGTCGACGACCCGCAGGATCGGCCGGGGCTCTTGTACCGCGTCGCGCGCGTCTTTCTGCGCGCGGTCATGCCCGGAGTCGTTCGGGATCATCGGGAGCAAGCTCGCCTCGTCGAAGAGAGCGGCCTCAGCTGGACGCTCGTCCGCGGGCCCGTCGTCTTCACCGACGGTCCGCACACCGGCCGCTACCACGCGGGGCCGATCACGGCGGAGACCGGCGCGCGAGTCTCCCGCCCCGACCTCGCCGACTTCATGCTCGCATGCGCGACCGACGGCAGGTTCGTCCGGGAGCTGCCGCTAGTCAATCAGTAGTTTCTACCATTCACATCCTCGGCCGAAGGGTGCGAGACTGGCATGTAGGCCTAGTTCTCGCCAGCATGCGCGGTCCGCTGGAGATCCGAGTTCTCGGTCCGTTCGAGGTTGCGGCGGGCGGCCGTGCTGTGGCCGTGAGCGGAAGCAAGCGGCACGGTTTGCTGGCGCTGCTCGCGCTTCGGCGCGGGCGGGTGGTGGGGGTCGACGAGCTGGTGGACGCCTTGTGGGGAGAGGAGCTGCCGGCCGCGCCGCGGAACGCGTTGCAGCACCACGTCGCGCGATTGCGGGCGGCGCTCGGGCAGGACGTGATCGTTGCCGCCCCCGACGGGTATGCGCTCGCAGAAGCGAGCGTCGACGCAGTTCGGTTGGAGGAGGTGCTCGCCGAGGCGCGCGCGGCGCTGCGAGAGGGAGATGCACGTGCCGCGGCGGATTTCGTTGCGTCGGCGTTGGCGTTGTGGCGCGGGCCCGCGTTGCAGGGGCTGACGGAGACGGCGTGGTTCAGCGCCGAAGCGCGGCGGCTCGAGGCGTTACGGGTGGATGCGCTCGAGGAGCAGTTCGAGGCCGCGCTGGCGCTTAGCGAGCATCGCGAGATCGTGTCGGCGCTGCGGGCGACGCTGGAGGAGAATCCGTTCCGCGAGCGGTTGTGGGGGCAGCTGATGCTGGCGCTGTACCGCTGCGGCCGGCAGGCGGACGCGCTCGAGACGTTCCAGGAGGCACGGCGCGTGCTCGCCGAGCATCTGGGGCTGGAGCCGGGCCCGGAGCTACGCCGGCTTCAAGAAGCGATCCTCGCGCATGACGCCGCGATCGCCGCCGTCCCGCCGCGACCGCGGCGCCGCAATCTGCCCACCCCGACGACGTCGTTTGTCGATCGCGAGCGCGAGCTCGCCGAGGTGATAGCGCTGCTGCGCGAGCACCGGCTGGTCACGCTGACCGGACCGCCGGGGGTGGGCAAGAGCCGGCTTGCGCTCGAGGCCGTGCGCTCGTCGGAAGCCAACGCCGGCGACGGCGTATGGCTCGTTGAGCTTGCGCGTGCCGGCGGAGCTGCGGGCGTGGTCCGGCTCGTTGCGCAAGCGGTCGACGCTCGCGGACCCGACCCGCTCGTACGCGCGATCGCGCGCCTGCGTGATGCCGAGGCGATCCTGCTCTTCGACGCCTGCGAGCACGCCCTCGAAGCGGCGGCACGGGTCGCTTCCGCGCTGCTGACCGAGTGTGCGCGCGTGCGGGTGCTGGCAACGAGCCGCGAGGCGCTTCATGTCGCGGGCGAGGCGCGGCTCAATGTGCAACCGCTACCACTCCCGGGCGCCGAGTCGAGGCACGCCAGCGACTCGCCCGCGGTGCAGCTGTTTGCGGCGCGTGCACGTGCCGCACGGCCGGGGTTCGAGCTGAACGCAACGGCAGCCCCACTCGCCGCCGAGATCGCGCGTCGCGTGGACGGGCTCCCACTCGCGATCGAGCTCGCCGCCGCCCGCGTCAACGTTCTCGGGCTCGCCGAGCTCCTCTCGATCGTGGAGCGCCGCGCGCCGCTGCTCGACGATCGCTCGGCCGCCGATCCCAGCCGCACGGCTCTCCAGGGGCTCGTCGAGTGGAGCTACGAGCTCTTGCATGGTGACGAAAAGACGCTGCTCCACCAGCTCGCCGTCCACCGAGGCGGCGCTTCGCTGCGGTCGGTCCTCGCTGTCGCTGCCGACAACGGACTCGAGGAAGCTACGGTGACGTACCTGCTCGGCGCGCTGGTTGACAAGTCGATTGTCAACGTCTCCTTCCCCGACGGCGAGGCGCGGTACGACCTGCTCGACACCGTCCGCGACTATGCACTCGCGCGCCTGGCCGAAGGCGGCGGCCTCGCCGTTGCCCGGATGGCCCACGCTGAGTATTTCGCGACGCTGGCCGACGCTGCGCGCACGGGGCTATTCGGACGGGAATGGCTGTCGTCGGTCACACGGCTCGAGCTCGAGCACGACAACCTCTGGGCCGCCCTTACGTACGCGCGCGATGCGCCCGACCCCGACGTAGCCATCCGGCTCGGGGCGTCCCTCGGCTGGTACTTTTCGTTCTCCGAGCGGGTCTCCGAGGGGCGCCAGTTCCTCGAGCTAGCGCTCGCCATCGCGCCCGACGACGCGCCGGTGGAGCTGCGGATCGAGCTGCTTGGCTCCCTCTGCTTCCTCGCGACGGAGGAGCTCGATCTGGAGGCCGCGGTCGAGGCGGGCGAACGCGCTCTTGCGCTCGGAGCGACCCCTGCTCCAACGCCCGAGACGGCCCGCGCGCGTGCGCTGCTCTCGTTGGCGCTGGCGCGATCCGGCGACCAGGAGCGTGCGGCCGCCCTCGCAGAGGAGGCGAGACGGGAGTCGGAGGCCGCCGGAGATCATTGGGCAGCCACGGTCGCCAGCCTCGTCGGCGGGATGGGCGCGGCAGTCGCAGGAGACGTCCCGACCGTCGCCGCCTTGAGTGCGAACGCCGTCCGGCATTCCGAGGCGATCGGCCTTCTGCCGGGCGTGCTGCCTGCGACCTTGCTCGAGGCGTGGGTCGCCGAGCAGCGCGCCGACAGCGAGGCGGCGGTCGAGGCGTACGGACGCGTCCTTGAGCTCGCGAACGAAGCTCGGTTCGGCGATCACGGCGCTTTCGCCCTGGCCAGATTGGGGTGCAACGCGCTCGCGGGCGGAGACCCACGCAAGGCCGAAGAGCTCTTCAGGCGGGCGCTCGCCGCCGCCGACACCGCACGTGCGCCGTGGGTCGCGGCGTACGCGCGCGTCCAACTCGCCCACGTCCTCGCCGCGGCCGGCGACGACGACACTGCGGAGCGGCTGTACCGAAACGCGCTCGAGTGGTCGGAGAGGCCGCGGCCGCATCGAGCTCGCGAGAGCCTTTTCGTGATGCTCGCTGGGAGCCCAGGTATTCCCGCGCTGCTCGGCCTCGCGGAGCTCGCCGCGGCGCGCGGCGACGACGCAGCCGCCGACGAGCTGCGCGCGCGCGCGGACCTGACGCCGGCCTGACGCAACGGCAGTAACGCCGCCACGTGTGGCAGCCGCCTGGCAGCGCGCTGGGCGACCGTTCGGTCACCAGTCAGCAACGAAAGGAGTTGTCATGGGGACCGCGACGGTTGAGGAGCGACTCGCCTACTTCGAGCGGCTGTAGGCGAAGACGGCGCTGCGCGCCGCCAGCGCACGCGAGGAGGCCGAGGCCGCGATCAGCGATCTCCGGCAGCACCGGAACAACGTTGCCGAACGTGTGGCCGCCGTCCGCTCCGCATCGGGGGACGGATGGGGCGAGCAGAAGAAGCAGATCGGAGCGGCGCGCGACGAGCTCGAGCGGAAAGCCGATGAGCTTGCGGCGAAGCTGAAGTCATGCTCCGGCTTCGACGACAGTGAGCCCGGACGTGGTCTGGAGCACCGGTGGCGGCGCGCGGGTCGATGCGCTTCGCCACCGCGGGAAGGAGATCACCATGCAAGCGTCACGTTCGAGGCGCACGTCGAGGTCGTCGAGTGGCTCGGCGACGAGCAACTACTCTATGTGCCGTTCGAAGCCCCCGAGAGCATCGAGCGTCTGCTCGTCGAGCTCGGGCATGAGCTCGACGAGGAAACGCC
>JBKPCT010000267.1:0-16174 GCA_046727515.1 Actinomycetota bacterium | reverse complement strand
CGTGTGCGACTGGGTTCCGGCGCTCGCGGCGAGCTTGGAGGGAGACCCACCACCCGTTACCTAACGCCTTTCAGACGTCCAGATCGGAGTAGGTGGTCGGGAGGAAGTCGCTGCGACCGACCCGCCCTTACTCTCTAGGCTTCCGAGCACACGATCGTCGTGCACGCCGTTCGCTGTCCCACACCGCGTTGTCCCACACGCCTCGCCGTCCCACTCTCCGTGACGATTCGGGCTGTGACGATGCCTCCGTGACGTTTCGTAACGGTCGGTGTGACGTTTCGTAGGGCCGCGCCGGGCCGGCGCGAGCGCAAGCGCCACCTCTCCGCGGACATGCCTTTCCGAGGGTCGGCGTACGCCCCAGGAGCCTCTGCGGGCGCGGGGCGAAGGCCGTCCCGACGCTCGTCGGTATGAGCGGCCGGTTGCCACCGAAGGCCGAGCGTCGCGCCCTGCTCCGTGAGCGCGGCTGGATCCGGATCGGCCGTTCCGGGTCCGAGACCTGGACGCACCCGCGCTGTTCGCGCTCGCGCTTCTTCACGCTCGCCGCCGCCTACCGGACCGAGGTCGGACTCTACGACCCGGCGCCGATCCTCGAGCTGCATCGCAATGGCCGCGGGGGCGAGCGCGAGATGGAGGTCGAGCGCGAGCTCGGGATCAAATGGGAGATCGGAGAAGACGAATGAGCGACCGCGAGGCGCAGCCGTGAGCCGGCTCTCCCGGCTGTCGGCCAGGGCCTACGGGCATCTGACCCCGGAGCAGCGGCGCGCCGTCGACGTACTCCGCTACGACGACCCCGACGCCGCCGGCCGAGGCGAGCAGAAGATGATCCTCGGTTGGCGCCGGACCGCCGAGGAAACCGCCGCCTACGCGCGGAAGCTGATCGACGGCGGGATGATGGTCGACGCGGCCGCCGGCCGGCTCGGCGTCAAGACCGACCACCTCCGCCGGCTGCTCAGCGAGGACCCGGCCGAGCTTGAGCGGCGCTCGCCCGCACGCAGCGGCCGGGAGCTCGTCGACCGTTGGCTCGCCGACTGGCATCGGATCATGGAGCGCTACCCCGAACTCTGCATCGACGCCATCGATCGCGCCGAAGCCGACGCCGAACGCCACTTCGCACCAGGAGCGGACACCCGCGAGGTCTCGGACGTCGAAAAACCGGCCCGCAAACCCTTTATCCATCAGGAGAAATCCGGGCTAACCGACAAGACTCGACCTGCACCCTTGCCCCTGTCGGATAGCCCGGACGGGCTAACCGACCAAAGCCCGAACGGCGACCGCCCGGTGTACGACGGCGACCCCACCTACGACTTCGAGGCCGCGCTGCGGAGGGTATCGAGATGAGCGAGCGGCGCTCGCCGAGCAAGAGCTACGCCGGCGGCCGCGCTGGCCGCCACAAGCACCGAGGATCCCCCGAGGCGCGATGGTGGGACCGCGGGCACCTCGCTCCGCGGCGGCCGTCGTGGATGAGCGAGGTCGACTATCGCCGTCTCATCGAGCTCCGAGGGCGGCTATGAGACGCGGCGCAACAGCCGTCGCGCACGCACGGCGCCCGGACGAGGAACCGCCCATCCGCGACGACGGCCGCTGCTGTATCTGCGGCCGTGCCCGGCCACCGGCCGCCCTCAGGGACGGCGACCCGTTCTGCGCGACCGAATGTGCGCGCGCATGGCACGTGCCGTCCGCCCGAGTCGCGCGCGCCTGGGCCTCCACGCACACCCGCGAGGGCGCTGCCACCGCTGAGGGGCTGGGCGCTCCTACGAGCCGTCGCGCCAGAGCCCCGCGCGCGCGTGGACGCTACGGGTCGCCGGCAGCTCACATCGAGGTCAGGGACCTGACCACGTGACCAGCCGGCCGACAGCCGTCGTCCCGCACGAGCGGTACGTCGACGTCCGCGAGCTCGCCGGGCTGATGGGCGTCTCCGTCCGGACGGTCAAGCGGTGGGTCGCGCTCGGAATGCCGTCGGAGACGTGGGGGATGAGTCGCACGCGCCGGTTCCTCCCGTCGCACGCGATCGCCTGGGCGCGTGTCCGGCCTAAGATGACACCAGGCCGGGACGGCGACAGCACCGCTCCCGGACAACGACAAGCGAAGGAGTAGCTTCGATGCCGACCCAGCTTCCATCAGGCCGTTGGCGCACCCGCGTGCGCCACCCCCGCACCCACAAGCACCTGTCCGCCCGGGCCGTGATCGGCGGCCCCGAGAGTTACGCGACCAGGGAGGCCGCAGCCGCGGCCGAGGACGAGGCCCGCCGCGTGCTGCGCTCCGGCGCGCGCGCCGGGGTCACCGTCCGCGAGTTCTGGATCGACTGGACGACCGACCCGCTCTGGCAGCGCCCCGCGGCCTCGACGAACGTGCACCTCGCCGAGCGGACACGGAAGTTCGCCGCGGAGTACGGCGACCTCCCGCTGCGCGCGGTCGGCGACGAGCACGTCGCCGCCTGGCTGAAGGGCGGCCGGAACGTCGCCACCGTGGCGGCGCTGCGGACGTTCTTCAACGACGCCGCCTCCGCGCCCGCCGGTCGGCTCGTCGACCGCAACCCGTTCGCGAAGCTCGGCCTGCGCTCGAGCCGCGGCCGTCGCGACACGCAGCCGCCGACCCAGGTCGACATCGCCCGCTTCATCGCGCTCGCCGACGAGCTGACCCCGCCGTCGTTCGCCGCCTACCTCGACGTCGCCGTCCACGAGGGGACGCGGCCCGGCGAGCTCGACGCGCTGCTCTGGGACCGGATCGACTTCCAGGCCGGGACGATCCTCATCGACCAGCAGTGGAACACGAAGGTCGCCGCCTTCACGCCGCCGAAGCACGGCGTCGTCCGCACGATCGCGCTCACCGACCCGGCACACGAGCGGCTGCTCGCGCTCCCGCGCGAGTCCGAGTTCGCGTTCACGACCCTCCGCGGCTCGCACTACTGCGCGTCGACGCGCTCGCACCACTGGAACCGCGTCCGCTGCGCCGCTGGGCTCGGCAACGTCGACTTATACGGCAGCACCCGACACTACTTCGGATGGTTCGCCTGGAATGTGCTCGGACTCGACGCCCGCGACATCGCGCTTCACTTCGGCCACCAGGACGGCGGCGAGCTCGTCCGCAAGCTGTACGGCCACCCGGACGCGGCGATCGCCCGCGAGCGCATCCGCGAGGCGTTCCGGCAGGCGCCGCCAGCGCCGGTGCCGCTCTCCGCGCTGGCAGCGACTTCGTAGGATCGTGGGGCGCGGTGATTTCGACGGGTATGCATGCCGCGGCTCACACGGGCGCAGGTGACTGGCTCGTCCAGTACCCAGCGCTCGCGCGTGAGCACAGTCGGCAGCGACGGCTCAGCGGCGAACTGGCCATCGTCTACGTCGCCGGCTCGTGCTCGCCCGCGATCCGCAGGGGCGACGAAGTCACGATGCTCGATCCGCGCGCGATCATCACCGACGCCGCCAGCGAACATGTCGACTACGGCCCGTCGTCCATTCCGGCCGAGCAGCACAGCGAGGAGATGGCGGCGTGGATCGAGGCGAACCCTGACTGGGAGCGAGAGTACGCGCCGGGCGGCGTGCCGAAGATCCCGTTACAGCTTCCTGGCGATCCGCCGCCGAACATCGTCATCGGCCAGAACACGTACGTCGCGCCAAGGGTGGGAACGCGGCCACGAGACGGACGCGAGATCCGGCGGGCCGTATGCGGCCACGACGTCTGCGTCTCAGCGCAAGGCATTGACGCAACTGAGCGGCGAGGCAAGAGTCTGGTCTGCGGCCCCTGCGCGAAGGCGCTTGCCTCCGAACACGGGGCAAGGTTCGGTGTGACCGACAGACCGTTCTGATCCTGACGGCAAGTTTCCGGCGGCCAGGCGCGACTCCGACCGTAGGGTCGCGTGGCTGGTGTGCGTGCGCACCGTCGGGCTGAGCCTGTGCCACGGACCGTGCCACGCCCCCTCGATTTGCAGGGAACGGTGCCTTTACGGCCCATCCGCGATTTCCCTGCATAGACGCCCTTTCGGTCCTCGGCACGGAGCGACGAGAGGGGCATGGGGCCACCGAGGGGGCCACCCGCCGCGCGGCAGCCGCAGCCTCGGGGCCGAGCCTCTACCCACGAGCTCGACTTCGGCCGCAGGCGGGTGCTCGTCCGCCGTCGTCTGCGCGACGGGTCATTCGGTCCG
Organism: Actinomycetota bacterium; assembly: GCA_046727515.1. Taxonomy (GTDB): domain Bacteria; phylum Actinomycetota; class Thermoleophilia; order Gaiellales; family Gaiellaceae; genus DATBLE01. Next base: position 12,036 of record JBKPCT010000267.1, on the reverse strand, counting down.
CCGAAGTCCCGCTACGGGCGGCGGGACGTGCCCGTCTCGACGGTGATGGCGCGACGGCTCTGGACGGCACGGGCGACGGCAGCCGATGACGCTCCGGTCTTCCCGGCGTCGAACTGCGCGCACCTGGACGCGGCGAACGTCCTCCGCCGGGTCGTGAAGCCTGCGGCCCGACGGGCGGGGGTACCGTGGGCGGCGTTCCACACGCTCCGCCACACTTGCGCGACGATGCTCTTCCGCCGAGGACTGAACGCGAAGCAGGTGCAGGTCTGGCTCGGCCATCACTCGCCCGCGTTCACGCTCGCGACCTACGTTCACCTGCTCTCCGACGACCTGCCCGACCCGGATGACCTTCTGGCGGAGCGGCGGACGATCTCGCTACCCGCGCCGGACGCGCCTCTCGAAGAGCGTGGCGGTCGCGAGGCCCCGACGGCGGTCGCGGAAGGCGGTGCGCGATGACAAGTCCTCCGATCCGCATCGAGGTCGTCTGCCCGCAGTGCGGGACGACGTTCAGCGACTACTATCGGCCGTCAATCAACCTGTCGCTCGGGGAGGAGTGGTCGGAAGAGGCGCTGGAGGAAGCGACGATGGTGCGCTGCCCGCAGTGCGGGTTCACCGCCGACCCGGGGACATTGCTGGTCGAGATGGGCGGCGAGGAATTGGAGCCCTCATGACCCAAACGGACTAATTCGCGAAGGTCCGGGGCAGGTTTCCGTAGTTTTCCGCACCGAAAAGGCAACAAAGGCCGCTACCTTGCGCGCCGCATGGGCAGGAGAACCCGTCGTAGCTTTGTAGGCCGTCTGCTTTTCGGCACGCTCGTCGTGTCGTGCTTCGCTGCCGGTCTGCCTATCGCCGTTCCTGCGGCCACTGACGCGTCGAGCGCCAGCCCGATTCCCGCCCCGACGCTCCGGCAGATTCGGGCCGAGTACGGGCAGTTCGCCTACGTGCCCGCCTTCGTACCCAGCGGGTTCATCTTCACGTCATGGCGGACCGAACCGGCCGCCCACAGCTACTTGATGGACCGGCTCGACCTGATGTTCGGACGCAATGGGACGCTCCTCGAGTGGACGGTGTCGGACGGCCGAGACCGCGACGGTTACGCTGACTGCTCGAAGCGGCCGTACTACACCTCCAAGACGAGAATCCGCGGGCGCCTCGTCTACTACGCCCGCGGCAATCACGGCGACAGCGCATGGACCTGCTTCAGCGCCCGCACGAAGAGCGGCTATGGACAACCGATCGGGATCGACTTATGGGTCGCCAACGACCCGGGACGCCCTTCCCGTCTGACAGCGATGCGGATGGTCGCGAGCGCGAGCGGGTCGGCGCCACGGCCCGCGGCGGTTGCCCCACGTCCGCCAACTCCCCCGCGCCCGACCACGACGGCGCCCACAACCACCGCCCCCTCGCCGCCTCCGCCTCCGCCTCCGCCGTCTCCGCCCCCGCCAGCGCCGACCGCCGCGCCAGCTCCGGCGGCTGGAAACTGCGCTCCCTCTTATCCCGACGTGTGCATCCCGCCGCCGCCGCCGGACCTCGACTGCGGCCAGGTCTCCTACCGCAACTTCCGCGTCATCTACTCAGTCCCGAGCCCGGACCCGCATCGCTTCGACGGCGACCACGACGGCATCGGTTGCGAGTCCTAGCCCTCCTCGCGGTCACCGCTGCCGCCACCCTGGCGATGACAGCGCCCGCCCCATCGAGCGCACAAGCCGAGGAGGCGTGCCCGAGCACGTTCGCGCCCGCTTTCCAGAAGTGGAGCTACCCGTCGCCCCTCGCGTGGGGTCGCTCCGGCGTGGTCAGTGCGCGCCGGCCGTTCAGCGTGGATTGGGATCTAAAGCACCTTGCGGTGGGCGTGGGGAATCAAGAGCCGAGCGAGCATTCCGGGTTAGGCCTGAAGTACGACGCAGGCGACCTCACTCTGCCGATCACGATTCGACGCGGCAGTCCTGGCGTTCGGCTCCGCTTCAAGTGGACGATTGAGCGTGTTCAGACCCCCGTCGAGCTGGATCACCCCCATGCGATCCAGTCGTGCGAGCAGACGAAGGAGATCTTCGTCAAGGGCGACGTGGGAAAAAAGCGAAGCTTCCGCGAGTCACCCGAGCGCGGAGTCGGCCTCATCTTCTGGAACCCGGTCGGCACGACGACAGACAAGCGGGACTGCGCCTCGCTCGCCGTGGTACCGGCGACGCTGACGGTTTCGGACGGCCGAGCGACGCGCAGCGTCGGCGTCCGGGATCAATGCGTGTTCAACTCGCTCGGCAACACGAGCAAGGTCACGCGCAGCGCGAAGTCGTGGTATGTCACGGCCTCCCCGCTCACCGGATTCGCGCTCGCGTACACCGGACTGACCTCAGCGTCGTTCCGCTACCGGCTCAGCGTGGGCAACGAGGTGGTGCGGAAGGGGACGCTCACCGCGCACGTCCGCTCGACTCCGGACCGGATTATCTGGGAGGGCACCGACGACTTCGTCAACGTCTGTATCAACCAGCTCCGCAAGATCCGCTCGAAGAACCTCCGCCTGTACTGCGTCGCGCCGGGGAGCTACTCCGTGACGTTCACACGCAAGCCTTGATCTGAAGATCGCCCGGAGCTTCGCGAGCGATGACCCCGGCCCTGCAAGCGTCTGAAGCAGTGGAGGAGAACGGCTGGGGCCACCGTGGGGCCACCAGACCCACCGAGATCGGCCGAGATCAGACACACGCCCGGCCCTGTTCTCCCGCTTGAAACAGCGGATTCTCCCGACCGGCCGAGATCAGCCGAGACGGGGGCGGGCCACTCTTAATCCCAAGGTCGGAGGTTCGAATCCTTCACGGCCCATGTTTGCGGTCTCGCTCTTCAAGCCGATTTCGAGGAGCTAGGCCGCGCTTGGCCCCGCAATCGAGCCTTGAGGGCAACAAAAGGGGCAACTAGGCTTGGATGCCGGTCGTGGAGCAGGTCAACGACCTTGTGGAGTTCGGGATACGGCCGCTCGTTGAGCGCACGGCTCGCGGGAAGGTCATCGTCGATGCCCAGACGGCGTAACGGAGAAGCCGCGAACTGGCGCGGTTCCACTCTCGGTGTTGTCAGCCAGACCAGCTGCTCGAACGACGCGGGGAACTGCCTCGACCTCCCATCCGGGCGCCATCACATGAACGCCCGCGACGCCGGGCACGCTGCGCAACCTGTCGACGACCTCGACGGCGATCTCGATTCCAGCGGATTCGGCGTTGTCGCCCTCCAGCCCTTCCATGCGCTCGAACGTCGCATCGTTCACCTCGATCCCCGGGATGTTGTCGTGCATGTGGCGAAGGATCCGCGTTGAACGTGGCGGTGTGACCCCGACGAGAACGGGCGCCTGCCCCGCAATGCCGGCCTCGACGACAGGCGTGAACCATTCTGCGAAACGGTCGACGTCATAGACGATGTTCGTCTGCAGCAACCCGACGCCGGCGGCGATCTTCTGCTGCAGTCGTTCGATGGTGTCCACGAGAGGGTTCGCGGCACCCGCGATCAGGAAATCTGTGGGCGCCTCCAGTTCCTCTCCCGCGGCGAGCCGGCCCTCGTTCATCTGTGCGATGAGCTCGGCGAGCCCGAGCGAGTCCACTTCGGATACCGCTCGCGAAATGGACTCGTACGGGCCCACTTGAAGTGGATCGCCGGAGAGGGCGAGCGTCGTCCGCACGCCGAGCGCCCAGGCTCCGAGCAGATCCGCCTGGAGCGCCATGATGTTTCGGTCGCGGGTCGTCACTTGCAGAATCGGCTCGAGGCCCGCCTCCATCATCCACACGGCGCAGGCAAGCGGCGAGAGCTTCACCGTTGCCGCCTGATTGTCGGTGACGTTTGCTGCATGGACAAAAGGCGCGAGCGCTCTCGCCTTCTCCCGAACCACCTCCGCATCGGGGTCGAGTGGCGGGCCCAGCTCCGCGGTGACCGCGAATCGACTCGAGCGTAGGACATCGCGCAGAGCCATCGTCACTTGCTGCGACGCACGCCCGAGAACGACGATTTGCCTATGGGATCACCAGCCCAGGGAGCGGTCGAGCTGCTCGCCGCCGCCGCAGGTGCCCGTGTGGAAAACGTCGCCGCTCCAACATTCCCGGTGCACGCGGACGAGCACGTCACGGGCGCCGTGAACATCGCCGTTGATCAAGGCGAGGTGGTGCGCAATAGGCAGAGCCACATCGGCCCAGGCGCTGGGCCGCCTCGAGCTTGACTGCCTCGTACGGGACGTCCACTTGCAATTCACAATAGGCCATTAGACGACGCGGCTAGATGAGTACGCGGGCTCTACGCTGCTTCCACGCTAGGCAGGGCGTTTCCTAAACCGCGTGCGCAAGTTCGATTCTTGCCGGGGGCATCCCGATTTCGGCGCGCCTAGTGGTAGGTTTTCTGGCCCGGCCCATTGGTGGCCCGGCGGGTCAAGCGATTCAATCTGTGGAGGTACGCGTGTCTCGTGAATTGACGTCTGAGCATGTAGCCGTGCGCTGCCGGCTCAATGCAGAAGACGCGACACTCCACGCCCGCCCACACTGGACCCTTGCCGACACGCTCCGTGAGGCCGGCCTGACGGGAACCCATCTGGGCTGCGAGCACGGGGTGTGCGGGGCGTGCACGGTGCTCCTCGACGGAGAGCCCGTCCGCTCCTGCATCGTCCTCGCTGCGCAAGCCGATGGACACGAGCTCCGGACGATCGAGGGCCTGGCCGAGGCCGATGCGGACCGCCTGCACCCGGTCCAAGAGGCCTTCAGCGAGCAGCACGCCCTCCAGTGCGGCTTCTGTACCCCGGGCTTCGTGATGCTGGCCGTCGGGATTCTCGAGCGCGAGCCGACGGCGAGCCCGGAGCGGATCCGGCACCTGCTCTCCGCGAACCTGTGCCGCTGCACGGGCTACAAGCCGATCCTCGCGGCCGTTCTCTCGGCTCAGCGAGCGATGGCTGCTCGGTGACGACCGCGCCGGCTGGAGCCGCTGTCGGGAGCAGCGTCGCCCGGACCGAGGACCGGCGTCTGATCACGGGCGCCGGCGAATACGTCGCCGACCTGAGCCGGCCGGGACAGGTCTGGGCGCGCGTCGTCCGGAGCCCGGTGGCCCACGGTGCCCTGCTCGGGGTGGATCTCGCCGGCGCACTGGCATTCCCCGGCGTCATCGGCGCGTTCTCGGCCGCCGATGCACCGGCGCTCGCCGACACGCGCATTCCGCTGCGAATGGAGAGCGGAGAGGAGTCTCCTGTGCCGCTCTTCGGGCTTCAGCCCATCATCGCCTGCGATCGCATGCGCTACGTCGGCGAACCGGTGGCGATCGTCCTCGCCACCGACCCGTCCGTCGCAGAGTCGGCCGCCGAGCAGGTGTACCTCGACATCGAGGAGCTCGATCCCGTACTCGACTCGGAGGACGCTCTTGCCGGCGAGGTCCTGATCCACAGCGGCGGAACCAACGTCACTCTCGACTGGGAGATCGGCGACGGCGACACGGAGGCGATCTTCGACGGCGCCGATGTCGTCGTCTCCGCGCGCTTTTGCGAGCATCGCCACGGCGCCACGCCGCTCGAGACGCGCGGCCTGCTCGCGGAGGTGGGAGACGACGGGCGTCTCACCGTTTGGGGCCCCGCCAAGGTGAAACACTTCAACCTCACCGCGGTCGCGTCGGTGCTCGGGCTCGCACCCGAGCAGGTTCGCTTCATCGAGCCGGACGTCGGGGGAGCGTTCGGCGCTCGTGGCGAGCTTTATCCGGAGGATTACTTGATCCCCTGGGCCGCGATGAAGGTCGGCCGGCCGGTGAAGTGGATCGAGGATCGAGCGGAGTCGCTGATCGCCCTCAACCAGTCGCGGGAGCAGACAATCGACCTCGAGGTCGCCGCCGGCGCCGATGGGCAGCTGCTTGCCTTTCGCGCGCGGAACCTCTGCAACATGGGCGCGTATATGCGAACCAACGGCGTCGTCCCGCCGATGCTGTGCGCGATGTCGCTCCACGGCCCGTACCGCTGGCAGGGCTTCCGCGTTCGAGCGATCGGAGTGCTCACGAACAAGACGCCCCTCGGGACGTTCAGGGGGCCCGGCGAGGTGGAGGCGACCTTTGCGCGCGAGCGGATGCTGGATCTCGTCGCGTCTCGGACGTCGATCGACCCTGTCGAGCTGCGCCGGCGCAATCTGATCCCGTCAGCGGAGCTGCCGTACGTCGTCCGCTTCGGACGGGCGGAAGAAGACGTCCTGCGCTTCGGTACAGGCGACTACCACGCCCAGCTCGACGCCGTGCTCGAGCGGTCCGGGTACACCGACGCGAAGCACCGGTCCTGCAGCTCCGAGGATCCAGACGAGCTGATCGGGGTCGGCGTGGCCTGCTCGACCAGTGAGAGCGGGGTCGGCTCCTTCGAGTGGGCGCGGGTGGTGGCCGAGCGCAATGGGACGTTCAGCGCGTTCGTCGGCCTTGCGAGCGTCGGCCAGGGCCTGCGCACGGCGCTCGCGCAAGTGCTCGCCGACGAGTTTGCGATTCCCCTCGAGCGGGCCGTGATCCACCACCACGACACCGACGACATCGAGGCGGGCGAGGGGGCCTTCGGAGATCGCGGAATGATATTCGGCGCCGGCGCGATCATCCTGGCCGTCGCCGACCTGCGGGACAACGCCCGCGTGCTGGCCGCCTCGCAGCTCGGTGTCGAGGTCGACGCCGTCGAGATCGTCGGCGATCTCGCGGTCGCCGGCGACGCGAGCGTGAGCCTTGCCGAGCTGGATGCTTCCGGGGTCGGCCGCTACGAGCCGGGCGGACCCACCCACCTCTCTTTTTGCGCAGCTGTCGCCCTCGTCTCGGTCGACCGCGCTACGGGCAAGGTCACGCTGCGCCGGTATACGGGCGCATACGACGTCGGACGCGCCGTCAACCCGCTGGTGCTCGAGGGCCAATTCACCGGCGCAGCCGCCCAGGGGATCGCCGGAGCGCTATTCGAGGAGTCCGCCTACGACGAGTCCGGACAACCGCTCGCGGCGACCTTCATGGACTACGTCCTTCCCACTCTTGCCGAGCTGCCCGAAATCGACTCGCTCCTGTTCGAGTATCCGGAGCCCGCCAACCCGCTGGGCGTCAAGGGCGCCGGTAACGCCGGAATCATCTGCACGCACGCGGCCGTGGCGAACGCCGTCGCCGATGCGTTGGGCCCCGACGTCCCGGCGGTCGTCTCACTCCCGCTGCGCGCGAGCGCGGTGCGTGCGCTGATCCGCGCAGGCGAGCTCGGCGAGACAGCGTCTCGATGAAGCTCCCGCCGTTCGCATTCACTCGAGCCGAGTCGCTCGACCACGCACTTGACGTGCTGGGCGAGCTCGGAGCGGACGCGAAAGCGCTCGCCGGCGGGCAGAGCCTCATTCCCCTGATGAGCTTCAGGCTCGCGGCCCCTTCACACCTCGTCGACGTGAGCGACCTCCGCGAGCCCCGCTACGTCCGCCCCGATCAATCCGGGCTCGCGGTCGGCGGCACGACGCGACACGCCGAGCTGGAGACGGCGGCCCCCGACCTCGCCCCGCACTGGGGGGCGTTTGCGGACGCGCTGCCCCTGATCGGCCACCTGCCGATCCGCACGCGCGGCACCGTCGGCGGTTCGATTGCCCACGCGGACCCGACCGCGGAGCTGCCCCTGCTGGCGTGCACGTTCGACGCCGTGATCGTCGCGCAGTCGCGCGAGGGCCGTCGAGAGCTGCCGGCGTCGGAGTTCTTCCGAGGGACGATGGCCACGGCTCTCGAACCTACGGAGCTGGTCGTCGAGATCCGATTCCCCGAGCCCCCTCGCGGCACGGTCAGCGCATTCGAGGAGTTCAACGAGCGGGCGGGCGACTTCGCGCTCGCCTCGGCCTGCGTCGCGGCCGCGTCCGACGAGGCCGGCGTCTGTACCTGGATCCGGGTCGGCCTGGGCGCCGTCGCGTCCACCCCCGTCCGCTCCCCCGCGGCCGAGGCCGCATACCTCGGCTCGCGTCTCGACCCGGCGGCCAGCGATGCCGCCTGCGCAGCGTTGGCGCGGGAGATCCGCCCACGGGGCGGGCTGCACGTCCCCGCGGAATACCGCGCCGAGCTGACCGCCGTCCTGCTTCGCCGCGCCGTCGCGCGAATCTATGCGCAGAGCGCGAGCGCGGTCAGCGCGTAGACGCGCGCCGCGTTCACCAGGTCCACACGCGTGACGGCATAGCTCCCCGTCCCGGCACGGCCGGGCGGCCCGTACGTCAGCGCCGGAATGCCCATCTCGTTATAGACGTTGTGATCGCGCCACATGCTGCACTCCGGCGAGTGCGCGATCTCGCACTCCTCGCCAAAGACGCTTCGGTGGGCCTCGCCGACCGCCCCCGCGAGCGGCTCGATCCCGCGCGCTTCGTAGCCGTTGCGGTTGACGAACTGCTCCACCTTTCCCTCGAGTCCGCACTCGTCCACGAGGGCTCGCAACTCGTGACGGATCGCGCCTCCGTCCTGCCCGGGCGCGGTCCTGATGTCGAGGTAGAGCATGCAGACCTCGGGATTGGTGAGAATCATCCACGGCTCCCCGCCCCTGATCGCACTGATGTTGACGCGCGGGACGACGGTGCCGCCGGGCGACTCGTACCGGTGCCTGCGCTCGTAGTCGAGCGCCCACTCCTCGAGCCGTTCCAGCAGGGGGATGGTGCGGAGGATCGCGTTCGGCTGGTCCTCCCGTGAGTACGGGCGGTTCAGGAACGGCGTGTACAGCGCCGGCCCTCCGTAGACGGTGAGCTTGTAGAACGCCTTTCCCGCCTCCACCCACCCCTTGCGAAAGCTGGTCGCCTCGGCGCACAGGCAGAAGCTGGGACGCGGCGAGTGGTTGAGGAGATACCTCGCGCCGACTTCCTTGCTCAGGTAGCGCTTGCCCTGGAACTCGTCGACCGGCTCCTGGCCGATCTCGCCGGCGACGATGTTCAGGTAGACGCTCCCCGCGAGGTCGACCTTCGCGTCGCGAAGCGCCTTGGCGGCGATCATGAACGCCGCCATCGGCCCCTTGTCGTTCACCACCGGGTTTCCGACGAGGAGGTCGCCGTCGGTCCAGCCCCCGTGGAAGTCTGGCCGGTCCGGGTCTCGCATGATCAGGTGAAAGTCGCGTCCCACCGAGGTGTCCATGTGGGCGTTGAAGGCGAGCGCCGGGCCGTCACCGCTGCCGGGCAGCTCCGCGAATACGTTGAATCGGTCGTCGAACATGCCCACACGCATCGGGCTGAAGGCCTGCTCGTGCAGCCAGCCGTGGATCGCGTCTCCGACCGGGCCCTCCCCGCCGGGCGGGCTCTCGATGTTGGCGAGGGTCAGCACGAGGTCGACGAGCTCCTGTTCGTCGATCAGGGCGAGCACGGCCGCCGCCGCCTTCGGGTCGATCGCCATCACGCTATCCGCGGCGGAAGACTTCGAAGCTGACGATCTCGTTGTCCACGTCGATCAGCGAGAACGCAATCGGCTCGCCACCGGCCGAATAGTGCGTCTCGTTCAAGCGCGTGAACGGCCGCCCGGGCGCGATGCTCAAGCAGCTCCCTTCTTCCTTGTCCTTGGTGACGGCGGTGATCTGCACGACCGCGTGATCGATCGGCGTTCGACAGTACACGGCGCTGAACCCGAAGAGCGAGGTAGGCAGCGGCTCTGCGAAAGAGTCCGTCCGCAGCGTCTCCCGGGGGACGATGTCGCGCACCGCGATCGCCACGTGCTCGGCGGCGTAGTAGCGCGTGCTGGTGACGAGGCAATCGCAGTCCGGGGCGAGATCGAAGACCTCCATCATTCCGTGGGACGGCGTCCTCCGCTCCCACGAAATTTCGGAGTGGACGGGATAGCCCAGCTCCCGCAGCAGCGTGTCATAGCCGACCAGGCGCTGGAGCGCGAGGGCGGAGGGCCGGATGTGCCCGTTGATCGTCGTGCCGATAGCCCGCTTCCGGCTGACGAGTCCATGCTGCTCGAGGCTCTGGAGCGCGCTCCGGATCGTCGTCCGGCTCACGTTCATCATCTCGGCCAGCACGTCCTCAGGCGGAAGGCGTTTGTCGAACCGCTTCTCGAGAATCGCCTCGAGCAGAGCGGTGCGGACACGTTCAGCGAGCGGCGCGTTGTCGAATCGATCCAGGGCCGGAGGCGCCGTCGTCGAGCCCTCGGTATCCAGGTCACTCGTTATTCGTCATACAATAAGCCACTGAGCGCCGAGGATGATCGTCGATTCGCAGTGTCACTGGTTCTCGCGCACGCTTCTCGACGCCCTCCTCGATCTGGACGAATATCCGCGCTGCCGCCGCGACGGCGACGGCTATGCGTTCGAGGTTGCACCGAGCCGCTTCGTTCCCTGGGGGCCGGCCTTCACGGACCTCGAGTCACAGCTCGAGATGTTCGCGGCGGCCGGAATCGACGCGGTCATCTCCAGCTCAGGGTCGTTCGGCGATGTCGATCGGCTCGAGGCTGGGCGGGCCGGGGAGCTCGCGCACGCGCTCAACGCGGAACGCGCAGCTGCCGAGCAGGCGAATCCCGGACGCTTCTACGGTCTGGCAACTCTGCCCTGGCAGGACACCGACGTTGCCCTCGCGGCGCTGGACGACGCCGTTCTGCACCTCGGCCTCCGTGGCGTGCTCGTGCATTCCAACATCAACGGTGCGCCGATCGACTCGGACACGTGCCGGCCCGTCTATACCCGCATGGCAGAGCTCGGCGTTCCTCTCTTCATCCATCCCACCCGCTCACTGGCCGAGGCGCAATTGCGCGACTACGGCCTCGAGTACCTCGTCGGCTTCGTGTTCGACACGAGCCTGGCCGCCCTGCGGCTGGTGCTCAGCGGCATCGTCGCGGAGAACCCGGGCCTGACGGTCGTGCTTCCGCACTGCGGCGGAACGCTCCCCTACCTCGCGGGCCGGATCGACACTTCGCACGAGAAGCCGTACTCGCTCGGACGGCGCCTGGACCCGCTCCCGAGCGAGCAACTGCGCGGTTTCTACACCGACACCGTGTCGCAGGACGCGGACACGCTCGCCTTCGCCGGCCGATTCTTCGCCGACGGGCACGTCATGTTCGCGAGCGACTACCCGTTCTTCTCGGTCGAGCAGCAGCTCACGTTCGTCCGCGACCGGCTGCCAGAGTCCGACCGAGCGGCGCTCCTCGGCGGGAACGCGGAAGCGCTGCTCCGGCTGGCTTGACCTGGCGTCAATCGGCGGCGCCGAGCCGCACGTCCCACAGGATCGGTTCACCCCGCTGGGCGATCTCGACGTCGAGCAGCGTCGCGCAGTCCGGGCAGAAGAACTCCCGGCAGACGAAGAGGTCCCTGCCGATGCCGTGCGGATCGACCCACGGACCGGCGTTCTGCACGGGGCCCTCGCGCACGAGCGCGTGCAGCTTGTAGTTCTCGGCGGCCGGCCCCAGGCGATAGCCGCACCGGCAATGGATTGCGGCGCCGGCTCCGGTGCCGATGATACGCAGCGTCTCGTTGATCGGCGTCATCGCTGCTCTTCCCCGGCCAGTACGAGATTGCCGAGGCCGTCGACCCGCGCCGTGTAGTCCGGAGGCACTAGGGCGCTGGTCATCTCTCCCTCGATCACGGACGGGCCGCTGACGACGTGTCCCGACCGGAGCCGCTCCCAGCGGTAGACTTCCGCCGGCGCGGATCCCGAGAGCTCCCGGAAGACGACATGCCGCTCGCCGACCCATGCTTCTTGCGCGTCCGCGTCGCCCGGGGTCTCGGACGCGAGCTCCGGCTTCCTCAGGTGACCGATGCCGCGCACCGCGTACGTACGAGCCTCGATGCCTGCCCGCGAATGGACGGTGCCTCGCCCGTAGCGCCGCGTGTAGCGAGCCTCGAACTCCGCGATCAGCTTGTCGAGATCGCCGGGCTCGATCTGCCCCTGCGGCACGGGGACGCGAACCTCGTGCACCTGGCCCCGGTAGCGCAGCTCGATCTCGCGCAGGAGCGTTGCGTCCCCGGGCGGGATGCCGTCGGCCTCGAGGTCGGCAGCGACGTCGGCCTCCAGCCGCTCGTAGAGCGCGTTGAGCCGCCCAATGTCGAAGGGGGCGATCATCGGGTCGCTCGCCTGGGCAACGGCCACGACATCTGCGCCGGCGATTCCGAAC
>JBKPCT010000266.1:0-17961 GCA_046727515.1 Actinomycetota bacterium | reverse complement strand
CGATCGACGGCCTCTGGGCGCTCCAGTTCGGCATGGGAGGCAACAGCGGCTCGCCGGACACGCTGTTCTTCACCGCCGGGCCGAACGACGAGAAAGACGGCCTCTTCGGCACGATCACGACCAGCTAGGAGGGTTGATGTGAAAGTCGGGCGGGTCGCAGGGACCCGCTCGGCTACGACGAAGGGCTTCCAGGCCTGTGTCCCCTCGAGATCGGAGCTCGAGATGACGGATCTGGAAGCCCTTGTCGTTGCAGTCTGCACGACTTCAAAGGTCGCCCCGATTCGCCCGCAGCCGGGCCCACTTCGGGTCCCGGACACGGTTGCGCCGGACGACCCCGTTGTCCAGCCGGTCCACAACCCTGGGGACGATGTGCTCGGCTTGAGAGGTCCCCTGCTTGGAGAGGCACGCGTTGTGCTCAAGCAGAGCATGAAGGCGGGCGAAAATGCGCCAATACCGTTTCCCCTGGGCTCACGCGGGGTTCGTCTTGAAGCCGCTTCCGGGATCTCGAACGTGCTTCTCGTCGTCGCCCTCTTCGAACAGGACGAGACACCACAGGCGGCCATGTGGGCGGGCTGCAAAAGGTTCGCAAGCGAGCTTCGGACGGCCATCGTCCAGCGCTTCCTTCGCCTCAAGGCAGCGGTGGACCAGGGCGATGACGACGAGCTGCAGCGACTGATCGACGAGATCAAGGCACAAGTTCGTGCCGCAGCCGAGTCAGCGACATGGGAGGGGCTCACCTCCTGGCAGAAGACGCGCTATCTGCTTGGCACCTTGAATCTCGACGACTATGTCGGCTCAGCGTTCTACTTCGGCAAGCCGGGTCGGGCACAGCTCGATCTCGTGGTCAAGTCAGACAGCGGCTCAGACGAGTACGGGATTACGGGGACCATCGAGGCCCAGCCCACCACCGTCGACCTCTGTCAGGCGCAGGCTGATGCGGCCGCGGCCGCACAAGCCGTCGTCGACGGAATCGAGGGGCAGATCAGTGCCGCAAAGGCGAGGTACCACGATGCTTCTCCGGCGGAGAAGTCCACGATCAAGGCTCAGCTCGAGCAACTGAATCAAGACCTTGACGTTGCGATGGCTGCGCTTGACGAAGCCCGCCGCGCGCTGCAGCGCTGTCGCGACCGGTGGGCCGAGTTGGCCGAGATCCGAAGCAGTAGCTCCGTCGGAGAAATGGGCCTTGTCAATCTCTGAACCAACCCACGCCCCGTCGGGCCCCGGCGGCGATCGGGACGCGCCGGCGAACACCCATGCCTCCGCCAGCTCGCATTCGTAGTCCACGACATCGACGCCGTCGTCGCCGGCTTGCGAGCCAACGGCGGCGAGCTCGTTGGCGAGGTGGAGAGCTACGAAGACATCTATCGGCTCTGCTACGTCCGTGGTCCGGAAGGGATCATCGTCGAGCTGGCGGAGCAGATTGGCTGAGGGCTCCGGCCGGCAGCCAATTCCGCGAGCCCTGCTTAGCGTAGGGCCGCTTGGGTGCCGCCGGGGCGAAGCAGCGGGACGGCGGCCCAGCAGTAGCGAGCGACGATCGACCGGTAGGGCCGGAACCGGTCGCCGAGCGGCTCGAGCTGTTTGGCGCTCGGTGCGGGGTCGAGGCTCCAGGCGAGGCCGTAGCCTTGGCGGACGCCGAGGTCGTCGACGGGCCAGACGTCGAGCCGTCGCAGCTGGAACATCAGGTACATCTCGGCCGTCCAGCGGCCGATGCCGCGCACGGTTACGAGCGCGGCGATCAGCTCCTCGTCGCTCCGTCGCGACGTGCGCGTGAGGACGACCGTGCCGTCGAGCACCTTGTTCGAGAGGTCGCGGAGCGAGGCCAGTTTGTTCGCGGACAGGCCGGCCCCGCGGAGCGCGGCATCGGAGGCCGCGTTCAGCGTCTCGGGCGTCAGCGTCTGGCCGACCACCGCTCGCAGGCGGCCGTAGATCGCCTGCGCCGCGCGTCCGGCAAGTTGCTGGAAGACGATCGCCCGTACGAGCGCGGCGAACGGGCCGTCCGGGTCGCGCGGCCGATGACTGAGATAGCCGACGCGCGCGACGAGCCGGGCGAGCACTGCATCGCGCGAGGCAACCTCGTCGATCGCCGCGCGGAGCGACGCCCGAGCCACTGCTATCGCTCCGGCAGCAGCCGACCCCCGCTGCACATCGACGCGCCCTTCCGCTCAGGGCGCACGTGGGCGTCGTCCGCCAGCGGGGACCGTACGCCGTGCAGGTGGGCGTGACCCACTGTCAGCCTCGCCACCATTTGCGCTCGAGCGCGCGCTCTGTGCCCTCGGTGCGGTCGAGCGCGTCGAGGTCCGCGATCTCCTCGTCGGAGAGCGTGAAGTCGAAGAGCTGCGCGTTCTCGGCGATCCTCTCGCGGTGGGTCGATTTGGCGATCAGCGGCACGTCGCGCTCGATGCACCAGCGGAGCAGCACCTGGGCGGACGTACGTCCTAGGCGCTGCGCGATCCGCGTCGCCGTGTCGCTGGCGAGGTGGCGACCGTGCCCCAAGGGGCTGTACGCCTCTAGCACGATCTCGTTTCGCTCGCACGTGTCGAGTAGCCCCTTGCGGTACTCGTAGGGACTGAACTGCACCTGATCGACAGCGGGCGCGACCGTCGCCATTGCGAGCAGCTGTTGCAGCTCGGCCGCGTCGAAGTTGGAGACCCCGATGGATCGTGCATACCCGAGTTCTCGAGCTCGCTCCATGCCCGGCCAGGCCCGCGTCGGGCCGCCCTGGGGCCAGTGCACGATATACAGGTCGACGTGGTCGACCCCGAGGCGTTCCAGGCTCCTTTCGGCCTCCGCGACTGGGTCCCTGCGCGCCGGATAGAACTTGGTGGTGATGAACACCTCGTCGCGGGGCACGCCGCTCTCGCGCAGTCCCTTCCCCACGCTTTCCTCATTGCCGTAGGCCTGGGCCGTATCGATGTGTCGGTAACCGAGCTCGAGCGCCCAACGCACAGCGTTGACGCACTCGGGCCCATTGCGGACCTGCCACACTCCGAGCCCGAGCAACGGGATCTGGTTACCGTCCGCGAGCACCCGCGCTCTTCCGTCTGCTCTCGCTTCGGCCGTCGACATTCCGCCCTCCTTGGTCATGCGCTCCGATAGTGACAACGTCCGCGCTGGTTCATCTCTTTCCGACGGTGATGAGCAGGCGGGTCTGCCGGCAGCCGCGCCCGTCATTACGTCGTAGGTAAGGGTGTTCTTACGTCTCGGGTAATCGCGCTCTGGCGCGCGGGGCGGCATCGTTGGCTGCATGAGCGAACACACCTTCACCTCAACCGCGACCGGCCACCGGTCGGTCCCGCAGCCCGCACCGAGTCTCGCTGCGCGGCTTGCCGCCCACCACTGGGCTCCTCTTCCCGTCGTGCTGATCGCGCCCTTCATGGTCGTGCTCGACTTCTTCATCGTCAACGTCGCCATCCCCTCGATGCAGTCTCGACTGCATGCCGGCAGCGGCGCGGTCGAGTGGGTGATCGCCGGGTACGGCCTCACCTTCGCGATCGGGCTGATCACCGGGGGCCGGCTCGGCGACCGCTTCGGACGGCGGCGCATGTTCTCACTCGGCCTGCTCCTGTTCACCGTCGCGTCGGCCGCCTGCGGGCTCGCCTCGAGCCCCTCGCTGCTGGTCGGCGCTCGAATCGGCCAGGGTCTCGCCGCTGCGCTGCTGATGCCGCAGGCGCTGGCGATCCTCGGCGTCATCTACGAGGGCGCCCGCCGCGTCCAGGCCTTCAGCATCTACGGAATGGCGCTCGGTCTGGCAGCCGTCAGCGGTCAGCTGATCGGCGGTGCGCTGATCCAGGCCGATCCGGCCGGGCTCGGCTGGCGCACCGTCTTCCTGATCAACCTGCCGATCGGCGTGCTGGGCCTCTTCCTCGCGCCCCGGCTCGTTCCCGAATCACGCGCCGAAGGCGCCCCTGGGCTCGACCTGACCGGCGCCGGCCTGATCACCCTGGCTCTGACTGCGATCGTCCTGCCACTGATCGAAGGACGCTCGCACGGCTGGCCAGTTTGGACCTGGGTCCCCCTGGCGGTGTCGCCGCTCCTGCTCTACGGCTTCGCCCGCCACCAGCGCTGGCTCGGCCGCGGCGGCGGCGAGCCCCTGCTCCACCCGAGGCTGTTCCAGGAACGGGCGTTCACCGTCGGCTTGATCGCCCAGCTGGCCTTCTTCTCCAGCATGGCCTCGTTCTTCCTGGTCTTCGCCCTCTACCTGCAGCAGGGCCGCGGTCTCGACCCGCTGAAGGCGGGGCTGGTATTCACGATCATGGCGGGCGCCTACGTCGTGGCATCGGCCCAGGCGCCGCAGCTGACGGCGCGGCTCGGCCGCAAGCTGCCGATCACCGGCGCCGTCGTCCTCGCCGCCGGGCACGGCCTGCTCGCGGCCACCGTCCTCGACGTCGGCACCCGCCGCACCGTGGCGATGCTCGTCCCGGCGCTCCTACTCATCGGTGCCGGCATGGGCCTCGTTCTCACCCCGCTGACGAGCACCGTGCTCGCCAACCTCACTCCGGCCAGCGCGGGCGCCGCCTCGGGTGCGCTGGCGACGATGCAACAGATCGGCAACGCGCTCGGGGTCGCCGTCACGGGCGTCATCTTCTACGGCACGATCAAGCACGGCCTGCCGCACGCGTTCGAGCTCAGCCTGGCGGAGCTCGCAGCGGTCAGCGTCGCCGTCGCCGCGTGCTCGCGGCTCCTCCCCCGGGCCGCCAAGCCGTGAGCCACGTCCTCCAGACACAGCTCCGGGGCGGCAGCCCGACCGCCGCCCCGGAACGCGACGGTTGGACGCCGGAGATCTCTCCGGCGTCCGTGCCGGTCGGCGTGCTGATCCGCGCGTGGCGCGAGCGACGGCACCTGAGCCAACAGCGGTTGGCCGAGGCGGCGGCAGTCTCGGCACGCCACTTGAGCTTCCTCGAGACGAGCCGGTCGTTGCCCAGTCGGGCGATGCTACGCCGGCTCGCGGAACAGCTCGAGCTGCCGTTGCGGGAGCGGAACCGGCTGCTCCTGGCCGCCGGCTTCGCGCCGGAGTACGACGAGCGGCCCGTCGAGCACGGCGAGCCGGATCGCGTCCGCGTGGCGCTGGCGGGGCTTCTCCGCGCCCACGAGCCCTATCCGGCCATCATCCTCGACCGCCACTTCAACCTCGTCGTCGCCAACGCCGGCTTCGCTCGGCTCACCGCGACAGTCGCCCGCGACCTGCTCGCGCCGCCGGCCAACCTCCTCCGCGTCTGTTTGCATCCACATGGGCTCGCGCCCGGGATCGTCAACCTCAGCCAGTGGAGCGCTCATGCGCTCCGGCGAGTTCGGCGGCAGGCGGACCGGAGCGGCGCCGGCGAACTCGACGAGCTCTACGAGGAACTCGCCGGCTATCCCGGCGTCGCCGCCGAGCCGCCGAGCAGCGAGCGCTGCCCACTCGGCATCGTGACGCTACGTCTTCGAGGTGGCGACAGCAACGAGCTCGCCTTTTTCACGACGACCACGCAGATCGACGACGCCGTCGATGTCGCCCTCTCCGAGCTGACGATCGAAGCCTTCCATCCCGCCGACGGTGCGACTGCGCGGGCGATGAGCGCCTCAGGCGAACAGGGCAACTGACGCCGAGCAGGAAGGCAATCGTCCGGCAGCGCTCAGCTTGCCTCGTGAAGGCGGCGAGGGCGACAAGCGCCCTTGTGTTTGTGAGGTCTGCGACGAGCCTACGGCTCAGTTGACATGGCGATCTATCATCACAGCCGGCTCCAACTACAGGCCGTTTTCCGTTGTAGCTCGCTGTCACAGGCAGAAACATGGCCTCGTCAACCGAGTAGAGCCATGGGTTTGACGGATCAGCAGGCAAGCGAAGGGCTGGAGCGCGAACGCGGCCGAATGTTCGCAATCGCCTATGGCATGCTCGGCAGCCGAGCCGAGGCCGAGGATGTCGTGCAGGAGGCGTTCGTCCGGTGGCATGGGCAGGACCGCTCGGCGGTGCGCTCGCCGGCCGCGTTCTTGACGACGACGGTGACCCGGCTGGCGATCGACCGTCTGCGCTCGGCCGAGCGCAGACGGGTCGAGTACGTCGGACCGTGGCTGCCCGAGCCGCTCGTCTCCGAGCTGGATGCCGCCGAGGTTGTGTCCGAAGCCGAGCAGCTCAGCCTCGCGCTGCTGGCCGCGCTCGAGCGGCTCAATCCGATCGAGCGTGCGGTCTTCCTGCTGCGCGACGTCTTCGACTTCGACTACGCCGAGATCGCGGAGATCGTCGACAAGACCGAAGCGAACTGCCGGCAGATCGGCCGCCGCGCCCGGACACGGGTCGGTGAGCCGCTGCGAAGGTTCCGACCAACACAGGAGGAGGAGCGCGAGCTCCTGGGCGCGTTCGTCGCAGCCACACAGGCCGGCGAGCTCGAGGCGCTGACGCGTTTGCTCGCCCGCGATGCAGTCCTCTGGACGGACGGCGGCGGCAAGGTCAAGGGTGCGCTGCAGCCGGTGTACGGAGCGGAGCGGATCGCGCGCTTCCTGATCGCGCTCGCAAGCAAGGAGCCGCCCGGGCTGCGCATTCGGCCGATCCGGGTGAACGGTGACCCTGGCCTGCGTACCGACACCGCCTCAGGGCCGCGGGGCGTCGTCGCGCTCGAACTCGCCGAGGGGTTGATCGTCGGGATTCGGATCGTCGTCAACCCAGAGAAGCTCCGACAACTAACGACCACGAACACGCGTGGCGCCACGCCGCAGACGAGATCGCTTTCGGCGCGGCTCGCCCGCTTCGTCGAGCGATACGTGCTCACTCCGCAGATGCGCCTCGCCCTCACGCTCGGCATCGCTCCGCGCACGTTCGCGCTCCTCGAAACGATTGGCCGCCGCACCGGTAAGCCACGCCGGACACCGGTCGGCAACGGGCTGCTCGGCAACACGTTCTGGCTGGTCTCTGAGCACGGCCGCGGCGCCGCCTACGTGCGCAACATCGAGGCCAACCCGCACGTCTGACTGAAGATTGGACGCAGCTGGCGATCAGGAACCGCGCACATCCTGCCCGACGACGATCCCTACGCCCGGCTCGAGCGAATCGCCTCGGCTCTCGGCCGCATGCGCCGCGTGGACGCGGCGACCTTCCGCTCCTTCGTACGTTGGCTCGGTACCGAGCCGGTCACGGTGCGCATCGACCTCGGCCCTCCGGGCCCGCTCCCCGACCCGCGGCCCAACCATCCAAGTACGAGGAATGACCAGTGAAGACCCATGACCCAATGACTTCTCAACCGAGAGTGCGCCAGGCGGGTTGCTCGCCCCTCTCGGCGATCTCGCCTGACAACAGCGCGGACTGGTGTCGTTCGCGTGAACGGCGACATGAGCTGCGAGTACCTCGACAGCGGCCGCGTTGCCGCCAGCATCGTCGGCCACACGCACGTGTCGAGCAGCGCAGCCAGATCACTTCGAAGATACGTTCGCTACGCTCGAGCCATCGACAGGAACGCCCTGAGCGACACGGATGTCGATTACATCCGCCAGAACTACTTCACGCTCGAGCAGCTCTGCGCCGGCCGCCCAGACGAGCCTGCGGCGGTCAGAGAGCTGATTCGAGCCCGGCTCCTCCCGGCACCGAGCTACATCCTCGACAACGGCACCGAGATGCTTCCGGCGGATTACTTCGTCCTCGTCGATCAGGCCGGCGGGCCAGCCGAGCTTCGGCGGCATTTCGTCGCCCGATATCGGGCGGCCAGCGGCGATCCGGCGGAGCTGGACGAGGAGTGGGATGGCTACCTCAGCGGCTTGTACGGCGTCTGCCTGCGCCAGGTCATGCCGGAGACGATCGTGAGAAAAAGCCAGCTCGTCGCCTCACTGAGCGAGCTGCTCGGTCAGCCGCGCCCGGAGAACCCGGCTTGGCGAGCGCGGCTGCGGCGCGAGGTCTGGGAGCTCGACCAGCTCGAGCGCGAGTTCAGCCCCGATTACGACCGGCATCGCTTTCCCGAGCCGCCGAGCCGCGATCGGCTGATCACCGCAGCCCGTGAGCGCTACCCGGATCTGCTCGCCACCGCGGTCAGCGTCGGTTGAGGTGCGACGCCGATTTCGCCACCGCGTCGCTGATCAACCCGCTCGCTTAAGCGGCTTGTGTTCGACATGAGGCACGGATCGCGGCCGTTGGTGTGTGCGCCGGCGCCGGCTACGCACTGAAGCTCGCAGCCTTCGACCCTTGCGTCAAAGCGTTCGTCGGCATCGCCGGCTTCTACCCGAGTCCGCAGCTCATCCGGGAGACGATCGGTGAAGAGAACTACCGAAACCAGCTACGGCAGCTCGCCGAGGTTGCACAGCGGCAATCCTGCCGACGTCATGTCCCCGACCCCGGTTCTGATCACCCACGCCAAAGAACGACGTCGCATGCCCGGTCGGCCGAGCGCAAGCGATCTATGACCGACTGAGTAACCCGAAGCGAATCGAATGGATCTCCGCGGCGCTAGCGGCCTTCGACGACCTGCTTCAGGCCGGCCAGCATCTTCTCCCAGTTCGCCCGCGAGTGATCCGCTGCTTCCTCGCTGGGGTTGTTGTCCTGCCTGAGCGAAAGGTGTGTCACGGCGCCCCGCTCCTCGAGTTCGTAAACGAGCGTGTGGTAGTTCTCCGGACGATCCCCCTTTCCGCTCAACGGACTGAAGTGCGTCACCTTGAGGCGCCGCTCGGGCTCGATCTCGAGGATCTCGCCCTTGTCCTCGTACCTCTGCCCCTCGTATTCGCCCTTCCAGGTGATCGGACTGCCCTGCTTCCAGTCCGTTACCACCTGAGAGCCGAACATGTAGTCCTTGATCTGCTCGGGATCGGTCAGCGCGGCCCAGACCTTGCTCGGTGGCGCAGCGATGTCGGTTTCTGCGGTCGCGACGAAATCGAGCCACGGCGGGTCGCGGCACTGGAACGGGCCGGTGTTGCTTCGCCGGCGTTCGGCGTCACGCTACCGGCGTTGCGCTCCATGGCGAAGCGGATCGGCCCGAACCACCAACTCGCCTTGGACCTGTGGCTGAACGCCGTTCGTGAGCCGCGGATTCTGGCATCGCTGATCGACATTCCTGAGCGCGTGACGGAGACGCAGATGGATCGCTGGGCGAAGAGCTTCGACAGCTGGGAGATCTGTGACCAGTGCTGCCAGAATCTGCTCTGGCGCACGCCGTTTGGGGTCGCCAAGGTGGTCGCGTGGACACGACGACGCGAAGAGTTCGTGAAGCGCGCGGGCCTCGTCCTTACCGCCGTCCTCGCCGCCCATGACGAGCGCTTGGAGGACGACATCTTCGTCCGGCTGCTCCCGACGCTCATCGCCGCAGCCGACGACGGGCGAGCCTACGTCCACAAGGGCGCCAGCTGGGCACTTCGGCAGATCGGCAAACGAAGCGACCACCTACGCACCCATGTCCTGGCTGCGGTCACCCCACATATCGACAGCGATAGCCGCGCTGGGTCGCCCGTGACGTGGCGCGGGAGCTGCGCCAAGCGCCGACTAGGACAACCACTATACGCCGAGTGCGGCCGGATCGAATTCGATCGTCGCAGGTGGATCCTGATTGAAATCGGTGTAGCGCATCCAGGACGGGCGGGCGCGGATATAGGTGATCGCAGGCCATGCCTCAGGCTCGCGGCCGTCGGGGAACGACGCGAAGTAGAGCTCTTTCAATCGCCGAAGTTCGGCACCGGTCGGCTCGTCGGCGATTCCTTCATACTGCGCGGAGCGTTCGTCGCCCGCGGTCGTTCCCCCGATGACCAGCGCGATCCGCGGCTCGCGGCGGAGATTCTCCACCTTCCGGCTTGTAGCGCTGGTGTCGAAGAAGACCTCGAAATCGTCGCTCACGACGATGCCGACGACGGCTGCCTGAGCCGCTCCCGTCGGCGAAACCGATGCCTGCACGGCAAAGCGGTGTTCGCGCAGGAAGCCCAGAAGTTCAGCCGTTGTCATGACCCACCGCGGCGTTCGGTCATTTCGATGGCGCGTGCACCGGCTAGAGCTTCTTGACCAGACGCAGTTCCCGCAGGCGTGTGCCACGGAAAGCCGAGACTCGATCCGAGCCGTCCGGGCGGTAGCCTGCGGCCGCGTACACGGCGAGCGCGCGCTCGTTCTCCTCGTGCACGAAGAGGAACGCCTCCAGGCAACCGGCGGCGCGAAGCGCCTCGTCAGCAGCGGCGAGGAGCATGCGGCCAACCCCGCGACCGGCGGATGCGGGGTGGACGAAGAGAAGGAACATCTCTCCATCCTCGGGATGAACGGCGGCATAGCCGACGACGCCTGCCGTTTCGTCAACAGCGACCAGCAGCACATTCGGCGGCTCGTGATTGGCTACGAGCTGCTCCCAGTCCTCGGACGTGAACATGGGCTCGGAGGCGAGTTCGCCGAGGTAAGTCCAGCCGGCAAGGACGGCGGCATCGAACACCGCTCCGATCGCCGGAGCGTCCCCGGGCACCGCACGTCGCAGCCTGATTCCGGCCGCGTTGGTTTCCGCCCCAGTCATGAGACGCCACCACGCGGCCCAATGGCCGGCGCGGCGATCGCAACCGGCCGCATGCTCATGATTCGGCGCGCTCGACCAGCGCCGCGAGCACCTGCGGGAAGTCGCCGCTGATCTCGGGTCCGATCTGCGGGCCCAGCCTGTCCGCCTCCGGGCCGGTGATCTCCATCCGATAAGTGACGCGCGCCCCTCCTTCGTCGAGTCGGTCGACGCGGTGAATCGTCCGCACGACGATCTCGCCGAGGTCGGCCTCATCGACAAACAACGCGGGCTCGACGGCGTCGGCGATCTGAAGCTCGACCGGCTCCTGCCCGAACGGGACCATCGTGATGCGACTGCCGGCAGCGAATGGCCCCTCGAGCGCGATCTGCTCGATATCGCCGTTCCACTCCGGCCAGCGCTCGACGTCGGCCCACTGCCGCCAAATCGCCGCCGGATTCGCCGTCGTTTCGATGCTGTGTTCAGCCATCCACATCGTGATCTCCTTTGCTCCTCAGTCCGACGACGAAGTACTTCACACCCTGTGCCTCCTCGGCGACCGAAACCACGCGCGCGCCAGAGCCGAGAGCAGCGGCGAGCACCTCGCCCCCGACCGTATCGAAGACGAGCTCGCACGCCTCGCCCGCCGCGGCGAGCTGCCCGCGCGCGAGCTGCTCGGCGATGTGACCTACTGCCCCGCGCGCGCCGAGCACGCGCACGTGCTCGCCGGCGCGCAAAGCGCCGTGGTCGAACAAGCCCTGCCAGGCGCTCACCCCGGCGAGGGTGATCGCGGCGCTCTCCACGTGCGTCAAGTGCCGTGGCTTCGGCGCGAGCACGGCGGCGGGAACAACCACGCATTCGGCGGCGACGCCGTCGCGGTCGAAGGGCGTCAGCGCAAACACGTCGTCACCCTCGGCGACGTCGCGTACGTCGGGCCCGACAGCGACGACGGCGCCGCAGGGAGGTCGTTCAACTCGTCGCGAGCCGCCGCCGGCTATGCGGGAGGACGGTTGCTGAGGATTGATTGATGGAACCGGAAGGAGTTGTCTGGATCGTAGGTTGCCTTGACCCGCAGCAGCCGTTCGTAGTTCGTCCCGTAATAGGCACTCGCAAACTCTTTGAGGTCTGGGTCTGGGAAGTTCGGGAACACGCGCCCGGATCCCCACGGTCGCACCGTCCGCCACGACTTCGTCAGCCACCTTCGTGCCGCGTCCTTGGTGAACTCCGAGGAGTCGCAATCGACGATGGCGGTGTGCTTGAGTGAGAACAGCTCGCCGCGATGGACGAAAGCCGTGGCATCGTCGCGGATCCGGTTGTAGGCGCCACCCCAGGGTGTGAAGTCCAGCTCGCGGAACTCGCCTGGAGTCCGTTCTTCCGCGAGGTTCGCCAGCAATGCGGTGATTGCTGCACGCGGCAGGGGTTGACGGAAGAACTCGGATTTGAGAAAGGGGCACTCGTGCTCCGGCGCTTGTTGCCGCTCGTCCTGATCCGCGCGACCGGCGGCGCCAGGGGCCGCCCAGTAGCGCGTCGTCTCTTGGCGGGACATGTGCTTACGGAAGTCCGTTGTCGGCTCCGCACCGGCTCGTGCGACGAGCTCGTCGAGCAGCACCGCCGCGTCCTGCTCGCCGCCGAGCATCGAGCCGAACAGATCGAGCGTCGGCGGCGTCTCCACGTCGCGCCCGGCGGTCACCAACAAGCTGGCGTACAGCTCGCCGGGCGCCGTGGGTGCCCAGGTCTGCCAAGCGTCGACAACCTCGGCCGCGCGGGAGAACGGCCACGCAAGGTGGAAATTCGTCGCCGACGAGGCCGCGCGGGTGCGAAACACAAATGCAGTGACCACGCCGAAGTTGCCCGAACCCGCGCCGCGAAGCGCCCAAAAGAGCTCGTGGTCATGCTCGTCGTCGCAATCGACGACGCGACCGTCCGCGAGCACGACCTGTGCTCCGAGCAAATGATCAGAGGTCAGGCCATACCTTCGGCCAAGGATCCCGAGCCCGCCGCCGAGGGTAAGGCCGGCGATCCCCACCAAGGGGCAGGAGCCCGCAGGGAGCGTCAAGGCGTGTTCGTCCAGCGAGTCGTAAACCTCGCCGAGCCGTGCGCCGGCGCCCATCGTGGCGACGCCGCCCGACACGGATACCCCGTTCATGGGCGTGACGTCGATGACGATGCCTTCGCTCGAGGAGCGCCCGGCGAAGCAATGCCCGCCACTGCGAATCGCGGTGGGCAACCCGGTCATCCGCGCGAAGGCGATCACCTCCGCCACGTCGCCCGGTGTTCGGCACCGGACGATTGCCTCTGGTTCGACGTGGTGGAACCGGGCGATCGCCGGCTTTCGCGCCGAGTCGTAGTCGCGCGATTCGGGAAGGACCACCTCGCCCGCGATTGCAGCTTGAAGTGAGGACCATCGTGAAGCCGTGAGTGCACCCACTCTTCTCGTCATCGTGCGCGCCGATCCTTCTCAGGGTGCACCCGCGAGCTCAGCATTGTGGAAGCTTTGGTGTCGCCGAACTGCGCTGCAAGCGATTCGCGTGCAGACGAACCCGAGTGGCGTGGATGGCGGATCGCGCATTCGCGTCCGTCGCGGCCGAGGTGGCTCCGGGATCAGCTGGCATTCAGGCCGTTAGTGCGGCGTCGAGAATGAGACGCCAGTTGGTCACCGGAAGGAGGTGTCCTGCGCCTCGGACGACGGTGAGTTGGGCGTCGGCGAGTCGCGCCGCGTACCAGTGGCCGTGCTCGGGTCCGATCCAGTCGGCATCGCCGTACCAGAGGCGCACTCGGGTCGGGATCTTGTCGACGGGAAGTGGGTCGCGGCGGGAGGCGGCGACGATGTCGGAAGCCATGCCGATTGCGCCCTGACGCGCGCCCTCTCGCATCATCGTGGCCGGTGCCTCTGTGACCCCGGAGCGCGACCTGACCTCCGCGTCGGCGGGGCCCGGATCGGACGCGGCGGCGGCATCCGGATCGTCCGCATAGAAGGCGCACGCGTCCGTGATCGTCGCCAGTGCGCCGCGAGGGTCCGCGGGTACGGACTCGACGAGGGGCGGAAGGCATCGGGTACCCACGGGACCTCGTCGTCCGGTGCCGGCGTACAGACGAGGCTCAGCGATCGGAGGCGGTCGGCCAGAGACGCGGCTGCATGCAGCGCGAACAGGCCGCCGCCCGACCAGCCGATGAGAGCGCGACTTCCGGAAGCCGGAGCTCGTCGACCATCCAGACGACGTCGGAGGAAACCGCTTCCGGTGTGGGGTCTGCCGCCGGATCGGTGCCGCCGTAGCCGGGGCGGTCGATGGTGATCAAGTGCACCGCGGAGGCGGTGGTCGCCGCTGAGTCGGGATCCAGCAGCCTGGAGCCTGGGTTGCGATGGAGCAGCAGTACCGGCGGACCCTTTCCATTGCCCCATTCCGACCAGGCGACGCGGCGGCCGTCGGGGCGAGTGAGAGTGTGGTCGCCGGTTGGTGTGGTGCTGGGTGTCGGCATCATCGGCTGCTCCTCCATCTATTACTTGTCGGTGCGGGGCGACGGACCGGTCTCGAAGAGACACCTATACGCCGGTCATCGTCTCTTTGTACCCGCCGCCTGGCCACTCCCAGCCGCCCTCGGTCGTGTTGCCGTCGGCGCTGACGTGAAGCCGCCGAGCTCCGCGAAGGGGAGGCAGCGAGTTCCGTCCGCGACCCTGGGGCGGCGCACGATCCGGCCGCGCTGCCTGCTCACGCCGCCTCCGCCATCGGCTCTGTGCCCAACAGTGCCTCGCCGAGCTTCGTGTGGCCCGTGAACGGGTCGCGCATGAGCTTGCGCTCGATCCCGGCCCGGTCGGGGGCGTGGCGTCCTGTCCACTGCCAGTGCTCGCCGCCTGCCTGGGCCTCGGCCTCGAGGCGCGCGAGGTTTCGCCTCGCCACAGCCGTGCGGGCTGCGGGCGTGTTGGGCAGGGAGTGGATCACCCGGCCTGCCGGGGCTGGACGCGCTGCATACGCCACTGCGAGCTCCTCGCGGTGCAGGCCTGACGACTGCCGGCGCGGTTCACGGCGTCGAGGCCGGAGGCGCGGCGGACGACGGCGCGCCCGGCAACAGCTTCTGGCACGCCCTCGACGCGGCCTTGACCTGGGGCGAGTTCGGGTTCACGTCCTTGCCGATCGGCAGCACGGTGCCGCCGTTGGCCTGGAACTTCGGATCCGGGAACGTCGGCACGCCGTGGGAGCGCATGCACCGCGCGAACCGGAGCGCCTGCTGCCGCTCGCTCGCCTGCTCCTGCGGATCCGGCGTGCCGCTCGGCTGCAGCCGCCGGCACGCCCGCTGCGCCCGCTTGAACGCGGCCGAGTCGGTGTCGAGCCCGAACGTCCGCCCGCTCGCGTCCTTGCCGCCGACCAGCCGGAACCGCCCGTTGCTGTCCGGGTCGGGGAAGTCCGGCACCCCGTGCTCGCGCATGCAGGCCGCGTACGCCGCCGGGTCGCCCGTCCCCGAGCCGCCCGACGCGCCCGAGCCGCCCCCGCCGGTCGTGGTCGTGCCGAGCTGCGCCACCCCGGCCCCCGACGAGCCACCGCCGCACCCGGCCGCAACCGCGGCCAGCACCGCAACGCTCGCCACCAGCACCACGAGGGCGGCGACCGACGCCCCGCCCCCGCTCGATCGGCTCCGACGGGACACGGCCGCATCGCTCGAACTCATCTCGATCACCCCACTGCTAGATCCGAAGACACCCACCGCCGTGATGGATACCGCCGGGCCGGTAACAGCAGGGGAACGACAGCCGTTACTCGCCCGCAACCCACCCGCCCGGCCTCTCGGCGCCGATCGACGCCGCCCGCAAACGGGCCCACCGAGGAAGCTAGGCCGAACTCGCGCTCGGCGTGAGGGCGCAGGCTCTACCAGCGGCAGACGGCGCAGCTGCGAGCTACGAAGAAGCGCCCGAGACGGATGAAGTGGGCCTCGAGCAGAATTCTCGGCACCCGCCCGGTCAGGCGACTCGGGTCGGGGCAGGGAGGGTGCCGGAGAGCCAGAGGCGGTCGTTCTCCACTCGGGAGATACGCCAGCCGTCTGGGGTGCGGACGAGCTCGAAGCGGTACACCTCGCCGAGCGTGGTGCGGAGCGGCGGCGCCGGGGCGTCGGTGGGGGCGTCGCCGGGTGTGCTGATGTGGACGAGGAGGTTGGCCCGAGCCGTGGCCCGATCGACGTCCAGGTCGACCAGGACGTTGGTGGTGACGTGCTGGAACCGCTGCTCGGGAGGGTGGGTACGTTTGGCCTGGGCGATCACCGCCTCGCGGCCTTCGGCCCCCCCGCCGGGCGTGCGGACGGCGGCGTCCTCGACGAGGAGCTGCTGCATCTCGTCGAAGCGACCCTCGTCGAGGATGACGCCCAGCCGGTAGACGAGGTCTGTGATCTCCGTGCGGTCACGGAGCCTCTCCAGGTCGTGTTGCATGCCGGTGGTGCCTGGGCTCGTGCTCATCGGTGCCTCCCTTGCTCGGTGGCCGTACCTCGATCCTGCCTGCCGGGAGCGCGCGTTCGCATCGTGGTCGGTTCGCCCGGGCCGACGCCGAGCTCGAGCTGCTCTTGCAAGTCGGTCTCGTTATCAATGAGTCGTTCGTGCCGTATCGCCAACGAAGCACTCGGCGAGGCGCATGGTGGGCTGACCAGAATTGATTAGGCATCGACGTCAACGCCTACCTCGTGGAGCCGCCGGCAAGGCGGGGATCGTCAACCTGAGGTTTCACACGCGAAGGCGCTCCACGCCCGTGGCCTGACCGCGAATACGATCAGTCCCGGCATCGTTGTCACCCGCGGTGTGGAAGCGTTCTTCCGCGAGCAGGCAGGCGCGCGGGTGAGGCACGAGCTGGGACCCACCCGCGCAACAGAGGTCAGGGAGGTTCCGATGGATGACGACCAAGTCGATTCGACAATCGAACGGATCGGCCGCGCCGGCCCGTGCGGCGACGACTGTCGAGAGCCGGTAGAGGAGCGTCGACCGCATCGGAGACACCATGCCGGGTGCCGCTGCAGAAGTTCTCGCCGGCGGCAATCGAGACGTTCTTGAAGATCGAGCGTCCCTCGGAACACGACGCTCTGCCCGAGGACGACTCCTACGAGACGATCGGCCAGTTCTACGAAGCAATCGAGGTCGCACTCGCCGACCTCGCGCAAACGCTCGGTGAGCGGACGCTTTTTTGCGGCGATCCGGCGCGACAGGTCACGGACGAGTTCTACTACGGCGGCAGCGGCCGAATCATCGCCGTCCACGACCGCGAATCCGCTCTGTCGGCGCTGGGCGAGATCGTCGAGCAGGGCGAAGGCCTCGACCATGCTGCGGTCTGGGACGGAGACCGCGACATGTTCCATCCCGAGCGCGAGGAAGTCGCGCACTACTTCCGCTTCCAAGGCGACCTTTGCGCTGTGCCGCTGCGGCCAATCGGGCTCGAAACCGTTCTGCGACGGCAGCCAGCGCCCGTGTCGATTTCGACGGCACAGAAGCCGACGACCCGCGATCGGCCGACGAGCGCCAACTCGTCCACGAAGGTAACGGCATCGTCGTCCACCGCGACCTGTCGCTCTGCATGCACGCCCGCTTCTGCTTCGGACGGTTGCGAAAGATCCCCGAGATGATGGCTGACAGCTCCGACAGTGACATGCGCGCGCACATCATCGGGCTGATCGAGCATTGCCCCTCGGGCTCCTACACGTACGCGCTGGAAGACGACGGGCCCGAGATCGAACCCGACCTTCCCGTTTCGATCGCAGTCACCAGTGCCGAGGAACCCCTCGCGGGCCCGCTCTGGGTCACCGGCGGCATCCCGATTGTCCGTGCGGACGCCAAGCCGTTCCAAACGCGCAATAGGGTCACGCTCTGTCGGTGCGGCCACTCGACGATCAGGCCGCTCTGCGACGGCACCCACCTCGAGATCGGTTTCCGCGACGACGAGAGCGACGCCTTGTGTCCCATGAGCGCGGTGAACGGATGGAGTACGTGTCGCTCGGAGCCCACTCGCCGGCGGCTTCCTGACCGGCAAGTACACCCGAGACGACACCGGCGGCGGGGGCGGCCGATTGGCCCAGTTCAGCTTCCCGCCAATCGACCGCGAGCGCGGCTACGCGATCGTTGACACGGTCAGGCACATCGTATGGTTGGCGGTCGGTGCCTTAGTGCGCATGGAGTTCGTGGACGACGGCGTGGCCGCGGCCGCGGGCAATCAGCCAGCGGTTGACAGGGAAGGCGGCGACGAAGGCGACCAGGAGTGAGACGCCGAGGCTCCACCAGAAGAGCGCGTCGCCGAGCCCGGCATCGATGGCGCCCGGGACGATGAGGATGAAGGCGTTGTCGACGATTTCCATCACCGTGATCGAGAGCGTGTCGGAGGCGAAGGTGAGGGCGGCGGCGCGGCGAAAGGGGACGTTGGCCCGAAGCACGGGGCCGAGCGTGAGCGAGTAGCCGAAGAGGAAAGCGAGCACGACCGAGATCGCGATCGAGGCCGCGTTGCCCCAGCCGAGCGCGGTTGCGATCACCATCCCGAGCACCTCGCCGATGGCACAGCCGGTCAGGCAGTGCGTCGTCGCCTGGAAGGCGGAC
>JBKPCT010000265.1:0-8088 GCA_046727515.1 Actinomycetota bacterium | reverse complement strand
GAGCGCGTACATGTTCACGGCGATGTGCCAGATGCCGACGTGGAGGAAGCAGGCGGTCAGCAACCGCCACCAGTCGCCGTTGGCGACGGCGGGGCCGTACAGCAGCCACTTGTCGAAGAGGCTGCCGCCGGGATCGTTGATTCCGGAGCCCTGGGCGACGGTGATCAGGTAGACGATCACGTTGAGCGCGACGAGGATGCGCGTGACGGGCGCCGGGGTGCGGACCACGATCCCGCGGCGGGCAAGCGGCCGTTGCACCTTGCGCACTGCGGTGCGGGTCGCCGCGCGCGTCACGCCTGCGTGATCCGGACAGCGCAGCCCGACCGGCGCGAAGGTGACGCAGTCGGTGCAGATCGGGCGGTTGCACTCAGAGCAGGCGAGGCCGGTCTCCCGGTCGGGATGGCGATAGCAGGTGGGCACCTCATAGCTAGCGTACCCGTGGCCCATGCGCGTCCATGTCGCCTTCACGCCGCAGGAAGAGGCGGCTGCGCCGCTCGGGATCGTGGTCGACGTCCTGCGCGCGACCTCCTCGATCGCGCAGGCGCTGGCAGCCGGCTACCGGCGCGTTCTCTGCTGCGCGGAGATCGAGGACGCGCGCCGACTGCGCGAGGAGACCGAGGGCGCGCTCGTCGGCGGCGAGCGGAATGCCGTCCGGATCGAAGGCTTCGACGTCGGCGCCTCGCCGCGCGAGTTCCTGGAGCCCAGGGCGGACACGCTCATACTCTCGACGACCAACGGGACGCAGACGATCCTGACCGCGGCGTCGCGCTGCGACGAAGTCGTGCTCGGCTCGCTGCTCAACCTCGGTGCAGTGGCAGAACACGCGCGTGGGCTCGGTGTCGACACGGCGATCTTCTGCGCGGGGTTCGAGGGCGCGTTCGCGCTCGACGATGCGTACTGCGGGGGGCGGATCGTCGCGCTGCTCGGAGCCGACCGCTCCGACGCAGCGATCGCGGCCGAGCTCGTTGCCGGGGCGTTCCCGAATGCGCACGAGGCGCTCCTCGCGCGCACGTACGGGCCGCCCGGCCTCGAGGAGGACATCCTGTTCTGCTCGCGCGAGAGCGTGCTGCCGGTCGTGCCGCGGTTCTCGCGGATGCTCGGCCCTGCGGCCGAGATCGTCCCATGACAGACGAAGCGGGGCACAAAGGCCGCAGCGAAGCCGGCGGCCTTGGTGCGAGGCGACGTCGTGGCCCCGCAGGCGCCAGCTACCGGTTCTCGTTCGGGCGGCCGCCCGCGGTCGCAGCCGAGGCGATCGTGGCGACGAGCCAGCCGCTCGCGACGCGTGCCGGGCTGCGCGCGCTGGAACGCGGCGGGAATGCGGCCGACGCCGCGCTGGCCGCCGCCGCAGTCCTGTGCGTGGCCGAGCCGATGTCGACTGGGATCGGCGGCGACTGCTTCGCTCAGGTCTGGCGGGACGGCGGCCTGGAGGGACTGGATGCCGCCGGGCCCGCGCCGGCGTCGGCCGAGCCGGCGCCCGTCGACCAGACCGGGCCGCGGTCGGTGACTGTGCCCGGTGCCGTCGCGGGCTGGGCGGCGTTTGCGGAGCGGCACTGCCGGCTCGGCCTCGACGGCTGTCTCGCCGACGCGATCGACGCGGCCGAGGGTGGGTTCGCCGTCGCACCGCGCACCGCGGCGGCCTGGCAGGTCCTCGGCGGGCCGCTCGGCGTGCCACCCGCGGTCGGCGACGTCGTCTACCAGCCCGAGCTCGCCGTCACGCTGCGCCGGATCGCGGAGGAGGGGCCGGCGGCTTTCTACTCCGGCGAGGTCGCGGAGGCGATCTGCTCGGTCTCGTGGCTGGAGGAGGACGACCTGGCGTCATTCGAGCCGCGGTGGGTCGAGCCGCTGCGGCTCGAGTACAAGGGCACCCAGGTCTGCGAGCTGCCGCCGCCGACGCAGGGCATCTGCGTACTCGAGGCGCTCGGCCTGCTGGAGCGCTCCTCGCCGAGCATCGCGAGCCAGATCCGCTGCGTTCAGCTCGCGCTCGAGGACGCCTTCGCCCGCGTACGCGACGGCGCCGACGTGACCGAGCTGATCTCGCCGACGTACCTGGACGCGCGGCGCGGTCGCGCGTCGGTGAGCGAGCCCGCGGGCGGGACGGTCTACCTCTGCGCCGTCGACGGCGACCGGATGGCTGTGTCGCTCATCCAGAGCCTGTTCGAGGGCTTCGGGTCGGGGCTCGTCGCACCCGGCACCGGCGTCGTCCTGCAGAACCGGGGGGCGTGCTTTGCGGTCGGCGGCGAGGTCGAGCCCGGGCGCCGGCCCTACCACACGATCATTCCGGGAATGCTGCTGCGGGACGGTGCGCTGCTCGGCCCGTTCGGGGTCGTGGGCGGGTTCCTCCAGGCGCAGGCGCATCTGCAGCTCGTGTCGGCGATGGTCGACGACGGGCTCGATCCGCAGGCTGCCCTCGACCGGCCGCGCTTCCGCGTCGACGGCGACTCGGTGCGGCTCGAGGAGGGCCTCTGGGAGCGCGAGTCCGACCTGCAGCGACTCGGCTACCGGACCGTGCGCGACACCGATACGTTCGGGTTCGGAGGGGGCCAGGCGATCGTCGTCGGCGGCGAGGCGCTGATCGGCGGCTCCGACCCGCGCAAGGATGGTTACGCCGCCGGCTTCTAGCCCGCGCGGATCTCGAGCACCGTTGCCTGCCAGGCACCCCGAGGCGCCTGCACCTCGACCGTTTCGCCGACACGGACCCCGAGCAGCGCCGTGCCGAGCGGGGAGGAGGGGGAGGTCGTGCCCTGACCGCCGAGGCCCGAGATCTCGACCTCCATCCGGGCGCCGTCGCCGTCCTCGATCACGACGTGTGACCCGACCGAGACGACGTTGGGATCGCCGCCCTCGACGATCTCGGCGTCCTCGAGCCGGGCGCGGAGGATCGAGATCTTCCGCTCGAGCAATCCCTGCTCGTTCTTCGCCGCGTGGTACTCGAAGTTCTCGGAGAGGTCGCCGTGTCCGCGCGCGGTCGCGATCGCTTCGACGATCTCCTTGCGACGCGGCCCTTCGAGCTCGGCGAGCTCGGCGAGGAGCTGGTCGCGCTGGGCGGCGGTCAGGTGCTCTCCCACGCCACGAGCCTAGCGACACGTGCTGAGCGGGCGGAAAGGTTTGCCCGCAGGTTGACAGGGGAACACGTGTTCGTGTAGAACATATGTTCCCATGGTCGCCTGCATCCTGATCCCCGGCTTCGAGCTTCGCGCGGCGCTCCGCGATCGGCCGCGGCTCGGACTGCGGCCCGCGGCGCTCGCACCGCTGCCCGGCGAAGGTAGTTCCGGAAAAGCAGCGCCGCTGCTCGGGCCCGTCACCGCCACGGCCGAGGCGGCGGGCGTGCGGCCGGGGATGCGCCTCGGCGAGGCGCTCGCCACCTGTCCGTCGCTCGTTCTCGTCGAGCAGGATCCGAGCGGGGCGGAGCAAGCCTGGGAGGAGATTGTCCGCCGGCTCGAGGACGCCGGTTTCGCCGTCGAGCCGATGGAACCCGGCTGCCTCTACTTCGAGACGCGCGGCGTCGAGCGGCTCTACGGCGGGGTCGCCCAGGCGCTGAAGCGTGCGCTCCGGGCCGTCGGCGCCTCGTGGGACGCCTGCGCGGGGGCGGCCGACCGGAGGTTTGCCGCGCTCGCGGCCGCCGCGATCGCCCGCCCGGGCCAGGCGGTCGTCGTCTCCGGCGACAATGTCTCTGGGAAGGGGGCGCAGGAGTTCCTCGCGCCGCTGCCGCTGACCCTGCTCCCGCTCGAACCTGAGCGGCGTGAGGAGCTCGAGCGTCTCGGTGTGAAGAAGATCGGACAGCTTGCCGGGCTGCCGGGCGCTGCCGTTGCCGAACGATTGGGGCCGGACGGCCGGCACGCCTGGAGCCTGGCGAGGAACGGGGGCTCGACGAAGGTCCGGGCCCGGAGGCCGCGGGCGGAGATCGCAGAGCGGCTGGAGTTCCCGGAGGCGCTCGGCAACGAGCTGACCCTCCAGCGGGCGCTCACGGCACTGCTCGACCGGATCCTTGCCCGCTCCGAGCGCGGCGGGCGAGAGATCCGCAAGGTCGCGCTCTCGGCGCGGCTCGTCGGCGGGGGCTCGTGGCGGCGCACGGTGACGCTGCGTGAGCCAACTGCGGAGCACCCGGGGTCAAAACACAGCGTTCTGCGGGCAGCGCTCGGGCCGAAGCTCGCGGAGCTCCCCGCCCCCGTTCTCGCCCTCGGCCTCGAGCTGCTCTCGTTGTCAGAATCGAACGGCCGTCAGCTCGCGCTGGTGCGGCCGGAGGGGGACGAGCGCACGAGCCGTCTCCGGGAAGGCCTGCGCCAGGTGCGCGCGAGCACGGGTGCAGGCGCAGTTGCCAGCGTCGTGGAGGTCGCGCCCTGGTCGCGGATCCCCGAACAGCGAGCGCTTCTCGTACCGCGCGACTGAACGAGCTCTGGCGTCCGGCAAGGCTCAATGAGCCGCGGCCCGTGCTCGTCGAACAGCGCGTCGACGGGACTCCGGGCGCGGTCAACCGCCAGCCGGTCACGGTCGTTCGGGAGGAGTGGCGCGTCCTCGACCGCTGGTGGACGGAGGAGCCGGTCGTGCGGCGCTACTTCGAGGTCGTGCTGGAGAGCGGTCAGAACGTCGTCGTCTTCCGCGACGAGGAGCGCGGCGGCTGGTTCTCGCAGCGGGGTGCGTGAAGGAACGGGCGCTAGCGTCTCCGGACGCTCTCGGCGAAGCCCGCATCGGGACCGTGCACGTTGAGGAAGACGATACGGCTCCCTGGGTTCTGGACGCCGTGACGGATGCCCGGCTCGGCGGCGTAGAACGAGCCGGCGGCCGCGTGCACGACCTCGTCGCCGCGCACGAACCCGGCCTCACCCTCGAGCAGGAAGAACGTGTCGACCTGGTCGTCGTGGTCGTGCGTGCCGATACCGGGCCACTCCGGCTCGACCTCCAGCCGGAACACGGAGATCTCGGGCAGCTCGCCGAGGATCGTGATCGCGCGGTCCTCGCGCTGGAATCGCTCTCCGCCGCCGGGCGGTGTGACGATCGCGTCGGAGGCGGGACGGCCGCCGTCGTCCGGTGGATCGAACGAGTCGAAGGGCTCGCGCGTGCGCAGGTAGTGCGCAAAGCCGCCGTCCGGGGCATGCATGTTCAGGAAGCGCGCCTCGCCCGGGCTGTCGTTGTCGAAGCCGTGGACCACGCCGGTGGGGATCAGCACGAGCGTGCCGGCGGTCGCGACGACGGGCTCCTGCTCGGGCCCGAGCCGAACCGTGATCTGGCCTTCGAGGACGTAGAACCCGTCGCTGTGCTCGCGGTGGACGTGGGGCTCTGCGCCGCGCTCGCCCTCGGCATAGCGGAACCAGCTGAGCGTGAGCAGCTCGTGCGCGCAGAGCAGGCGCAGCTCGCGGTTCGGCTTGTCGGTGACCGGCTCGCCCTCGCCGGGGCCTAGGAGCCGGGCATGGGATACGTCGAGCTGCACGCTCACTCAGCCTACTCCTTCCTCGACGGGGCATCGCAGCCGGAGGAGCTGGCCGCGCGGGGCGCGGAGCTCGGGTACGAGGCGCTCGCGCTCACCGACCACGACGGCGTTTACGGCTCGCTCGAGTTCGCACACGCGGCCAAGGCGTTCGGCGTGCGCCCGATCACCGGCGCGGAAGTGACGATCGGCGTAGGCTCGACGGAGCCGACGAAGAGCGGAGGTGCCGGCTTTGCCGGCGCCGGAGCGGGAATCGAAGGCTGTGCCCACGTCACGCTCCTCGTCGAGACGCCCAAGGGGTACGCGAACCTCTGCCGCCTGCTGACCGAGGCGCACGCAGGCACCCGGCCGAAGGAGGGCGCGGAGCCGCTTCCGCCGTCGCTCCCGCTCGAATCGCTCGTCGAGCAGACCGACGGACTCGTCTGCCTGTCCGGCTGTGCACGCCGCGGTCTGGGGAGCTCGAGCCCGAACGACGCCGCCCGCGTGGCTCGGGCGTTCCCCGACCGCTTCTACGTCGAGCTGCAGCGTCCGTACGAGCGCGGTGACGCACGCCGGAACGCGGCGCTTCGCGAGCTCGCCCGCGACCTCGGCGTTCCGACGATCGCGACCGGCGACGTCCACGCGCACCATCCGCGACGGGCGGCGCTCCAGGATGCTCTCGTCGCAATCCGCTGCCGCACCTCGCTCGAAGGCTGCGAGCCCGAGCGCCGCGGTAACCACGAGAGCGTCCTGCTGCCGCCCGAGGGGATGCTCGACCGCTTCCCCGGCGACCGCGACGCCGTCCTCCGTACCGCCGATCTCGCCGCCGCCCTGACCTTCGACCTGACCGAGGAGCTCGGCTATCGCTACCCGGACTTTTCGGACGGGTTCGAAACGCCCGACGGCCAGCTGCGAAACGTCTGTGAGCAGGCATTTTCGTCCCGCTACCCAAGTAACAGTCTGTTACAAGGCCGAGCACGGCGGCGGCTCGACGAGGAGCTGGCGCTGATCGCGGAGTTGAGGCTCTCCGGGTTCTTCCTGCTCCACTGGGAGGTGCTCGAGCTCGCCCGCGAGGTCGCCCTCGAGGTGCGCGGGCGCGACTCGCCGCGACACGCGCTTCCGCCGGGCAGAGGGCGCGGCAGCTCGGTCGGCTCGATCGTCTGCTATCTGACCGGGCTGTCGCACGTCGATCCCGTCGAGGCCGACCTCTCCCTCGGCCGCTTCCTCAACCGTGAGCTCGTCTCGGCGCCGGACATCGACCTCGACTTCCCGCGCGACATCCGCGAGAAGCTGATCGTCCGCGCAACCGAGCGCTATGGCCACGAGCACGCCGCGCTCGTCGCCAGCTTCTCGACCTACCACTCCCGCGGTGCGATTCGCGACCTCGGCAAGGCGCTCGGCCTCCCGTTCGCCGAGCTCGAGCGGCTCGCGCGGATCACCGAAGGCAATCCCTACCGGGTTGCCGAGGAGGTCGCAAGGCTGCCGGGCGACCACACCTCGTCCCGCTGGCGGGCGCTCGGTGAGCTCGCACACGAGATCGGCGGTCTGCCGCGCCACATCTCCCAGCATCCGGGCGGGATGGTGATCTCCAGTCGTCCGCTCGTCGAGCTCGTCCCCGTCCAGCCGGCGGCGATGGAGGGGCGGCAGATCTGCCAGTGGGACAAAGACTCGTGTGCGGACGCCGGCTTCCTGAAGATCGACCTGCTCGGGCTCGGGATGCTCTCCGCGGTCGAGGATTGCGTCGACCAGATCGCGCGCCTGCGCGGCGAGCCGATCGACCTCTCGCGGGTCCCGCTCGACGACAGAGCCGTCTACGAGGCGATCCAGCAGGCGGACACGGTCGGCGACTTCCAGATCGAGAGCCGCGCGCAGATGCAGAGCCTGCTGCGGACCTGCCCGGAGAACCTCGACGACCTGACGATCCAGGTTGCGCTCGTCCGGCCGGGTCCAATCCAGGGCGGCGCCGTCCACCCGTACATCGACCGGCGCCAGAAGCTCCGCGAGGACCCCGACTTCGTTCCGCCGGTCGACCATCCGTCCCTCGCCGAGCCGCTCCGCGAGACGCTCGGCGTCGTCGTCTTCCAGGATCAGGTGCTCGAGGTGGCGATGGCGCTCGCCGGGTTCACCGTCGGGGAGGCAGAGGGGTTGCGGCGGGCGATGAGCCGCAAGCGCAGCGAGGAGGCGATCGAGGCACTCCGCCCGCGCTTCGTCGAGGGCGCCCTCGGGCGCGGCGTGGACGAAGAGCTCGCGAACCACGTCTACGACAAGCTCGTCGGCTTCTCGGGGTTTGGGTTCCCGAAGTCGCACTCGGCCGCGTTCGCGCTGCTCGCCTACCAGTCCGCCTGGCTCCGGCACCACTATCCGGTCGAGTTCCTCTGCGCGCTCCTCAACGCGCAGCCGATGGGCTTCTACCCGCCGGCGAGCCTCGTCCGCGACGGCCAGCGGCGCGGGGTGGAGGTGCGGCCGCCCGACGTCAACCTCAGCCCGGCGACGTGCGCGATCGAGGACGGCGCGGTGCGAGTCGGGCTCGGCTACGTTCGCTCGGTCGGCGAGGATGAGGCGAAGGCGGTCGCGGCCGGCCAGCCGTACGCCGACGTCGCCGACCTCGCGCGGCGCGCGCCGGTGAACAGGGCGGCGCTGGAGGCGCTCGTCGCGTCGGGCGCGTGTGACCGGTTCGGCCCGCGCCG
>JBKPCT010000264.1:0-16523 GCA_046727515.1 Actinomycetota bacterium | reverse complement strand
GGGCTGAACCCGTCCTGGCCGGTGAGGACGACGGTGAAGCCCCAGCCCGGGCCGGGGGAGCCAAGGGTCGACTTCGGGACGCTGAAGGTGATGAAGCGCGAGATCTGGTTCGCGCTGATCGAGGCCGTGCCGAGCGTCGTTCCGTGGGCGTCGACATACCGCTGGCCGAAGCCTTGCACCTCGACCAGGCGGCTCCACGCGCCGGTCGCCGAGATCGAGTACTTCCGCTCCGGGAACGAAGCAGCGGTCGTGGTATCGGCTGCGGCCGCGCCTGGGTCGTGCACGTACACGTCCACGAGCTGAGCTCCGAGCGGACTGCCGAAGGTGGGCGTGAGGTCACGCGTCTGGACGCGGAACACGATGTTGGCGGCGTCGTTGATCACCTGGAAGCGCTGGAGGTCGAACGCGCCCGCGTGGAAGTCGCTCGCCGTCGGGTACGCGTAGTTGCCGGGGCCGTTGTCGTCGCCGGTCGAGTCGGCCACGTCGAGCAGCACCGTTCCCGGCACGAAGTCGAAGACGATCGTCCGCGTCTCGTGCGCGGTCGCGCCGCTCGGGCTGACGACGACGACGTTGATCACGGTCGTCCCGCCGGTCACCGGGAGGTCGACGCCGAAGCCCCCGCCGCCCGCGGCGGTCGTCGAGACGATCGTCGTCGCCGATTCGTGGTCCGTGTTCGTACCGGCGACGTACACGGTGTTCCCCGGAGCGGTCGTCCCCGTGACCGTGACCGGCGAGGCGGTCACCGACGCGCCGTCGGCGGGGGCTGTCACCGTCAGCGTCGTCTCGCGTTGCGTGTGGGCGACGTAACGCTCGTACGTCGCCGTCGGCCGTACGACGTTCCGCCCGGCGGCGAGATCGCGCGCGAGGCGGACGAATGAGGCCGCGGCCCACGTGAGCGGCGATGCGGAGCCGGCCGCCTTGCCGTTCGTGAAGCCGATCGATGCGGTGGTCGGGTCGGTGCCGAAGGGCGAGGGAGCGAGATCTGGCAGCTCCCAGTCCTGCTCGGGGACGAGGCCTACACCCGAGCTGAACAGGTGCACCCCGTTGAGCAGCGACGCGGCGCCTGGGGCGTTGCCCGAAACCAGCATCTGCTCTGCGCGTTCGGCCGAGAGCGGCGGCCAGAGGTGCCCCGTGCCCTGGCCGGACGGCGCCCACGGCCGCCCGTCGGTTCCCCGGTCACCGTAGCCGTCGCCGTTGTAGCGGTGCCAGCCGGGGCCGCTCGCCGTGTCGGATCGGATCGTTCTGTCGACCACGTGGAGCGACACGAGGACATCCACGTCGTTCCGTCGCAGCTCTCCGAGCCGCACGAGCTCCAGGAACCCCGCGTCGATCACGGACCGCTGGTCGAGGGTCGGGCCGCCGTTGCCGAGGTTGTACGGGATCGCCGCATCGGGGTCGCCCGTCTTCGACAGGCGGATGAAGTATCGATGCGGCGGCAGCGGCCCGTTCGTCGTCACCGTCCAGTCCTTCACGGAGCGCTGCCAGTCGTCGGCGACGCCCAGCCAGACCGCGGCCGAGGTCAGGTCGCCGTTGGCGCGGGCAAGGTCGGCGGCCGCGACGAGGCCGGCGACCTCTGCGGCGATCGTGGAGGGCGAGTAGCCGCTCTGCTCCTCCCACCGCTCCACACCGAACGCCGGCCCGTGGGCGGCGACGAAGTTGGCCGCCGGCTTGATGTGGTCCTGGTAGAGCGAGGCGCCGGTCATGCCGAGCTGGTCGGCCATCAGGATCGGGTACGAGGTCTCGTCGAGTTGCGTCCCGAACGAGTCGGGCGCGGTCTTCCCGTTCGGGAGGCTGTTCCGCGGCATCGACCCGTCCGGGAGCTGCTGCCGCTCGAACAGGAAGCGCACCGCGTCGCGTGCGGTCGCAAGGTCGCCCGCAGCGACGAGGCCCGTCCACGCCTCGTACAGGTCGCGCGCGAACACTTCCCGGTAGGAGCCGAAGTACGTGTTCGCAGGGTCGCCGGCAGAGATCGACTGGCCCCACGGGGAGGCAAGGCTGGCCGCGATGGCGCCCGGGAAGGTCTTGTCCTCGGAGGCCTTGATCACGTTCGCGCTCACGTAGTACGCGTCCGCGAGCTCGTCGACGGTCCCCTTGCCCAGCCCGGGAAGCTTCTTCGGCGGCTCGTTCAGCGACTCGTCGTAGTCCTTCCAGCCGTCGCTGTAGTCGTCCGACACGTTGTCGAACGGCTTCCCGAGTGAGGCTTCGGCCGCGCCGACCGCCTCGTCCTCAGAGGCGCCGAAGCCGAGCGCGAGCACGGTCGTGCCGC
The DNA here is from genome assembly GCA_046727515.1 of Actinomycetota bacterium. GTDB lineage: Bacteria > Actinomycetota > Thermoleophilia > Gaiellales > Gaiellaceae > DATBLE01. The sequence continues at coordinate 14,257 of JBKPCT010000264.1, read as the reverse complement.
CGGCCCCGAGCGCGACCTGCGCCGTCTGGACGACGTTCCCGGCGAGCGCCTCCGTGTACGCCGCGGTCAGGGCGTGCGAGGCATCGAGTTGGACGAGGCCGTCGCTTGGCGAGCCGGCGAAACCGCTCGCCGCCTGGGAGAAGGACCCGTCGAGCGCGGCATACACGGGCTGCGCGTAGTCGCGGTTTGCCGCCTGTGTGGCGGTCACGGGGTCGGAGGCGACGAGGACCGGGTGCCCCCGCGAGGTGTCGATCGTCGCCGAGTCGGGCCCGCCGTTGCCCGGGCCGCCGCCGCCGTTGCCGTTCACGGTCGGGTCGAAGCGGACGTACAGCTTGTAGGTCGGGCTCGCCGTCTTGACGGTGAACCTGGTCCGCATCAGCAGCGTGTTGCGGCTTGGATCGGTGACGTACTGGGTCTCGATCGAGTACTTGCCGCTCATTGCGGTCGCCGTCACGGTGCACGCCATGCCGCCGCTGTCCGCCACCGGGCGGGCGGTGTAGGTCATGTCCCGCGTCTGGAGGTCGGTGAACGTGGAGCCGTCGGAGACGAGGTACTGGAGCGTCTCGACGTTCGTGTTGTCCACGGTCGGGTAGTAGACGTCACTCAGCACGCCGTTCGCCACCGTGAACCAGACCTTCGACGTGGTGTTACGCGCGGTGCCGAGGCAATCCTTGCGCGCCAGGTCGAAGAGCGAGAGCGCGCCGGGGCCGTCGGGCGCGATGTCAGGGCTCGAGACCACGACGGTCAACACGTGCGACGTCGCGTCATAGGTGAACGTCACCTTGGGGTGATTCGCCGGCACGGTGAACGCGATGTTCGCTCCACCCGGCGCGCCCCCCTGGCCGTAGTTCTCCGTCCAGCTCTCGTTGATCGCGACCTTCGTCTCGTACGAGCCGGCCGGCAGCGCCGTCGTCTCGAATGTGTAGATGCCGTCGCCGTCCGGGTCTTGGAGCCACGACCGCAGGCAGCTCGGGTCCCAGTCCGTCGGGCAGCCGAGCTCGGACTGGAAGCTTCCCGGCGCGACCGCGATCACCGACGTCTTGTTGTCGGTGATCCAGTGGGTCTTGTGGTCGTAGTAGAACTTGACGCTCGTGCCGGAAGCGAGGTTGAGCGGGATGTTTGCGCCGTTCGGCTGCGCGTGGAGGCCGTAGTTCTCGTCCCAGGAATTGTTCAGCGCCGCCTTGTACTCGTAGCTCCCTGCCGGCAGCGCGAACGTCCCCTGCCAGACGTCGTCGCTCGAGTCGTAGGTGAGGTGCGTCGACGCGCAGGCGGGGTCCCAGTCACCTCCGCAGCCGAGCTCGGACTGGAGCGAGCCCGCGATCGTGACCGACGTGGGGTTCGGCGTCGGCGACGCCGTCGCCGGGAACAGGACCAGCACAGCCGCGGCGAGCGCGAGCATCGGCCCGCGAAGCACGCTCAACCTGTCACCGATCCGACGTGACGGATGGGCACGACGGCACGGAAGATTACCGGCCGCGAATCGACAACCCTTCTGCGGCTGAGTCGAGGCCCCGCGAAGACAACGGGCTTCTTGCGTGCGTCACGGTGCCGAGTGCCGGCGCGGCACGGCGCTCGTCGTCAGCCGGGTCGCGCGCCGCCCTGCCGGTTGCAGAGGGCGGCGAGGTCGACTCCCTCGACGGGTTGGAAGAGCTGGCAGCCGACGCGGGCGGAGAAGAAGTCCTGTGCGACTGTGTTGGCGAAGGTGATCACGGGTACCACGTCTCGCGTAAGGGTCAGGTCGATCCTGGCGTAGGCCTCGGCGCGGGGGACTCCCGAGAGGCGTGAGGCGGCGCGGATCCTGCGGCTGAGCTCGGGGTCGTGGTAGTGGCTGAAGTTGAACTCGTTGTCGACTGCGAGTCCGTTGATGAACTCGGCCGGGTCAGGGTAGTCGGCTCCGTAGGAGTCGATGGCCATGTCCCAGGGTTCGTTCGGGCGGAACAGGCGCGTGAAGAACGCGTCGCCCGGCATGCAGTGGACGTGGACGTCGATCCCGATCGCGGCGAGGTTGTTCTTGATGATCTGGGCTGCCTGCGGGCCGCCGCCCTCGAGGACGCAGTAGAGCTCGGCGTCGTGGTGGCCGCCGCCGGCGAGGCGTCGTGCCCGGGCGAGGTCGGGGACGAGCGGGTAGACGTGGGCGTCGCGGAAGCCCGGCACGCCGGGCGGTAAGTTCATCTGGGCGGGAACCGCGGCGGTGGAGAAGCTGCCGCCGGTTGCCGCGAGCGCGGTTCGGTCGACGGCGTAGCTGGCCGCGCGGCGCATGCGCGCGCTCGCGAAGAGCGAACGCCTGGTGTTCAAATCGATGTAGTCGATATCGAGATTCCGGCTGACGAAGAAGCGCTGCTGCCCGCGGCGGGCGGCGGCGCTGTGCGCCCCGTAGAGGCGGTCGAGCCGCGCACCCTCACCGGCAGGGACGCCGCCGACCACGTAGTCGAGCTTCGACGCCTCGATCTGCGCGACCGGGTGCGGCGCGCCGACGACGATCTCGATCCGCCGCAGCCGGTGGGGCCGGTCGCCGTGGTAGTTGGGGTTGCGGAGCAGGACGAAGCCTCGTCCCGGTGTCGCCGAGGCCACGTAGTAGGGACCTGCGGATGGGATCGGGCCGGAAATGGGCCGGTTCGGCGTGTCGGTGGGGACGGCGCAGAACAGCGGGACGGCGAGCTGGGCCGGCAGGTCCGGAGCGCGTTCCGTGAGGTGAATCGTCAGGCGGTTGCCGTGCGCCTCGATGCCGGCGATGGTTCGGGCCTCGCCGGCCATGTAGGCGGGGGCGCCGACGACGTCGCGGAGGAACGGCCAGCCGCCGGGGCTCACGTGCGGACTGAGGCTGCGCTCGATCGCGTGCTTGAAGGTCTGCGCCGTGACCGGCTGGTTCGAGGGTGGTGAGAAGCGCATGCCGGGCCGAATCGTGAACGTGTACGCACGGCCGTCCTTGCTCACTGTGGGGAGTGAGCGGGCGGCGTCGGGAACGAGGCGCAGGCCCCCTGCACCCGACTCGTCGGGATAGCTGAGCAGCGTCGCGCAGGTTGCGTGCTCGACCGGGCTCGCGCCGCCGCTGAAGTTGACGCCAGGGTCGAGGGTCTTCACGTACGAGGGAACGCTCACGACGGCCGTCCCGCCGCTCGGGCGGGCAGGTGGTGGCGCCTGGACGCTCGCCCAGACCTTGCCGCCGGCAACGGCCAGGGACTGCGGGCTCCCGCCGATCTCGACCGTCGCGGTGACACGGCTGCTGCGCTCGTCGATCCGGACGAGCTTCCCTTCCCCGCCGCTTGCCACCCAGACGCTGTCGCCGTCGGTCGCGATCGCGGTTGGAGCGTTGCCGACCCGGATCGTCGTGATCACCGCGCCGGTGTCCGGATCGATCGACTTGACCGTCCCGTCGAGCGCGTTCGCGACCCAGACGGCGCGCTTTCCGACGGCGATCGCGGACGGCCCCCGCCCGACCGGAATCTGCGTGATCGCTCGCGAGGCATTGACGCGGACGACCAGGTCGGCGTCGCGGTAGGCCAGCCACGAGCTCCCGAACCCGAGCGCAGCCGCAGACGGAGCGGCGTTCGGGTCCACCCGCTCGAGGATGTGTCCGCTGCGCACGTCGATCCGGGTCACGAGCCCTGTGCGCGGCGCGACCAGCAGGGTTTCCCCGCGCGCGCTGAGCGAGCCGCTGTCGCCCCACACGACGACCGGCAGCCGGCGCACGCGCGAGACGCTGCCGAAGATCGGATTGATCCGCTCCAGCGTCAGGTAGGGGTCGGTCGCTCCGGAGCCCAAGGCCCACACCGCGGAGCCGGCGACCGCAAGGCTCTGCGCGGCTACCCCGACCGGGATCGAGGCAGCGACCTGCCGCGATTCGGGTGAGATCCGTATCACCGATCGCGCATCGGGTAACGAGACCCACACCGATCCGGCACCGTAGACGATCGCCCCCGGCGGGGCGGTGACAAGCACTGAGCCGAGGAGGCGCGCGTGCGCCGCGTCCACCACCGCGACCGCGTCGCCTCGAACGGGCGTGGCCGTGCTCGGGGCATTTCTTCCGGCGACGGCGGCGATCGTCGCCAGCCCGGCGATCAAGACGATAGCGACCGCAGCCGCCAGCGCCGTGCGCCGCCGCCGCGCCGGCGGCGCGGGAGCGCCGTCGGTCACCGTGAGCGTCTCGCGCGTGGAAGGCAGGGCCAACGCCGGGTCGTGGCGGAGGATCGCGTGTTCGAGCGCCCGTAACTCCGCGCCGGGCTCGATCCCGACCTGCTCGACCAGCGTCCGGCGCCCCTCGCGGTAGCGCTCGAGCGCGTCGGCCTGGCGCCCGTCGCGGTAGAGCGCCAGCATCAGCTGACCCCGCAGTTGCTCGTCGAGGGGCTCCGCCGCGACGGCTCGCTCGAGATCGGGGATCAACCGGTGGTGGCGTCCGAGCGCGAGCGCCACCTCGACGCGCTCGGACCGGGCGGCGCGCCGCTGGTCGTCGAGCCTCGTCGCCGCCGAGCGTGCGTCCCCCTCGAGGGCGAGATCGGACAGCGCGTCCCCGCGCCAGAGACCCAGCGCCTCGTCGTATGCCTTCAGCGCCTCGCCCAGCTCTTCCGCGGCGACCGCGGAGCGCGCCGAGCCGAGAAGCTCGGCGAACCGGCCTGAATCCAGCTCACAGGCTTCGCGCTCGACGAGGTACCCGGGCGCACGAGTCGTGATCACCGCGGCGTCGCCGAGTGCACCTCGCAGCCGCGAGACGTACTCGTGCACCATGTGCCGCGCGCTCACCGGCGCACGCTCACCCCACACCGAGTCGATCAGCGCGTCGACGGACACGACCTCGCCCACGTGCAGGAGCAGGACGCCGAGCAGCGCTCGCTCGCGGCGGCTCGACAGGTCCACACGTCGGCCGTCGACCACAGCCTCGAGACGTCCGAGAATCCGAAAGGCGACGACCATCACCGCAAAGGCAGGATCTCACAGCCGCAACGCGGCTTCCAGCGCGCGCATTTCGCTCCACCCGTGCGCCGAGGAGCGTCGATTGAGCGGCGATGGAGCCGCTGTGGAGCGGCTCCGTCCCACTATCGGTCGATGCGCGTCTTTCCCGCCGTCGTCGCCACCGCCCTCGTGGCAACTGCACTCGCCGCGGCTTCGGCGAGCGCAGCCCCCACGCGGACGACCGGCAGGACGGCGGCCGCTGAGTACTCCAGCGCCCTCACGCGCATTTGCGCCGGGGCGCTGCTCTTCGACCACGCGCATCACATGGGTACGCGAGCCGACGCGCTCGCGGTGGCACGTGACATCCGAGCCTCGACCGCGCGCCGTCTTGCCCGGGTCGTCGCCGTTCCCGTCCCATATGAGCTCCGACGGATCAGCAGACGATGGATCGCGTCACAACGCCGACTCGCGGAGAGCTTCGCGCGGACGTGGGTCCGGATCTACGACACGATCGCCGCCGCGAAGACGCCTGCGCAGCTGGGCGCTCTCCCACACCGCCTCCACGAGCTCGTCCACGCGCCCGACCCGCTACGGCTGGCGGCCGGACGCCTCGAGCTCCAGCTCCACGTCCCCAACTGCACCGGCGACTGAGGCTCCCGAGCAAGCCAGGGCGGGAGCCGTCTTCGACCGAAGACGGGGAGGCCAGACCACGGATGAGACGGCGCTGAGATGCTCGGCGACAGCCGCGACTTCTTCGACGAGCACACGACTTGGCGTGCCGGCGGATATCAGCGGATCAGAGCGGACAACACGTCCGATCGTCCTCACCACGAAGAACCTGCAAATGAGCTACTCCCGAGGAGCATCGAGAAGTGCCCCCGGCCGGAATCGAACCAGCGCACGCGGTTTAGGAAACCGCTGCTCTATCCACTGAGCTACGGGGGCTTTTGGCTTGTTTGAGCGGAATACGCCGCACAGCGGTCTATCCACTGTATCGTTGCGCCCTTCAGCCTTGCGTGCCCCGCGGCTTAAATCCACCTGCGCCTGCACGCTGCGCGAGGCGAAGCACGTCGTTGCAGCGAGGTACGGCTCCCGGCTGCAGCGAGTCTCCGAGCGGAAAGTGCTCGAGAATCGTCGGATAGGCGTCGGGCCGCTGCCAGACGTCGTAGTAGCGACCGCTCCAGGCGAGTTGATACGGCGACGGCGGTCGGTTCTCCACCGGAGAGTTTGGGAGCACGAGCGTCTTGTAGACCAGGATTCCGTCGAGTCGAAACTGGTCGAGATCGGCGTAACCCCCCTGTCCCAGCGGCTGGCCGTTGAGCAGGGGGACGAGGCGCCGTCGGCGGTCCGATGCCCCCTCGGGGTCCATCTGCCTCAGAAAGTGGCGGACGCCGTACGGCTGGGGGTCGGTCATCAGCGTCGGGCCCTGTCCGGCGAAGCGATCGCCGATTGCCTGCAGCTCGGCCAGCTGGCCCCGCGGCGCCAGCCAGACATTCGAGTACGCAAGCCCATTCGACCACAGGACGCCGACGGCGATCGCAGCGCCGATGACCGCCGCCTCGGTGCGTCGCCCCGTCTCGAATAGCGCCGCTGCGCCGGCAACCGCGGCGGCGACCAGCGCCGGCGACCCCACCGCCATTCCCTTCGCATTCAGCCACGGCGAGCTCAGGCTGACATGGTCGAGAGCGAAGAGCAGCAGGATGCCTCCACCGGCGGTGAGGAGGTAGAGAGGCATTGCCCACGCTCGTCGGCGCCAGGCGAACAGCAGGCTCACCACGACCGCCAGGAGCAGAACGCCGATCAGCACGTTCGTCAGCGACGAGTCGTGCGGAGGGCTGCGGAAGTCGGTCGCCGGCCAGATCCCGAAGGCCTGGAGGCTGTCCAGCGGGTGTCCGAGGTTGGCGACCTCCGTGCTCGATGTGATTTCGCCGCCGGTCGCGCCTTTGACGAACGAGTGCGCGATCGAGATCGACGGTATCGACAGACCTGCGATCAGGCCCACCAGAGCGGCCGCGACGGGCCCGACCGGCCCGACGGGTACGACTGGCCCGACCGGTCCGACCGGTCCCTCGGGTTCCGGCGCGACGGGTGCGACTGGCGCGACGGGTGCCACCGGTGCTACAGGCGCTACCGGCGACACTGGCCCGACCGGTCCCACGGGTGCGACCGGGGCCACGGGTGCTGCAGGCGCTACTGGCGACACTGGCCCAACCGGCCCGACCGGCCCCACGGGTGCGACGGGCACCACGGGTGCCACCGGTGATACAGGCGCCTCCGGAGCGTCCGGGCCGACCGGTCCCACGGGTGCGATCGGCGCGACGGGTGCCACCGGTGCTGCAGGAACTACCGGCGATACAGGCCCGACGGGCCCCTCGGGTCCGAGCGGCGCGACGGGTGCCACCGGTGCTACAGGCGCTACCGGCGATACAGGCCCGACCGGCCCCTCAGGTCCGACCGGTGCCACCGGCCCGGTTGGTTACCGGGCGGGCACAGGCACGATCCCGACGACCGCAGGCGCCACCACGACCGTGACCTTCAGCAGCGACATCGGGTCTACGGATTACCGCGTGGTAGTGCAGTCCACAGGTAACACGAGTGGGAGTGGGAGCGGGACGTGTCAGTACGTCGACATCACCGCCAAGACGACGACCGGGTTCACCGCCACTCTACGGGACTGCACCACCGGTGCTCCGAACGTTCCGTCGGTTCCGGAGACCTTCGACTACATCGCCATTCTGAGCCAGTAGCGACCCGCTGACCGAGAGCGAAGAAGCGAGCCCCGGCGACGGTGCTCGCTCTCGTTCCGGCTCCTGATGTACTCGACGGCAGCAGGGAAGGGGACGCTCTCGACCGGGGACATCGCGTCGTGGGGTTCTGGTCGTTCGCACTCGACAGTGTCACTTGTTCCTGCGGCCTCGGTCGAAACCCAGGCTCCGTCCAGACAGTGGTCACCTGACGGCCGTCACCTGGCGCGACGTCACGAGATCGCGGGCGCGACCGGGCGTCGGGTCGTAGACCTCGATCTGGACGTCGGAGCCTCGATACGCGAGGAACACGCTCTCGGGCGACTCACGGCTGGAGAACGCGACCCGTCCTTGCCGATCTCGACCGAGACCGAGCCGCTCTTCGCTGCAAGCCTGCTCGTAACGATGAAGGCGTCGCTGACGGGATAAGTGCCGATCGTCAGGTATGGCTGGTTGCTTCCGATAGGTACGCCCGCGGGTAGGTATCGGATGAAGACGCGGTTGTCGTCGGTCTTCGTCAGCTCGTAGGTGACGCCCGGCTGCTCCCCGGCCCAATAGATCGGGATTCCAAGCGCCGCGAGCGTCTCCAGACCCTTCAGCGAGATCAGCACCGCCTTCGCTCCTTTTGGCACAGGGGACTTCGAGTAGGAGCTACCGCCACGGAACACCAGCCAGAGAGCGAATGCGATCACGAGAACGACCGCGACCAAGGCTCCGATGCGGGTACGCCGCAGGTCGAGCCACGGTCGAGGCGCGCGTCCGCTCGCGTGGGAGTCCGCCCCTTCAGTCAAAGCTTGGTTGGTTGGAAACCCGCACGTGGTTTAGGAAACGCTGCTCTATCCACTGAGCTACGAGGGCTCAGCGCGTCCACGATAGCGTGGCTCTCGCCAGGTCGAACGTTGCTCGCCGGCCGCCGAGGAAGAGCTAAAGGCCACGCAGAGCGGGCGCGAGTCGGCGTAACGCGTCGAGGTCGAGCTCTCCCGACGGGAGCGTCTGGATGCAGACGTGGTCCGCGCCCGCATCGAGGTGCGCCTTCACTCGGTCGCGGATCGCATTCTCGTCGCCCCACGCGACGATCGCGTCTCGGAGCCGCTCGCTGCCGCCGTCGTCGAGCTCCGCCTCCTCGAAGCCGAGCCGCAGCATGCTTTTCCGGTAGTTCGGCGCGGTCATGTAGAAGGCGACGTGTTCTCGCGCGAGCTCACGCGCCCGCGACTCGTCATCGGTCAGGATCACGGCCTGCTCCGGGGCGAGCAGCTTGCCCGGGGCGAGCCGTTCCCTGGCCTGCGCGGTGTGCTCGACCGGGACGAAGTACGGGTGCGCGCCGTCGGTGCGCTCGCGGGCGAGGTCGAGCATCTTCGGGCCGAGTGCGGCGAGCACGACGGGTACCCGCTCCGACGGCTCAGGCCCGCGGTAGACCGCTCCTTCCATCCCGTCGAGGTAGGCGCGCATGGTCGCGAGGGGCGGCCCGTACGTGTGCCCGCGAAGCTCGACCGCGTGTCCGTGGCTGACGCCGAGCCCGAGCACGAAGCGGCCCGGGAATGCCTCGCCGAGCGTGGCGGCGCCCGCCCGCGTTGCGGAGGGATCGCGGGCGTAGATGCTCGTGATTCCGGTCGCCACGACGAGGCCCTCCGTCCAGCTGAGGGCGAGTGCAGACGAGGAGAGGTTCTCCCGCGAGAACGCCTCCCCCACCCAGATCGCGGAGTAGCCCAGCGTTTCGACCTCGGGCAGCGCCTCGCGGAGCTCTGCGGCCGGCCGGTTCGCGACGGCCGAGCTCCACACGCCGACCCGGCCGAGGCGGTCCAGAGCCGTGCTCACGCGGCCACTGTACTCCGTACTGTGTCCGAGTAGGCTTGCCGCCAGATGGCGCTGAAAGGGCTCGCCGGCAAGGTCGCGGTCGTCACCGGCGCCGCGGGTGGCATCGGGGAAGGGACCGCGACGCGGCTCGCCGAGGAGGGGGCGAGCGTCGTCCTCGTCGACGTCCAGGCCGAGCGCGCGCAGGCCGTGGCCGACTCGCTGGGCGAATCGGCGATCGCCGTCGACGCGGACGTCTCCGTCGAGTCCGGCGTCGAGCGCTACACGAGCGAGGCGCTAGAGCGTTTCGGCCGGATCGACCTCTACCACCTGAACGCGGCCATCTCGGGCTCGTTCGCGCCCTTCGCCGAGGTCACGACCGAGGACTGGGACCGGACGATCGCGGTCGACCTGACCAGCGTCTTCCTCGGGCTGCGGGCTGCGCTCCGGCAGTACGAAGCGCAGGGGAGCGGTGGGGCGGTCGTGACCACCTCGTCGATGGCCGGGCTGCAGGGCAGCGACGCCCTCGTCCCGTACACGGCCGCGAAGCACGCCGTGATCGGCCTGACGCGGTGCGCCGCTCTCGCCGGCGCGCCGCTGGGCGTACGGGTCAACTGCGTCGCACCGGGGATGATCATGACCCCGCTCTGGGACGACTTCGAGCGGGCGATCGGCGAGGAGAACGCCGCGCAGGCCCGACGCGTGCTCGAGGGCAGCGCGATCCCGCTCGGCCGCTTCGGCACACCCGAGGAGGCAGGTGCGCTGGTCGCCTTCCTGCTCAGCGACGACGCCTCGTACGTCTCCGGCGACATCGTGCCGCTGGCCGGTGGTGCCAACGCGGACAACTTCGTCAGGGGCGCCGTCCGCGCAGCCGCACTGGCTCAGCCGTCCCAGTAACCGGGACACGGCATTGACAGCTCGAACGCGGCCCGTTTAGGGTCGCGGCACTGTACGTCGAACCGCGGAGCGGCCTTGTGGAGGGACCGCGACCCCGGGTGCGCTCGGCCCGATCGGCCCGACGCTCCGGCTCTTCCATGGGGCGCAACGACGGAGGCAAAAGGAGGGACCCTTGCGCCCACGCAGCATCACCCAGTCCGTCCGGCGGCGCCTGGCGCTCGTCGCGCTCGCCCTCGCCGGTGTGGCCACGGTTGCGGTCACTGCTGCTGCCATCGCATCGCCCACGAGGTCGCGTGCGGCGCCGCCGCCGTCCGTCCTCAACTACCAGGCCTATGTCGGTGGAAAGGGCAAGGCGAACCTGAAGCTGCCGCCCGTCAAGATCGGTTTCATCAACGGCCAGGGCGGCCCGGTCCAGTTCAACTTCCCGCAGGCGACCAGCGTCATCGAGGCGGGGGTGAAGATGGTGAACGCCGAGCTCGGCGGCATCCACGGGCACCCGATCAAGCTCAGCAAGTGCTTCTGGGCCCAGGCGGAGGAGGAAGGCCTCCGGTGCGGCCAGCAGATGGTCAACGACAAGGTGAAGACGATCATCTTCGGCTTCGTCACCATCGGCAACCAGTCGATCTACGCGACCGTCAAGGGCACGATCCCGATCACCGGCGTCATCACCGCCAACGCGGCCGACCCCACGGCGAAGAACGCCTACTTCCTGAACGGGAGCCAGACGACCGGGATCGGAGCCTTTGGCACCTACACGAAGAAGACCTACCCGCAGGTGAAGACCGCGGCCGTCGTCTATCCGACCGACCCGGGCGCGATCACGGCTGCGGCCGCCGTCAAGACAGGCCTGCAACAGGCGGGCGTGAGGACGACCCTGATCGGGGTTCCGCCGCTCGCGACCGACCTGATCGGGCCGGCGACGCAGGCGAGCTCGGCCGACATGATCGTCGCTGCCCTCGGCTTCCCCACGTGCACGCCGTTCGCGCGGGCGATCGACCAGATCCACTACACGAAGCCGATCCTCTCGACACCGATCTGCACGTTCATTCCCAGGGCCGCGTACGCGAGCGGCGACATCCCACCATGGACGTACGGCCTCGTCCAGACGCTCGTGAACCTGCCCGGGCCGCAGTCGAGGCTCTACCTGAGAAAGGGCCTCCAGTACGGGACGACCGTTCCGAACATGCTCTGGGTCTTCTCGGAGGGCGCGTGGGAGACGCTGCTCGCGACGGTGAAGATCATGAACCAGATCCCGTACGCGAAGCTCAACTCTGCGACCATCAGCGCAGGGTTCAAGGCCTTCCGGGGACCCACCGTCCTCGGGCCGCCGAACATCGCGTGCGGACAGATCTCCAAAGCGGAGCCGGCCGCGTGCGGCAACCAGACCAACTTCTACAAGTACACGGGCAAGGGCAAGTGGAAGCTCGTCGCGTCCTGGCTGAAGCCGCCTGGGGCGAAGTAGGGAAGAAGACCGAACAGTCGGTGGGCCCGGGTTTCCCGGGCTCACCGACCTCCGAATGAGGGACGTCCTCCTCTACGCTGCGCTGGGACTCGGCTCCGGCGCACTAATCGCCAGCATCGCGCTCGGCGTCGTCCTCATCTACCGGGGCTCGGGTGTCATGAACATCGCCACCGGGGCGATCGCGATGCTGGCCGCGTACATCTTCTGGGCGTTCAGGACCGGCTACTTCGGTTTTCACTTCTCGTCCGCGCCGGCCGTCGTCCTCACGCTCGCCTGCATGGCGGTCTTCGGCGTCCTGATCGAGCTCGCCATCTTCCGCCCACTCCGGAACACGGCCCCGCTCGCCAAGCTGGCTGCCTCGCTCGGCCTGCTGCTCGTGCTGGAGGCGGGTGTGATCGTGATCTTCGGCAATAGCTTGAAGCCGGCGCCGTCCCTTCTGCCTTCCGACACGGTCACGATCTTCGACCGCGTCCTGCCCAAGGACCGCTTCCTGCTCGCGGGGATCGTGATCCTCGTCGCCGCGCTGCTGACGGCGCTGTTCCGCTGGACGCCCTTCGGCCTGTCGACGAGGGCGGCGTCGGAGAACGAGGTCTCCGCGATGCTCGTCGGTCTCTCGCCGAGCCGCCTGGCGATCCTGAACACCACGCTCGCGAGCGTGGTCGCAGGAGGCTTGGGCGTACTGGTCGCGCCGCTCGTCGCTCTCGACGCCCAGACCCTGGCCTTCCAGGTGGTGCCGGCGCTGGGTGCCGCCCTCCTCGCCGGGTTCACCTCCTTCTTCATTGCGTGCTTCGCCGGCCTCGCGATCGGCGCGGTCCAGTCGCTCCTCGTCTACTGGGCAACGCAGAGCTGGTTCCCGACCGACGCGGGGGGCTCCCCGATCCGGGGGCTGCCCGAGCTGTTCGTCTTCCTCGTGATCGTGCTCGCGCTGTTCCTGCGAGGGGCGAGCCTGCCCGGTCGAGGCGAGCTCGTCGAGAAGCGACTTCCGGCCGTCCCGCGGCCGGAGCGCCTCCTCGGGTCGGCGACGATCGCCGCGATCGTCGGCGTGGTCTGTCTGATCGTGTTCCCGTACGACTTCCGGCAGGCTCTCATCAACTCACTGCTCGGCATCGTCATCTGCCTCTCGCTCGTCGTCATCATCGGCTTCGTCGGCCAGATCTCGGTCGTGCAGCTCGCGCTGGCCGGCGTCGCCGGCTTCACGATGTCGCACCTGACGACCGACGTCGGCGGAATCTGGGCGAAGTTCCCGATCTCGCTCTTGATCGGCGCCTCGGTCGCCACGATCGTCGGCCTCGTCGTCGCCGTCTCGGCCCTGCGCGTGCGCGGGGTCAGCCTTGTCGTCGTCACGCTCGCGGCCGCGGTCGCGCTCGAGCAGTTCGGGTTCCTGAATGTGCGCTGGGGCGGCGGCTTCACGGGGTCGCCGGTCACCCAGCCGAAGATCGGCGGGCTGGACCTGGCTCCCGATGCCTCTTTCAGAGGCGTCGACGACAAGATCCCGAGCCCGGTGTTCGGCTTCCTCGTCCTCGCCGCCGTCATCCTCTTGGGCCTGCTCGTCGCCAACGTGCGGCGCTCGAGCCTGGGGCAGAGGATGCTGGCCGTGCGGTCGAACGAGCGCGCCGCGGCGGCGGCCGGGATCAACGTCCGCAACGTCAAGCTCGCGGGCTTCGGCATCGCCGCCTTCGTCGCCGGGATGGCCGGTGCGCTCTACGCGTACAACTTCGGCTCGGTCAGCTACAGCCGCTTCGGAGCTCTGGCCGCGCTGGGCCTGATCGCGTTCGCCTACTTCGGCGGGGTGACGATGGTCTCCGGCGCCGTGATCGCGGGGATCGGCGCGACGGAGGGCCTCTTCCCGCACGCCTTCGACAAGTGGTTCGGCCTGTCCGGTAACTGGGCGCTCCTGGTCGGCGGCTTCGCGCTGATCGTCACGCTGCTCGTCAACCCCGAGGGCATCGCCGGCACGGGCTGGAAGAAGAAGCAGCAGAAGAAGAAACGGCTCGCCGCCGGCACGGCTTCGACGCGCCGATTCGCGCCCCGCCTGTCGCGCGCGGCCGGGAAGGAGGCCCCGTGACCGTCGCTCGCCTGCGGTTCGCTCCTGTGGGGGAAACCATGTTCCCCCCACGGTCCCCCTTCTTTCAGAGGCCGATGCTTACGGGGGAACCTCCCGGTTCCCCTCGAACCCCTCCCCCTGCTCATAGGGCAAGGGTTGCCCTATGAGACACCCTTTGCCAACCTCCTACGCTGCGCACGCGATCACCTCCGGCTTGGAGCGGTTGCGTTGATGGACGGTTTCGTCGTAGAGCGCGCGCTTGTGGAGCAGGTGCCAAAGCAGCTCGAGCCGGCGGTTGGCGAGTGCGCGCAGGGCCTTGTAGTGGGTCTTGCCGGCGGCGCGCTGGCGGTCGTAGAAGTCGCGCGCCCACTGCGAGCGCGTGAGGCTGCAGAAGGCCCACTGCATCGCCGCTTGGCGCAGGTGACGGTTGCA
>JBKPCT010000263.1:0-4056 GCA_046727515.1 Actinomycetota bacterium | reverse complement strand
TCGTTCAACCACTACGACCTGCTGTCGCCACCCCGGTGGGTCGGGTTCGCCAACTACCACTACCTCCTGCACGTCGATCCGCAGGTCTGGCCTGCCGTGCGCAACACGCTCTGGCTGATGGTCGTGATGGTCCCCGCGCAGGTGCTCTTCGCGCTCGGGCTCGCACTGCTCGTCGCCCGGGCGAGAGCCGGCGTCGGTATCTTCCGAACGATCTTCTACCTCCCGGCGCTCGCGCCGCCCGTCGCCGCGACGCTCGGCTTCGTCTACATCTTCAACCCGTCCACCGGCCCGGTGAACAACATCCTCGGCCACCTCGGCATCCAGGGGCCGTTGTGGTTCAACGACCCCGGATGGGCGAAACCGTCGCTCGTCCTGCTCGCGCTCTGGGGCATCGGGACCACGATGGTGATCTTCCTCGCGGCGGTCCTCGACGTCCCCACGCACCTCTATGAGTCGGCCGAGCTCGACGGCGCGGGCCCATTGCAGCGCCTGCGCTGGGTGACGCTGCCCTCGATGAGCCCGGTGATCCTGTTCGCCGTCGTCCTCGGCGTGATTCAAGCGCTCCAGTACTTCACGCAGGCGTACGTTGCCGGGACGATCGCCGGCGGGCAGGCCTCACAGGCAGGCGAATCGATCAACGCGCTCGGGTACCCGGAGGACTCGACGCTCTTCTACCCGCTGCTCCTCTACCAGCACGGCTTCAACGACTTCCAGATGGGCTACGCCTCGGCCATGGCGATCCTGCTCCTCCTCGTCTCGTTCGCGGTCACCCTCGTGATCGTGCTCAACTCGCGCCGCTGGGTGCACTACCAGGGGGCAGCGCGGTGAGCGCGGTCGCCGCTCCGTCAACTCTTGTCCGGCGGAAGCCGCCGTGGAGCGTGCGGCGCAAGCGATTCCTGCTCGCGGTGGCGAACCACAGCCTGCTGATCGCGGCCGCCGTGATCTTCCTCGCGCCGGTCGCATTCATGCTGCTGACCTCGCTGATGACCAGCAACCAGGTGCTCTCGGCGCACCTCTGGCCGCACCCCTTCCGGTGGAGCAACTACGGCGACGTCTTCACGAAAGCGCCGCTGTGGCGGTGGACCCTGAACACGATGACCTACTCGGTGCTGTCGACCGCGGGCGTGCTCGTGTCGAGCATCCCGGTCGCATACGCGCTGGCGTGCCTCCGCTGGCGCGGGCGCGAGATCGCGTTCTGGATCGTGCTGATCGCGCTGATGCTGCCGCCGCAGGTGTCGGTCGTCCCGCTCTACGTGATGTGGGCGAAGCTGCACCTGGTCGGGACGCTCTGGCCGTTGATCGTGCCGAACTGGCTCGGTGATGCCTTCTCGATCTTCCTGCTGCGGCAGTTCTTCCTGACGATTCCGGGGGAGTATCTGGATGCCGCACGCGTGGACGGCTGCGGAGAGGTCCGCATCCTGGCCACGGTCGTGACCCGGCTCGCGAGGCCGGCGATCGCGGCCGTCGCCCTCTTCTCCTTCCTGTACACGTTCAACGACTTCTTCCTGCCGCTCCTGTACGTCGGCGAGAACTCACACAACTGGGTGCTCTCGATCGGCCTCTCGCAGTTCCGCTCGCTGCACCAGGTGCAGTGGAACCTGACGATGGCGGCGACGCTCGTGGTGATGGCGCCGGTGATCATCCTCTTCTTCCTGGCGCAGCGAGCCTTCGTCGAGGGCGTCACGCTCACGGGAGTGAAGGGATGAAGCTCGCGGTCGTCGGGGCCGGGTCGACCTACACGCCGGAGCTGGTCGCGGGCCTGGCCGGGCTGGCGCTCGACGAGCTCGCTCTGCACGACATCGACGCCGAGCGGCTCGAGGTCGTCGGCGGGCTCGCCGCGCGCATGCTCGACCGCGCCGGCTTCCGCGGCCGGCTGGAGCTGACCGGCGAGCTCGATCCCGCGGTCGAAGGCGCCGACTTCGTCCTCGTCCAGATCCGGGTCGGCGGCCAGGCGGCGCGTCTGCTGGACGAGACGGCGCCGCTTCCCTGCGGCTGCGTCGGCCAGGAGACGACGGGCGCCGGCGGTTTCGCGAAGGCGATGCGGACGGTGCCGGTCGTGCTCGAGATCGCCGAGCGAGTTCGCGAGCTCGCCGGGCCGGAGGCGTGGATCGTCGACTTCACCAACCCGGTCGGGATCGTCACGCGGTCGCTGCTCGACGCAGGCCACCGCGCGGTGGGGCTCTGCAATGTCGCGATCACGCTCCAGCGCCGGTTTGCAGCGCTGGTCGGCGTCGAGCCCACCCGCGTCGTCGTCGACCAGGTCGGGCTCAACCACCTGACCTGGGTGCGAGCGGTGAGGGTGGACGGCGAAGACCTCTTGCCGGAGCTGCTGGCGGCCCATGGAGATGTGCTCGCCGACGAGGTGCACCTTCCGCGCCGGCTGCTCGACGAGCTCGGCGCCGTGCCCTCCTACTACCTCCGCTACTTCTATGCCCACGACGCCGTGCTGGCTGAGCAGCTGGACGGCGTCCCGCGGGCTGCGGCCGTGGCTGAGATCGAGCAGGGCCTGCTCGAGCTGTACCGCGACCCGGGACTGGACGAGAAGCCCGCGCTGCTCGAGCAACGGGGCGGCGCCTTCTACAGCGAGGCCGCCGCCGGGCTCGTGCGCTCACTGCTGTACGGAACAGACGAGGTGCACGAGGTCGACGTCCGCAACCACGGCACGCTCGCCGGGCTCGCGGACGACGACGTCGTCGAGGTGGCGGCGCGGGTCGCGGGCGGCGGGCCGGTTCCGCTACCGCAGCCGCCGCTGGCGCCGGAGCTGCTCGGCCTCGTCCAGCACGTCGCGGCCTACGAGCGGCTGACGGCGGAGGCGGCGGTGACCCGCGATCCGGTGACCGCGAAGAAGGCCCTGCTCACGCACCCGCTGATCGCCCAGTACGAGTTGAGCGAGCATCTGCTCGATCGACTCGCGCTCGAGGCGGTGGCAGCATGAGTACGGTTGTCCTCGCCGTCGACGGCGGCAACTCGAAGACCGACCTCGCGCTCGTCGACAAGGACGGCCGGCTGCTCGGCTTCGCCCGCGGCCCGCAGAGCTCGCCGCACCACATCGGCGAGGAGGGGTGCATGCGGGTGCTGGCCGGGCTGCTCGACGAGGCGCGCGTGCACGCGCGGCTGGACGGCGGGCAGGCAGCGGTCGCGATGCTGTGCATGGCCGGGGTCGACTTCCCGCGCGAGGAGGAGCGTCTCGCCGAGCTCGTCTCCGGCTACGCCTGGGCGGCGGCGACGACGGTCGTCAACGACACGTTCGCAGTGCTCCGGGCCGGGACCGAGCAGGGCTACGGGGTCGCCGTGGTATGCGGCGCGGGGATCAACTGCGTCGGCGTCGCCCCCGACGGGCGGCAGATTCGCTTCCCGGCGCTCGGCGCGATCACGGGCGACTGGGGTGGGGGGTACGACGTGGGACTCGCCGCAGTGTCGAAGGCTGCGCGCAGCTTCGACGGCCGCGGCGCGAAGACGACGCTCGAGCACGCTGTGCCGGCGCACTTCGGCTTCGAGACGCCGTACGACCTCGCGGAGGAGATCCACGGCGGACAGGTGCCCCAACGTCGCGTCCTCGAGCTGGCGCGGGTCGTCTTCGCAGAGGCCGAGCGCGACGAGGTCGCCGCCGGGATCGTCGATAGGCTCGCCTCCGAGGTGGTCGCCCTGGCCGGCGCCGCCCTCGCCCGCCTCGAGCTCGAGGGCAGCGAGGTCGAGGTTCTCCTCGGCGGCGGGCTGCTCCAGGGGGAGAAGTCGCGCGTGGTGGAGCGGATCCGCGCAGGACTGCCGGGTGTCGCCGTCCGGGTGACGGGCGCACCGCCGATCGTCGGCGCAGCGCTGCTCGCCCTGGACGAGCTCGGGGCAGACGGAGAGGCACGGGCGCGCGTTCGCGCGGAGCTCTCTGAGGTGGTCGATGGCTGAGGTCCACTACCGGCAGGCCACCCGCGTCTACCCCGGCAACGACGAGCCCGCGGTCGACGCGCTCGACCTCGACATCGCGGACGGGGAGTTCATGGTGCTCGTCGGTCCGTCCGGCTCCGGCAAGACGACCGCGCTGCGGATGCTGGCCGGCCTCGA
>JBKPCT010000262.1:0-8489 GCA_046727515.1 Actinomycetota bacterium | reverse complement strand
CGAGATCCTCCGCGCCCGCAGCCTGCGGGTGGACGCTGCGACACCGCTCCCGATCGTGCTCGACGGCGAGCAGCCGGGCACGACGCCCGCTGCATTCGAGCTCATCCCCCGCGCGCTGCGCCTTCGCGTGCCGGCGTAGAGCCGGGCCCTAGCCGGTCTTGCGCTGCCCGCTCGTCGACGGCTTCCGAGCAGCACCGGTGCTCGTGCGCGTCGCCGCCGCCCTGCGCGCGCGCGTGGAGCGTTCGGGCTTCGAGAGCGCGTCGAGCCGCCGCTCGAGCTCGGTCACCCGCTTCTCGAGCGGATCGAGGCTGCGGATCTTCTTCGAGAGGTCGTCGACGCGCTCGCGCATCGAGTTCATCGCCTCGACGAAGTGAACGCCGCCGAGCACCTCTGCGATCCGCTGAAATGCCTCCTCGCCCTGCTCGGCGAGCCTCGTGATCACGTCCTTCTGCTTGGCCTCGGCCATCGCCGGAACGATACCGCTATCGGAGGCGCGCGACTGTGTAGGTCACGCGGAAGCAGCCCTGTGCGTTGACCCGGGGGCACGACGAGTGCTCGAGCCGCGCGTTCGAGCGGTGCTCGCCGAGAGCCGCAGCAGGCGAGGAATACTGGTCGGAAACGGTGCCCGGGGCGTCGTCTCCGACCAGGTCGAGAAACTCGCCGGTTCCGGCGGGGCACGGCGAGGGCGGGACGGTGACGCTGTGCGCGCTGAGGCTGCCGTTGTCGCACTCGCGGCCGGTGACCAGCACGCTCCACCACTGACGGCGACGGAGGTAGACGTCGACGCTGCGGTGGAGCGCTATGGTCTGACCGTCGACGGGGCGAAGGAGCGGCCAGCGCTGCCAGATGCCCGCGACGTTGCTGTAGAGCACCCACTCGCCCGGTGGGTTCGAGATCTGGCCGGTCCGCGTCGTCTCGTTGCTGGTGCACGGAGGGTTGCAGCCGGGGTCCATCGCGCGGCGGACAAGGATCCGGTCGAAGTCGACCCGAAGGTGCACCGGCTTCGGCGAGAGGTCCCAGCCGACGAAGACGCGCTTCGCGACCACGATGCGGCGTCCCGCCGGAGCGGAGACCTTGACTGTCACGACCGCGCCGTTCAGCCCGGGAGCCGCCCTGACAGCGGGGGCGCCGGGGGTCGTGCCGTTGTCGACGACGCGCACGCGCATCCGCGCCTTCGCGCTCGGCCGCGGGGGCGCGCCGAGAGCGAACCGATACGAGCCGTTGACGTCCTGCCAACCGCTCTCCGAGCCCAGGCAAGACTTGAACGCCGCCGGATCGCCTTTTGTGCGGTGCGCACAGTCCGCCGACGCGGCCGCCGGCGTCCCGTCGGTGGAGATCACGAGGTCCCCCTCACGCTCGCCCGACGCGCTGCGGGGCGAGACGCCCTGCCGCTCGACCCAGAAGGCGCGGACCGGGTGCAGCTCGGTGCGCTCGCCTCCGCCCGACCAGTGGCCGCAGTCCCAGACCCAGCTGCCGCGAATGTGCACACGGTCCCCCGCCGACGGCCAGGCGAACAGGGGGAACGCGGCCTGCTCCCACTCGACGTGCAACCGTCCGGCCTCCTCGGCCTCCCCCACGCCGGCGAAGTTGCCCGTCCCGAGCAAGAAGCCGGCGGAGGAGTCCGGCTTCACGTTGATGACGAAGTCGAACGAGGAGTGGGAGTCGGGGTCGTCAACGTCACTCGGGTGCGCGCTGAGCCACGTCGGCCTCGTGCTGACGACGCCCTTCACCACCTGCGGCGCCGGCGGCGGCTCGGCGGCACTGCGTCCCGCGTCGCCGACGTAGACCCAGGTCGGCGCCTCCTTCCTGAAGATCGCGGCGACGTTGCGGCCGCAGCCGTCAGGCTGGGCCTGGGTTGCGGGGTCGGGTCGCGTGGCCGCGAATGCAGCGATTACCGTCCCGACCGCGATCGGTGCGGCGAACGCGACCACCCGAATCCACAGCGGCTTCCCGACAGAGGGAGCGTACGTGAACGCCACGACAAAGATCGCCGCGGCCGATCGGCCACCGCGCGTTCGCGACGTGGATCCCGATCGGGTCGCCTCGAGTGCACGACCGAGACCAACTTCATACTGGTGTCGTCGTCAGAATGGTGATGAGTCGAGTCCATCGGCACAAGGAGGAGCTGCGGCGGGTGGTGCGCCAGCGCGAGGGCGTGCCGTACGAGGTCGAGCTCCGGGTCTGCAGCAGCTGCGGGCGCGTCCTGGGCGAGAAGCCCGTCAGGCGAGCAGCTGCGTAACGGCCGAGAGCGTCGCGCCGGCCGGAGCTTCGATCTTCAGGGCCGCGCGCCGGTCGTAGGGCGTCGGGCTGTTGTTGACGATCGCGAGGGCCGCGCCCGCCCCGAGCGCCTCCTCCGGTAGGCCTGCGACCGGATACACCTCGAGCGAGGAGCCGACGACGAGGAAGAGCGCGGCTCGTCGCGCGAGCTCGAAGGCGCGGTCGATCTCTGCCTCCGGGAGCAGCTCGCCGAACATGACGACGTCCGGCTTCAGAACCGAGCCGCAGCGCTCGCAGTGCGGCACCGGCAAGAGCTCGACGACCCGCTCGAAGCTCTCCCGGTGTCCACAGTCGAGGCAGCTCGAGGTGCGCAGCGACCCGTGGACCTCGATCACGTTCACCGACCCTGCGCGTTCGTGGAGCCGGTCGACGTTCTGCGTGATCAGCGCCTCGACGAGCCCACGCCGCTCGAGCTCCGCGAGCGCGATGTGCGCCGGGTTGGGCTCCGCCTCCGTCAGCACGCCGAGCCGCTTCGAGTAGAAGTTCCAGACCTTCTCGGAGTTCCGGCGGAAGGCGTCGATCGTTGCGTACTCCATCGGGTCGTACCGCGCCCAGATTCCGCTCGCCGACCTGAAGTCAGGAATGCCGCTCTCGGTCGATACCCCGGCGCCGGTGAGCACCACACACGGCTGCCGCCCCACGATCAGCTCGGCGAGACGCTCCGCGCTCACCAAGCGATAGTACGTAGCCGATGGAGGCCTTCCGTTTCTCGACGGAGATTGCAGTCCGGTTCGCCGAGACCGACGCGCAGGGCGTCGCCCACAACGCCGCCTACCTCGTCTGGTTCGAGGTTGCGCGGATCGAGTACCTCGCCCGCTTCCGTGAGGGCTACAAGGGGCTGCAGGCCGACGGCTACGAGGCGTTGACGACCGAGTCGCACGTTCGCTATCTCAAACCTGTGTTCTTCGACGACCGCATCAAGATCCATGCCCGCTGCGTCGACCTCCGCGGGGCGCGCTTCCGCTACGAGTACGTCCTCCAGCGAGACGGCGAGAGCGTTGCCGACGGCTGGACGCAGCACGCCGTCGTCGACAGGGTCACCTTCCGTCCGATGCGCTTACCCGCCTGGCTCGCCGAGGCGATCGCCGCCGCCGAAAACTAGCCCGTCGTCCCGGTCGGGGTCGTCGTCGTCCCCGTGCCGGTCGTGGCCGTGCCGGTCGTCGCCGTGCCGGTCGTGTCGGTCGGGAGGAGCTCGGGCGGCAGATACGTGCTCGGATCGACCACCTTCGGCTCGGTCTTCGGCTTCGGCTTGGGCTTCGGCGCGGGTTTCGGCTTCGTCCCCACGTGGACGATCTGTTTCTCGCCCTGGTAGCTCGAGTACCACGTGTTCTCGTACAGGAGCTTCCCGTTCTTGTCGTAGACCCGGCGCTTGACGCTTGTCGACAGCGGTGCCGAGCCGGACTCCTCGATCACCTTCGTGCCCACGTAGAGGTCGGGATCCTCGACGATCTTCACCGGGACGGGACCGGTCGTGACGAGCGGCGACGCCTCGCTCTCGACACGGCGATGCTGCGGCGTCCCGTACAGGTTCACCGTCAGCGAGCTCGAGTTGACGAAGGTGCGCAGCAGCAGCCAGTGGCCGGTGTCGTTGACGAACTTCAGGTCGATGTCCGGGTAGTCGACCGTCGCGTCGCGCCCCTGCGGGTAATGGCTGATGTAGAGCGCGTGGTTCGTACGCGCCGTGATCGGCAGCCCTGCCTCGTAGGCTGCGTTGAACACGGTCGTCGAGACCTGGCACGTTCCGCCGCCGAGCGCGTTCTCGAGCTCCCCGTTGATGATCACGGGCGCCTCGAGCAGTCCCTTCGTCGCGTTCCGCTCACCGGTCGTGCCGTTGAACGAGAACTCCTTGCCCGGGGCGATGAGCGCGTCGTCGACGAGATGTGAGACGACCTCGACGTTGTGGATCCGGTTCGGCACGCCGCCGAAGTACGTCGTGTAGCTGGAGACGATGCCGTTGATGCCCATCGCCTTCGCGTCCTCGGTCGTGCGCGACGCCGGGTGGGACACGATGACCACCGCCGCCGTCCGGTGGACGCGTCGGAGCGCGGCCCCGAGCAGCGCGTGAGCGGTCGCGCGCACGTCGACGACGCGCGCGTCGCGCGCCGGCCTGATCGTGATCCCATCCGAGATCACGACGAACTGCGCGTCCCGTGCCGGACGGTTGACGACCTTCTGCAGCCGCTCGAAGTACTCGTCGGCGCCGGGCCCGGCGATGCGCAGCGTGGTCGCGCCCTGCGCCGGGAGCTCGAGCAGCCCCGCGATGCGCCACCGCGGGAGCCGGTACCGGGTCGGACCGACAGTGGCCACGACCGGAGCCGAGAGCGCGGTGCGCGTCTGCGCCAGAGCGCGCGCCAGCATCGGGCCCGTCACCCGCGGCTCGTCGACCTTCATCGGCAGCGCGACGCGGTGCCCACGTGTCATCGACGCGAGCGCGGCCACGATCGCGGCGCCTGCGGCCTGACGATCGAGCACCCGTCCTGCCTGCGCAGGGACGACGACCGAGCGCAGCCCGTGCAGGACGACGGCGGCCTCGCGGTGCGGCCGGTCGACCACCCCGGCGATGCGGGCGAGGGCGCTCTTCAGCGCGCTTCTGTCGTACGTCGCCTGCGCGTCGACGTGACCGCCGAAGAGACGCAGGCCGGCCCGGCGGAATCCCCGCAGCGGCCCGAACCCGTCACCCTTCTGGCGCGCGGCGGCGACCGCCGCGGCCCAGTCCGACTTCAGGCCGATCCGGCTCGCCCGGAGCTGGAACGAGTGAGCGCCGACCGTGAATGTGACCGGCCGGCCGCGCGAGGCGTCGGCGCGCCGCTCGAGAAGGAGAGTCGCCTCGGCGGTGGACAGCCCTCCGACGTCCACTGAGTCGACCTTGACCCCCTTCGCAAGCGTTCCCGGCGACCCCGCGTAGACGATCGCGGAGACGATCGCGACCATGATCAGGCCCAGGAATGCGACGAACGTGATGCGCTTGATGCGGCGGACGCGAGCCTGGCGCTGTCGCCGCAGGTAGTACGGGGACTGGGTGACTCCTGCCTCGAGACGCAAGTTCCACAGTGTACCGGCGGCTCCCGCGGTATCAGGTGCCGGAAAACGACGGCCTTTCGCCCTCGAGAAAGGCCTTCACGCCTCGCTCGGCATCCTCGGAGGCAAGCACTTCGCGGAAGGCCTTCCGTTCGACGGCGAAGCCTTCAGGTGTCCCCGCCGCGCGGATCGCGCGCTTGATCCCGCGGAGTGCTACCGGGGCCTGTCTGGCGAGCCTGACCGCGTAGTCGCGGGCCCGCTCCTCGAGCTCCTCGGGCTCGACTAGGAAGTGCACGATCCTCTCCTCGGCGGCCTCCTGCGGCGTGAGCTGCAGGCCCTTCATGATCAGCTCCGTGGCGCGTCCGGGCCCGACGAGATGGGTCAGCCGCTGCGTGCCGCCCGCGCCCGGCAGTAGGCCGAGCCGCACCTCCGGCAGGCCCAGCAGCGCACCCTCCGCCCGCGCAAGGAAGCGGAAGTCACACGCGAGCGCAAGCTCGAGACCGCCGCCGAGCGCGTGACCGTTGATCGCCGCCACGGTCGGCTGAGGGAGCTCGGCGAACGCGGTGAAGACCTCCTGCACCAGCACCGCCCGCTCGGCTTCCGAGGCGATTTGCTCGAACTCGACCAGGTCGGCGCCGGCCATGAACACCCCCTCGACCGCGCTGCGGAGCACGACGGCTCGGGTCACGTCGTCGGCGGCGAGCTCCGCGGTCGCCGCCGCGAGCTCGGTGACCAGCTGCGCGTCGATCGCGTTCAACGGCGGCCGGTCGAGCGTGACGACCGCGATCTGCTCGTCGCGTTCGACGCTGACGACGCTAGCCACGGCGGAGGTAGGTCACGATCACGTGTCGCTGGATCTCGGACGTGCCCTCGACGATCTGGAAGACCTTGGCGTCGCGCAGCCACTTCTCGACCGGATGGTCGCGCGTCACCCCGGCCCCGCCGAGGATTTGCACCGCATCCGTCGCCGCGCGCACCGCCGAGTCCGCGGCGAAGGCCTTCGCGTACGAGCCGAGCACCACGGCGTCCTCGCCGGCGTCGAGCGCCGCGCAGGCGCGCCATGTGAGCAGGCGCGCGGCCTCGATCTCGATCGCCATCTCCGCCAGCTTGAACGAGACCCCCTGCCGCGCGATCAGCGGCTTGCCGAACGCCTCGCGCTCACGGGCGTAGCCGGTCGCGTACTCGAAGGCCGCGCGCGCGAGCCCGACCGCCGCAGCGGCCACTTGCGGCCGCGAGTGCTCGAAGAAGTCGATCGCGACCGCGAAGCCCTCTCCCTCCCCGCCGAGCAGGCGGTCGGCGGGAACCCGCGCGTCGTCGAGCACGAGGGACCCCGTGTGCGAGGCGCGGAGGCCGAGCGTCTCCTCCTTCCGCCCGGCCCCGACTCCGGGATCATCGCGCTCGACGAGGAAGGCGGAGATCCCCGCCTCGCTCCGCGCGAAGACGACGGTCAGCTCGGCGATCCCACCGTTCGTGACGTAGCACTTCTCGCCGTTCAGCACCCAGGCGTCGCCCTCGCGGCGCGCGGTCGCCCGCAGCGCGTTCAGATCCGATCCCGCATGCGGCTCCGTGAACGCAATCGCGGCCAGGCAGCCCGCCTCGGAGGCGAGGCGGGGTAGGTAGCGCTGCCGCTGCTCCTCGGTGCCGAACCGGACGAGCGGCCGGACCGGGAACATCGTGGCCCCGATCGGCGCCGCGAGGCCGGCGCACCCGAAGGAGAGCTCCTCGGCGATGATCGCGCCCGTGACGGCGTCGAGTCCGCCGCCGCCGTACTCGTGTGGGATCCGGTACGAGGTCAGCCCGAGCGCAGCGGCCCTGGCGAGGAGGCCGGGCGGGTGCTCGCCCTTCGCATCCCACTCCGCCGCGATCGGGCGCAGCTCGCTGGCGGCGAACTCGCGCGCGAGCGTCTGCAGCTCGCGTTGCTCCGGCGTGAGCGTGAACGAAACCCCCACGGCCGTCTTAACAATGCCTGGCACTGTGATCAAAAGGTGAAGAGCTCGATGCCGCCGCTGACGTTCAGCCCGACACCCGTGATGTACGTAGCGAGGTCGGAGCAGAGGAACACGATCGCGTTCGCGACGTCCTGAGGCTCGCCCGGCCGCCGCAGCGCGGTGCGCTTCACCATCCGCTCGTTCAGCTCCGGGTTGCCGAACGAGAAGGCCTCGGTGCCGATGATCCCGGGAACGATCGCGTTCACCGTGATCCCGTGGCGGGCGCCCTCTAGCGCGAGCGACCGCGTGAGCCCGAGGAGTCCGGCCTTCGTCGTCGCATAGCTCGCCTGGCCGAAGCCGCCGAGCGTGCCGGCGATCGACGCCATGTTCACGATCCGCCCCCACCCCCGCTCGCGCATGTGCGGCCAGACAGCCTGGGAGCAGTTGAATGCGCCCGTCAGGTTGACCCGCAGGTCGCGCTCCCACAGCGCAGGCGACTGGTCGGCAAGCTGGGCGACGTGGTCGAGCGTGCCCGCGTTGTTGACGAGGATGTCGGCTGAGCCGAGTTCCTCGATGCAGCGGGCGACGGCTGCGTCGACCTGCTCGCGGTCGGTGACGTCACACTTGATCGCAAGTGCTGTGCGGCCGAGGCCGCGGATCTCCTCCACCGTCGCCTCGGTGTAGACGAGGCCCTGCGCACGGGCGACCTGGGCGAGCGGGCCGTAGCGCTCGGCCTCCTCGTCGGTCGTCTCCGACTCGACCTGGATGTCGGCAATCGCGACGTCTGCGCCCGCTCGGGCGAGCGTCAGCGCGTCGGCGCGGCCGAGACCACGGGAGCCGCCGGTGACCAGCGCCACCCGGCCGGAGAGGTCGAGCTCAATCGCCACGCGGGATCAGCACGTCGCGGGCGATCACGAGGCGCTGGATCTGCGAGGTGCCCTCGTAGATCTGGTACAGCTTCGCGTCCCGCATCAGCTTCTCGACCGGGTACTCCTTGATGTAGCCGTAGCCGCCGAAGATCTGGACGGCGTCGGTCGTCACCTCCATGGCGATGTCGGCCGCGAAGCGCTTCGCCATCGACGAGTACAGCGTCGCTTTGCGACCCCAGCCGTTGTCGAGCATCCAGGCCGCCTGCCACGTCAGCAGCCGGGCCGCCTCGATCTTCGTGGCCATGTCCGCGATCAGGAAGCTCACGCCCTGGTGCATCGCGATCGGCTGGTCGAAGGTGACGCGCTCCTTCGAGTACTCGCACGCGAGCTCGAAGGC
>JBKPCT010000261.1:0-5046 GCA_046727515.1 Actinomycetota bacterium | reverse complement strand
CATCCGCCGCGCCGTGCGCATACGCGAGGACGAGCCGGGCGGGGATCTCCCGCTGCTCGGCGCTTACCTCGACGGCGACGGCCTCGTCCATCTCGTGCTTCCTCCCGGACGCATGCTGCCTACGATCGGCTCCCACCGCTGCTCCGCGGGCGCCGGATGCTCAGTCAGCGCGTTCTAGACGTGGTTTGCGCACAGTCTCTACCTTCCAACGGTCGAAGTGAACGAGCGGCGACTCGTACGCTCGCGCGATCAGCAGCCGGCGGTCCGCAGCTTGTGTGTGGCGCGCCGCCCGGGGACGCGCCTCGGCGACTACGCGTTCAGCCGGTGATGTCAACTTCTCTGTTTCGTTGATCGGCTCCGTCGATCCAGCCTCGCACGGCGGCATGGTGCGGCGCCCTAGCGCCCAACAGGCCGGGGAGGCGCCGACGTCGGCCGGCGTTGGCGCGTCGAGCTCGGGGAGCTGGAGGCCGCGGCCGGGGCACGTACCCGCATCCGCTGGCATCTTCAGCGAGAGCATCGGGCTCCGTCCGCTCCGCGGCGTCGGGGACATCCCCCGCATTCATCCCCCGATGTTTTGTCTGGCAGGGGTCGCGGGTGTCGGCCAGTCGTCCCGGGCGCCGCGCGCAGCTCGATGAGCCGTAGATGGGCGGGTGTCCCTGGGGCTCCGAATCTCCTTGCGTTTTCGGCGTACGTTCTCGACGATTCTGGTGAACGTGCCCCTCTCCAGCCGCGCGTCCATCGGAACCCCGGGGGAGATTCCGGGTGTCGGGGGCTAGTGTCTGTTCCTGAGCTACCAACCGGTACCGTCACCTTCCTCATTACGGACCTGGAAGGGTCGACCCGCCTGCTCAGGGGGTTGCGCGAGCGTTACGGCGACGTCCGCGCCGAGCATGACGGCCTCCTGCGCGAGGCGTTCGAGGCGAACGGCGGGCCGGAGGGCGCCGGCGCCAGGGAGTTCCCCAGCGCGCGTCGCACCGACATCCGATGCGTGGGGTGCAGGTGATGGATGCACCGCTCGTGGAGCGCGAGCGCGAGCTCGAGGCGCTCGGGGGCGTGCTCGAGGCGGCGAGGGCGGGCGAGGGTGGTGCGGCTGTGGTCGAGGGGCCGCCGGGAATCGGCAAGTCGCGTCTGTTTGCGGCCGCCGGGGCGGCGGCTGCGGATCTTGAGGTGGTGCGCGCACGGGCGTCCGAGCTGGAGCACGATTTCCCGTTTGGGGTCGTCCGGCAGCTGTTCGAGCCGGTCCTGGTCGAGGCGTCGGAGGAAGAGCGGGCCGCGCTTCTCGCCGGCGCCGGCGCGCTCGCCGAGCGCGCGCTCGCCGACCCGCCGACCAACGGCGAGGGCGCCGGCGACAGGTTCACCGTCCTCCATGGGCTCTATTGGTTCGCCGCCAATCTGGCTTCCTCGCGACCTGTGCTACTGCTCGTTGACGATGCGCAGTGGGCCGACGCGGCCTCCTTGCGCTGGCTCTCGTTCCTCGCGCGCAGGCTCGAGGGCGTGCCGCTTGCACTGGTCCTGGCGATGCGTGCGGGAGAGGCCGGCGGCGAGGGGGCATTGCTCGACGAGTTCGTCTCCGACCCGAGCGTGCAGGTGATCAGCCCGGCCGTCCTGAGCGACGCCGGAGTCGCGCGCCTGGTCCAGCTCGCGCTCGGCGATGCGCCGGATCGCGAGTTCCTGACCGCCTGCCAGGGTGCCACTGGCGGAAACCCGTTCCTGCTGCGCGAGCTCTTGGGCGAGCTGGCGCGACAGGGTGTCGGCGCAGCGGCGGAGAACGCGCCGCGCGTCGAGCGGCTGAGCGCGAGCGGCGTCGGGCGGGCGGTGCGGGCCCGAATGCGCCGGCTGCCGCTCGGCTGTGCCGAGCTCGCCCGCGCGGTAAGCGTGCTCGGCGACGGCTGCGAACTACCCGTTGCCGGGCGGCTGGCGGAGCTGAGGGGCCGGTTGCCGTGCGGGCGGCCGACGCGCTCACCGCGGCGTCGATCTTCGAGCCGGCGCGACCGCTTGCGTTCATCCATTCGCTAGTGCGGGCGAGCGTGTACCACGAGCTCGGTGCCGGAGAGCGCTCGAGCTGGCATGCGCGGGCGGCTCGTGCGCTTGCCGAGGAGGGTTCCGACGTCAACCGGATCGCCGTCCACTTGCTCGCCTCCGATCCATGCGGCGACGAGGACACTGTCGCCATCCTTCGCGCGGCTGCGGATGGCGCGCGGCGCCAGGGCCAACGACGTGGTGGCCACCTACCTCCGGCGGGCGCTGCGCGAACCGCCGACGCCCGAGCTGGAGCCGCAGCTGCTGCATGAGCTGGGCTACGCCGAGCTGCGTGCAGGAGAGATCGAGGTCGCGGTCGAGCACCTGACCGCTGCGCTCGGCCGGACGACCGGCCCGTCGAGGCGGGCGCTCGTCGCGCTCGAGCTCGCCCGGGGATTGATCTTCACAGACCGCGCCCTCGACGCCGTTGAGGTGCTCAGTGACGCGATCGACACCCTCTCGCGAGCTGATGCCGAGCTCGCCGCTCGGCTGGTGACGCTGCGGGCGGCTGCCGGCTGGTCGAGCCTCGACATCCGCCGGCGCGTGCTGGAGCTGCCCGAGCCGCCACTGCCGATAGGCGTGACGCCGCGAACGACGGGTGAGCGTCTGCTGCTCGCGCGGCGTGCGACCGAGGAGATCTTCAGAGGAACGGCGGCGCAAACCCGTTCGCTGGCGCTACGAGCGCTCGGCGACGGCGAATTGCTCGCGACCGCCGGCGCACACAAGCCTGCGTTCTATCAGTCGATCGCCCCGCTGATCTGCAGCCACGCGTTCGAGGATGCCGAGCGTTATTGCCAGGCAGCGTTGAACGACGCCCGCCGCCGTGGCTCCGAGGTCGGCTTCGCGGTCACGTCGCACTGTCGCGCCATGCTCTGCTGGCAGCGGGGCATGCTGGCCGAGCTCGAGGCAGACGCCCGCGCCGCGCTGGCTCGCAGGATCACTTTCCTTGCTCTCCCGCTGGCGGCAGCGGTTCTCGCCGATGCGCTCGTCGAGCGGGGGGACCCCGAGGCGGCCGTGGCGGAGCTACGGGCTGTCGGGCTGGACGCAGGCACGCCGGCACCCATCACCGGCACCTTCTTCCTGGTCGCGCGTGCTCACATCGAGCTGGCTCGACAGCGGCCCGAAGATGCCCTCGCGCTGCTGCTCGAGTGCGGACGCCTCGAGGACGCGTGGGAGGTGGTCACTCCGGCCTTGACGAACTGGCGGGCGGAGGCGGCGGTGCTGCTTGCCCGGCTCGACGAGCCGGAAAGGGCGTATGACCTCGCCTCGGAGGCGGTGCGCCGGGCCGACGCCTTCGGCTCGCCGGTCGCGCTCGGGATCGCGCTGCGCGCCGCCGCGCTCGTGGCCCGACCTTGCGACCATGACGGCCTGGCCGGCTTCGTGTCGGTGCTGCGCGGCAGCGGCGGCCGTCTGGAGCTCGCCCGCTCGCTCGTCGAGCTCGGGGCAGCGGTGCGGCGGTCGGGGCGACGGGCCGACGCCCGCGATGCCTTGCGCGAGGGACTGGAGGTGGCGCTCGAGTGCGGAGCCGACGTTCTGGCGGCACGCGCGCACGACGAACTCGTCGCGGCGGGGGCGCGACCGCGACGCGACCCGATCGAGAGCCGCAGCAGGCTCACCGCGAGCGAGCTGCGCGTCGCCCGCATGGCCGCCGAGGGCTTGACGAACCGGGAGATCGCGCAGGCGCTCTTCCTCACCGAGAAGACGATCGAGGTGCACTTGACCCGGGTCTACCGCAAGCTCGAAATCCGGTCGCGGTCCCAGCTCGCGCGCGTGTTGCCAAGCGCCGTCGCCCCCAGCTCGTAAGCGTCGCCCGCAACGTCGGGCAACGGGTTCCCGCCCGTGGCGTGCTGCCAGGCGGCGACGAACCCGAAGCGGGTGCCTCGCCCAGGGTGAGCTCGAGCATCTGCGCGATCGCTGCCTCGCTCAGCAGGGCGGGACGGACCATGGGCACGGCGACGTCCGCGACGAGCTCGTCGAGCGGCGCCTCCTGACGGCGGGCTCTCAGCTCCGCACCGCCAGCAGCGCGACGGGCACGCGGTGATGGGCCCGTCCGGCTCGGGCAAGTCGACCCTGATGCACATCCTCGCCGGGCTCGACCGACCGACGTCGGGGACGGTCGCGATCGCGGGCAGCGAGATCAGCGAGCTCGATGACCGGGAGCTGACGCGGGTGCGCCGCGAGCACATCGGCTTCATCTTCCAGTTCTTCAACCTGCTGCCGATGCTGACGGCGCGGGAGAACATCGTGCTGCCGCTCAGCCTGGCCGGCGCGAAGTCGGAGAACGGCTGGTTCGAGGAGCTGAGCGCCAAGGTCGGGCTGACCGAGCGGCTCTCGCACCGGCCGGCCGAGCTCTCGGGCGGACAGCAGCAGCGGGTCGCGATCGCCCGGGCGCTCGTCTCGCGGCCGACGGTCATGTTCGCGGACGAGCCGACCGGCAACCTCGACTCGACCACCTCCGGGGAGATCCTCGAGCTCTTGCGCGAGTCGGTCGACAGCTACGGGCAGACGACGGTGATGGTCACCCACGACGCCCAGGCGGCGGCGATCGCCGACCGGATCGTCTTCCTCGCCGACGGCCTGATCGTCAAAGACCTCGGCCCCTCGACCGCACACCAGGTGGTCGAGGCGATGGAGGAGGTGGCGCGGCGATGATCGCCGTCGCGCTCAAGGGACTGCTCGGCCGCAAGTTCAGGGCGGGGGTGACCGCGTTCGCGATCGTGCTCGGCGTCGCGATGATCAGCGGCGCCTTCGTCCTCACCGACACGCTCGGGAAGAGCCTCGACCACATCTACAACGAGTCCTACAAGGCCACCGATGCGGTGATCGCTCCGAGGAGGCGGTCGACACGGGGGATACCACCCGCGAGGCGCCGGCCTTCTCCGCCGGGGTGCTGCGCAAGGTCGAGCGCCTGCCCGGCGTCCGCCTGGCGCAGGGCTCGATCCAAGATCAGGCGCGGCTGGTCGATCGGAGCGGCAAGGCGCTCGGCACGGCGACCAACGGGACCGCGGTCGGCGTCGACCCCTCCGC
>JBKPCT010000260.1:0-8188 GCA_046727515.1 Actinomycetota bacterium | reverse complement strand
GCAGGGCTTCCTGCTCGACGTCTCGGACCGACAACGAGCTCAGGAGGAGCACGATCGGCTCGAGTCGGAGTTGCGGCAGGCGCAGCGGCTGGAGGCGATCGGCCGCCTCGCAGGCGGGATCGCGCACGACTTCAACAACGTGCTAGCGGCGATCATCGGCTTCGCGAGGCTCCTGCTCAGGGACCTCGCGGTGGACAGCCCACAGCGGGAGAGGGCGGAGCACATCGCACGCGCGGGGGAACGCGCCGCCGCGCTGACGCAGCAGCTGCTCGCCTTCAGCCGCCGTCAGCTGCTAACGCCCCAGATCCTCAACCTGAATGACGTCATCGGCGACGTCAGGCTGCTGCTCGAGCGCCTGATCGGAGAGGACATCCGACTCGAGGTCGTGCTCGACCCGCAGCTGGGAAACGTCAAGGCCGACCCGCTCCAGCTCGAGCAGGTGATCCTGAACTTGGCGGTCAACGCGCGCGACGCGATGCCGACGGGCGGCCAGCTCACGATCGAGACGACGAACGTCGACGCGCGCGACTCGGATCCTGCCGGCGACGGAGATCACGACCCGAGAGCCGGCGTCGCGCTCTCCATCTCCGACACCGGGCAGGGAATGGACGAAAGCACGCGAGCGCACGCATTCGATCCGTTTTTTACGACGAAGGAGACCGGCAAAGGCACCGGGCTCGGACTCGCGACCGTCTACGGGATCGTCACCCAGAGCGGTGGCACCATCCACATCGACAGCATCCCGGGGCAAGGCACCACGTTCACCATCCAGCTGCCACGCACCCAGAGCCCCGCGGTGGCCGCCACCGGATCAAGGGCGACAAATGAGGAATCGCTCGAGGGATCCGAAACGATCCTACTCGTCGAGGACGACGACGACGTCCGCGCCTTCGTCAAGGACGTCCTGGAGCAACACGGGTATCGAGTCCTTGTCGCCGCGCTGCCAAGCGAGGCAATCGCGATCGCGGCGAGCTGCACCGGCGAGATCAAAGTTCTCCTCACCGACGTCGTGATGCCCGAGATGAGCGGGCGCGAACTCTGCGAGGCGCTATCCGCCGGCCGCCCAACGATGCGAACGCTCTACATGTCCGGCTACACCGACGAGGCGCTCGGCCACCACGGAGTGCTCGGCGAACAGTTCACACTCATCGACAAACCATTTACGGCGGCGGCCCTAGCGCGCAAGCTGCGCGAAATCGTCGAAGGCGACAAGAACAACAAGGTCGGCCACGAACTGGGACACGCCTAAACACGACCATGAGAGGTTCTCTCCCGATCTGGAATGCTCGCCCCCATCCGAGAGCATGGGCCCAGGCGTCGACCTCTCGTCCTCAGCCCATAGCCGGCCACCTTTACCTGTCCAATCGGTTATGGGGCAGTCCATCGTGTTCGCAGGCATGACGACGGTGATCGGCGCCGGTATCTCGGTCCGAGCCACGCTCGCTGCCCTCGGGCCACCTCTTCGCGCAAAGCTCGCCTTCGCCGAGCGCTACGGTTTACCCTCGCCGACGGCTCCGTCGCGTCAGCGACGCCGCGCGAGGCCACGTGGCTCACGTTTGTGCGCGGCTAGCGTTCCGCGGCGAGGCGCGCAGCGAGCCCGATGAAGAGCCCGCCGGTCGCGACATCGACTGCCCGTCGCGTCCGGCGCCGCCGGAACAGCCGCGGGCCGATCCGTCCCGCGAGCACGCCGACGGTGCCGTCAACCACGAACTCGAGCATCACGAAGATTGCTCCGAGCACCGCGAACTGCATCGCGACGTGACCGAGAGAGCGGTCGACGAACTGGGGTAGGAAGGCGATGGAGAACGTGACCATCTTCGGGTTGAGAAGGTTCGTGAGCATTCCGCGAAGGTAGGCACGTCGGTGCGAGAACGCGGCGGCGCGGTCTTCGCCGGGCCGTGCAGAGCGCTTGCTCGCGATGATCCGGATGCCGAGCAGGACGAGGTATGCGGCGCCGACGACGCGCACGACTGTGAACGCAGTGGGAGCTGCGGCGAAGAGCGCCGACAGGCCTGCCGCGGCGAGTGCGATGTGGATCACCTCGCTCGTCGCCACGCCGCAGGTCGCAACGAGGCCGGCGCGCGGGCCGCCGCGCATGCTCGTGCCGAGCACGAACAGCATGTCCGGGCCAGGCACGATCATCGCCACGCTCAGGGTGACGACGTAGAGCGCAAGGAGATGCCCGTTCACCCATTAACAGAGTAGTACTCGAGCGCACCCGCTTGCGGGTCGCGACCCGGATCTGGTGAACGTTCAGGCGAAAACTAGCTGAGCGGCGGCTGGCGACCTTGCTCGCGACGTCAAGTTTTCGCGCTGGCGGTCTTGCGGAACGCCGAGATTAATAGGCGCGCTCCGGATAGACCACGGCACTCCGAGGATCCCTCGACCACCAGAGCGCCCGGCCCAGCCCGTCGAGCGGCTCAGGGTGCGTACTCGAGAATCCGCCCGAGATCGCGGAAGCCGACGGTGGCATAGACGCGCTCACCCGCGCTCGTCGACTGGACGGTTGCCGTCCGGCATCCCCGCGCGAGCGCCTCGTGCAGATGAAGGGCGGTCAGTGCCGTCGCCAGGCCGCGGTTCCGGGCATGTTCGAGGGTTGCGACGTCGTAGATGCCGCAGTCGCCCTCATGATCGAGCGCGACCGCGGTCGACACGCTCTCGCCGTCGCTGCGCCCGACCAGGACGTGGAACGCCGAGAGGTCAGCGCCGCTGAGAAGCTCCGGCGGAGAACCCAGGATGCGCAGGTGCTCCGCCCAGTCGGCGGGGGCGAGGTCGATCTCGGGCCGGGGAATGACGAGGTCTTCGAGTAGCATGCCCATTGCGCGGGTTGACTCGATGAATGCGTAGCCGTGCTGTTCGAGGTCGGCTCGCAAGGCATCGTCGCTCTCGTGCACCCACACCGCGAAGCGATCGACGCCGGCGGCGGTGTACGAAGCCTCGATCGCGGCCAGTGCCTCTCTGCGCGCCCAGCTCCCAGGAGGAAGCCACTGTCCTCATCCCGCGGTCGTAGAGGTCGGCGTCGGTCATGTCTGGTCAAGGGCGAGTTCCGAGACTCTCTTGATCTCCATTGAGCCGGTCCGTGTGCCGGATGGAGCTGCACGTCCCCGACGATCTCCCCTCGGTCGTTTTTCGCCGTGAGCACGCGTCCGAGATCGAGGTAGCCGTCGATCTGCTCGGGGGAGTCGTCGGCGAGCTCGAACAGGGCGTATAGCGAGCATCGAACGGCCGGGTCCGCCAGCCCACAGGAAGGCGGGGCCTCCGTCGGGCATCTCGAACGCCGGCTCGAGGCCGACGACATCCCGGTAGAAGGCGATCGATCGGTCGAGGTCTGCGACGGCCAGGTGCGCCTCGAACAGACCGTTTGTGCTGGCAATACCGGTCATGCTGTGACCGTCGCGATCGCGTCAGCGGAGGCGAGCGGGAGGTGTGCGAACGGGTGGTAGAAGGCATCGAGCGCCGACTCCGGGGCGACCGCGAATGCGACGACTTGTCCGGAGTGGTGCTGCCGGACCTCGATGCTCGTGCTGTTGTCCATAGCCGACCAGTACAGCGTGATGTCGAGCCCTCCGTTCACCCGGTGGGCAAGCTCCCGTCTCGGTCGGAAGGTTGCGACGCGGGTCATGGCCGGGCTCCTTCGGGGAGCTTCGCGGCCAGCACGTCGACCTGCTCGATCTCGGGCGGTGTGGCGAGTAGCTCGGCCGCATGCTCGACGAGTGCGGCGGCGACCGCTCCGCCGAGGTGCGCCTGCCGACCGGCCTCGTCGGGGAAGGCGTCGACGATCGCGAAAGACGACCCATCCGTCCGGAGTGCAAACCATGCGACGGTCTCGGGCTCGTCCCGGACGAGCGGAAGCGCAGCTGCGAGGAACGAAGCCAGCTGCCGCTCCTTGCCGGGCTTTGCCTCGAGCCGGACGATCAAGCCTGCGGTGACCATTGCGAGTGCTCCCTTCCTAGCTGGATTCCTTGCGGCCACATTCACAACGGTCTCTGTCCGGGCGCTGAGTCGCGGCTCAGTCGCTCCCGCGGCCCCACGATGCTCGCTGCGGTCATCGACGAGTCCGAGGATGAGAATCCGGTCGTCGTGCTCGAAGGCCCACAGCGCCAGCTCGATCGGCAGGCGGTTGCCTTGGCGGATGCGACACGTGAGGGTGATCGTGGAGCCATGTCCTCGGTGAAGGACGTTGCGGACCAATGCCTGGAGCTGCGTGAGCTCGCCTGGGTGGATGCGGGACACCGGCGTCTCGAGCAGTTCTTCTCGGGTGTAGCCGAGGAGGTCGCAGCCGGCCGGGTTTGCGGCGACGAAGCGGTCGTCGAGCGGATCGATGACGAAGGCCGGATGGCTTGCGCGCTCGAAGCGGGGGTCGAAGGAGAACCCAGGTAGGGTCAAGCCTGCTTCACTCCGTCTACGTTGAGGTCGACCTGCTCCGGGTAGAAGCTGATCAGTCCGGCGATCTTCTGGCTCTCGGGTAGCGGCGTTCGGTACGACCAGACGACGTCGACGTCGTCTCCGCGGACCGAACAGTAATCGGCGTCGCCTTTGTAGGGGCAGTGGCTGACGGTGTCGGTCGGTGTCAGCAAGTCCAGTGCGCCGGCGGCCTTCTTGCCGCCGGCCTTGACCGTGAACAGCTGACCGTCTCTCCGGCTGGGCGAGTGGGCGATGGCGTCCTCGGGGAAGAGTAGTTCGGTGCGGACCTCTGCCTCCGGGATGTAGTACGTCGGGTAGTACGGCTTCTTCGAGACGAGGAGCGGGTGTCTCGTGTCGGCGACGAGCTCGACGCCCAGGAAGGCGCGGATGCGCTTGGTGCGGTGCTCGACACGAACGCGGCCACGCTCGCGGGTTGGCTTGTCGATGGTGGAGCTCATTTGTCCTCCGATTGCCGGCGGTGGGCGGTTGCTCAGCCCAAGGTGCACTCGGCCGCTGTGTGCGAGCTGTGTGGCGGCTCAGCCGCAAACGCCGGGCTGGCGGTGCTCGCTCCGGTCCTGGACGAGTCCCAGGATGCGGATCCGGCCGCCGATCTCGAGTGCGTGGAGCGAGATCTCGGTCGGGAGGAAGGTTCCTTGCTTCGTCCGGCAGGTGAGTTTGATCGTCGACGCCCGTCCGTCGCGCAGGACTCGCTCGAGCAGCTCGCTGAGCTCGGCGAGCTCGGAAGGATGGATCCTTGAGATCGGAGTCTCGAGCAGCTCCTCCCGCGTGTAACCGAACAGATCGCAGCCGGCGTCGTTGGCGGCCACGATGCTGCTGTGTTCCGGGTCCATGATGTAGGCGGGCTCGGGCGAATGCTCGAAGCGCGTGCCGGCGATGAGATCGTGAGTGACTTCCATCGGCGTCATCCGGCCTTCGTTCCCGTCCTGATGTCCTGGTGGTTGAGGCGCTTCTCCAGGAGACGCCGTCGAGCGGGGGAGATGGTCTCGACGAGGACCTGGCGGACGAGGTCGTAGCGGAAGCGGAAGCGGAGCCCGTCGATGCGCAGGATCCGCCGTTCGCAGAGCCGCTCGAGTTCCTCCGTGAGCGCCGTCGGGTCGATGTCGAGAAGATCTGCGAGCGGCTCGGGGTCGAACGGCTGCTCGAGCACGGACGCTGCAGCGAGGATTCTGTACGCCTCCCGCCCCTCGGCTCGGCATTGGCGGAGAAGCGCTTCCGCGAGCGTTCGGGAAGGAGTGGCAGACCTGCCGCTCGCGATGGCATCGGCGACTGCATGCGGGTGTCCGTCCGTTGCTTCGTGGAGATCGGGCATTCGCAGGGGGGCGAGGTCCGCCTCCGTCAGAGGCTCGAGCCGCAGGATCGTGTCCGGCGCCAGCCGCCTGAGCTGATCCTCGCACGACGGTGTTGGCGGGAGGGCGGCTGTCACCAGAGCAAGGCCGAGGCCTGAGGAGCGCCGCCGCAGGTAGGCGAGCGAGGTGAGCGTGCTCGTGTCCGCCCAGTGAAGATCGTCAAGTAGGAGAACGAACGGTCCGCGCTCGGCGGCGAGGGCGACGAGTGCTTCGAGCACCTCGATCTCGTCGAACCTCCGCTCCGGTCTGCCTGATGCGAGCTCGGGAAAGACCTGCCCCAGCGCCGGCAGCCGTCGAACATCGGGCGCGAGGTCGGCAAACGCCCGTCGCATTGCGGCGGCAAGCGGCACGTAGGGCAGGTGCTGCTCGAGCTCCGAACAGCTTGCACGTCCGATCAGCACGCCGTCGAGGCGCCGCTCGAGCTCGTCGAGCAGGCGAGACTTGCCCAGGCCGGCCTCGCCGTGGACGTGGATGAAGACGGCGTCGTCGAGTCCACGGCGAACTCCGTTCGTCAGCAGCTCGAGCTCGGACTCCCGCCCGAGCAACCGGATAGAGGAATCTCCGTTCTCGGCCGCCGGCCGCCCGATTCGGCGCGGGAGCAACGAGTGCACGTCTTCCTGGCGGAGGATGGCCGACTCGACCGCGCGGGTTTTCCCGCTCGGCTCGAGCCCGAGCTCTTCGTCCAGTCGCATCCGGAATGCGCGGTAGCGGCTCAGCGCTTCGCGTGAGCGGTCGAGCGCGTAGAGCGCAAGCATTTGAGTACGGGAGGCACGCTCGCTGAACGGGTCGAGCGCGGCCGCCGCCTCGGCATGGGTAAGTGCCGGGGCGAAGTCGAGCTGGGCGAGGGCCGCGTCGGCCGCATCCAGGCGCGCGCCGAGTACCCGGCCCTGGTAGCTGCCGCGGATGTCGAGGGCCCACGCCGTGTAGGGCTCGTCCTCCAGGACGTCGCCGCGGACAAGTCCAAGTGCTTCCTCGAGCGAAGCGCGGGCCTGGTCGGTCGGTTGGTGTCCAGAGCGTTCGAGGAGCTTGTCGAAGCGGTCCAGGTCGAGTGACACGAGCTCGGTCGAGAACCGGTATGCCTCGTTCTCGGTGACGACGAGCTCCCGGGCTCGCTCCCGGTCCGACGTGAGGTGCCTGCGTAGCGTGGACACGAAGGTCTGCAGCGAGCCTGGAACGTTTTGCGGGCGATCCTCTCCCCAGAGGAGCTCGGCAAGGCGGTCGATCGGCACGTGATGCCCGCGGGCGGTGAGCAGGATCTCGAGCACCTGCTTCGGCCGAACCCCGCCGAGGTCGCCCGGCCCGATTACGCGCTCGCCGTCCTCGATCGAGAGCGAGCCGAAGAGCCGGAAAACCGGTCGCTGCGAGTGCCGCTGAAAACCGTCGGCGGGTGCCCTTTGGGTCACTCGACCTTCCTCGCCGCTACCTGACGACCGTCCCGTTCGGGCGCACGACCAGCCAGAGGCCGCCGAACTCGCTGACGTTCTGGCAGAGGATCTGGCCCGCCTTGCGGTCACCTACGTAGTAGTAGAGGGGCCGTCCGGAATAGGTCGCCTGCCGCGAGCCGTCCGAGCGGTGGATCGTTCCGAGCCGGCGCCCGGTCACGCCGTTCCCCGCGACGAATCGTCCCTTGATGATGTACGGAGGCCACTTCTTCGCGCAGGCGCCCGCACATGCGCTGTGGCCGGGAACGTCCTTCGTGAACGCATAGAGGACGAATCCCCGCCCGTCGGAGAGCACCATCCCATAGGAGGACTTGGCGGCGACGACCCTCGAGACGGTCTGTCCCGACGACCCCGGGATTGCCATCGCGCCGGCGGCCGACACGAGCCCGATCGCCAGGGCCGCGAGGGTGGCGGCGAGGAGTCGCATACAGCCTTAGTTGCCTCGGGGCCGAATTCGTTACGCGCCTTTGCCCGGCCCCGGCTGAGGTCGCGCTCAGTTGCTGCTGACCGCCGCTCCATACGGTCGCCGCCTCGCTACCCGGCACGCCGCCGGAGGAAAGGAGAGATGAGATGAAGGCACTTTCGAAGCGCTGGCTGCTCGGCCTGCCGGTGCTCGCAATCGTCGCCGCCGCTGCAGTGATCGGAAGTCAGGCATTCGCCGGTTCGAAGGGTGATCCGGCGTCGGCGAAGGGGCTCGGCCCGCTGACCGGCCTCCTCCCTCGCGACCACCTGACGGAGGAAAGCGCGATTCAGGTCGATCTCAGCAAGGAGACCGTTCGGCTGCCGCTGTACAAGGGCATGGCGAACGGCCAGACCGTCTGGTACGTCCTGCTCGACGCATCCGATCAGGGGATCGCTCACGACCTGGGCGTCAACTACGCGCCGAAGCTCGGCAACATCGGCATCGGCTGCCCCGACTGCGTGCAGACGGTGACGCTCGACTCGCCGACTCCTGCCCAGAACAAGTTCGGGCAG
>JBKPCT010000259.1:0-7519 GCA_046727515.1 Actinomycetota bacterium | reverse complement strand
CGGTGCGATCTGGACGGACAACATGCTCATCCCGATCGGAGGCGACGTCTACACGGCCTCGGTCTACATGAACTTCTACTACCAGCCGAGGATCGCGGCGATGGTCGAGGACGCGATCAGCTACGTCTGTCCGGTCCAGGGTGCCGACAAGGCTCTGCTGAAGCAGGATCCGGCGGCGGCGAAGAACACGCTCATCTTCCCGACGAAGCGGATGCTCTCACAGCTCCACATCGTCGATCCGAATGCTCTCTTCAACGCGGACTTCCAGAGGAAATGGCAGAAGCTCATCGGCGCCTGAGGTGACGTTCCTCCATCGTCATCGGGGCCTCGTCCCGTATCTGCTGCTCGCGCCGGGGCTGGCCTGGCTGGCGCTCTTCTTCGTCGTGCCCCTCGGCTTTCTGGCGCATCAGTCCTTGGAGGAGCAGAACCCGATCGACTTCTCGTACGCGTT
Source organism: Actinomycetota bacterium (assembly GCA_046727515.1). Taxonomy (GTDB): domain Bacteria; phylum Actinomycetota; class Thermoleophilia; order Gaiellales; family Gaiellaceae; genus DATBLE01. Next base: position 7,068 of record JBKPCT010000259.1, on the reverse strand, counting down.
CACGTGGGCCTGGCACAACTACTCGTACGCGATCACCACATATGACCCACAGCTGATCCGTTCGTTCGAGTACGCGGGCCTGGCGACGGTGACGGCCCTACTGATCAGCTATCCGCTGGCGTACTGGATCGCGTTCCGGGGCGGCCGGTGGAAGAGCCTCCTCCTGCTCTTCATCATCGGCCCGTTCTTCGTCACCTACCTGATCAGGACGCTCGCCTGGCAGACGATTCTCTCCGACCAGGGCCCGGTCGTTCACTTCTTCCGCTACGCCCACCTGATCAACGTCGTCGGCGACAACGACAGGCTGCTCGCAACTCCGACTGCGGTCGTCGCCGGGATCACCTACAACTTCCTGCCCTTCATGGCGCTTCCGCTCTACGTGTCACTCGAACACATCGACCATCGGCTGATCGAGGCGGCGCAGGACCTCTACGCGAGCAGCACGAAGGCGTTCCTGCGCGTCACCCTGCCGCTGTCCCTGCCGGGCGTATTTGCGGGCACCCTGCTCACGTTCATCCCTGCCTGTGGTGACTTCATCAACGCGCAGCTACTCGGCACGTCGCGCACGTTCATGATCGGGAACGTGATCCAGTCACGGTTCCTCGAACTGACCGACTACCCGGTGGCCGCGACACTCTCCTTCATTCTGATGGCGATCATCCTCGCGCTCGTGCTCGTCTATTCGCGCGTGCTGGGGACGGAGCGGCTGACGGGATGACGTCCGTCGCCGCAGAGCTCCCTGCCCCCCGCCGCCGCGCTCGCCCGCTGGCGCTTGTCGGGCGTCACCTCCTGACCGTCTACGCCCTGCTTGCCTTCGCCTACCTCTTGCTCCCGATCGCAGTCGTCGTGATGTTCTCGTTCAACCGTCCGAAGGGACGCTTCAACTACACCTGGCAGGGCTTCACCTGGGACAACTGGCTGCACTGGGATGCCGTCCCGGGACTGACCTCCGCGCTGCAGACCTCGCTCGAGATCGCCGCGCTGGCCAGCGTCCTCGCGACCGGCCTCGGTACGCTGATCGCGCTTGCGCTCGTGCGCTACGGCTTCCGCGGGCGAGGCGCGACGAACATGTTCATCTTCCTGCCGATGGCGACGCCCGAGGTCGTGCTCGGGGCCTCGCTCTTGACCCTGTTTCTGAGCCTCAATGCGTCGCTCGGCTTCTGGACGATCCTGATCGCCCACATCATGTTCTGCATCAGCTTCGTCGTCGTCACCGTGAAGGCGCGCCTCGTCGGCTTCGATCGCCACCTCGAAGAGGCGGCCATGGACCTGGGCGCCAACGAGTGGACGACCTTTCGCAAGGTGACGTTGCCCTTGATCGCCCCGGCGATCCTCGCCGCGCTGCTCCTGTGCTTTGCGCTCTCGATCGACGACTTCGTGATCACGAACTTCAACGCCGGGACGACGGTGACGTTCCCGCTCTTCGTCTGGGGCGCCGCGCGCGCGGCGACGCCGCCACAGATCAACGTCGTCGGCACTGCGATCTTCGCGATCGCCGTGGCCGTTATGCTCGCGCAGGTCCTCTGGCAGCGGCGTGCGGCTGCCCAAACCGCCTGAGAAGGAGATCCCTATGGCCGTTCACGCACTCGTCCAGATCGACCGCACCCGCATCCGCGAGCTGATCGAGCGCGAGGGCGCCCGGCTCGACGAGCGCACCCAGGCGTCGAAGGCGATGTACGCGCGGGCGCGACGCACTCTCGCGGGCGGGGTGGCGTCCTCCTACCAGGTGCGCGAGCCGTGGCCGATCTACCTGACCCACGGCCAGGGGCAGCGCGTCTGGGACGTGGACGGAACCGAGTACTTCGACTTCCACAACGGTTTCGGGGCGATGACCCAGGGCCACGCGCATCCGGCGGTGACGCGCGCGATCCAGGAGCGGGCTGCGCTCGGCACGCACTTCGGCGCACCGACCGAGGACGGGGTCGTGGTCGCGGAGGAGCTCGCCCGCCGCTTCCGGCTGCCCGAGTGGCGGTACACGAACTCCGGCTCCGAGGCGACGATGGACGCGATCCGCATCGCCCGTGCGCATACCGGGCGCGACACGGTCCTGAAGATCTTCGGCTCGTACCACGGCCACCACGACACGGTGATGGTCTCGATCGGGGTCGCCTACCAGAGGTTCGGCGACCGCGAGGACCTCGCATCGTTGCCGTACGGGGCCGGAATCCCGCAGGCCGTCGTCGACCTGACCGTGCCCGTGCCGTTCAACGACGCGGCCGCGACGGAGAGGCGGATCGAACGGCTCGCGGCCGAGGATCGCCTGCCGGCGTGCCTGATCATGGAAGCGGCGATGATGAACCTCGGGGTCGTCCTACCCGAGCCGGGCTACCTCGAGGCCGTCCGCGAGCTCACCCGGCGGCACGGGATCGTCCTGATCTTCGACGAGGTGAAGACGGGGCTGACGATCGCCGGCGGCGGTGCGGTCGAGCACTTCGGGGTCGTCCCGGACATGGTCACGGTCGCGAAGTCGCTCGGCGCGGGACTCCCGTCGGGCGCGGTCGGCGGCAGCAACGAGGTGATGGCGTGCGTCGAGGACGGACGCGTATACCAGGTCGGGACGTTCAACGGCAATCCGCTGTCGATGGCGGCGGCGCGGGCGAGCTTGTTCGAGGTCCTCACCCCGGAGGCGTACGCGCACCTGAACCGCCTGAACGACCAGCTGATGGAAGGCTGCGGCCGCGTGGTCGAGAACTACCGCCTGCCGGGCTACCCGGTCGGGATCGGTGCGAAGGGCTGCGTCACATTCTCGCCCGTGCGAGTGGTCGACTACGAGACGTTCAAGGCCCACCAGGACGTCGAGCTGACCGAGCTCGCCTGGCTCTGGAACATGAACCGCGGCATCTTCGCCACTCCCGGCCGCGAGGAGGAGTGGACGCTGTCGGTCCAGCACACCGACGAGGCCGTCGAGCGGTACGTCGCGGTCTTCGAAGAGTTGGCGGTGGAGCTGACTACCTAGGCCGCGGCGTCGAGGGCCTCGCCGAAGACCTGCCCCGTCGTCGCGATCTCGTCCTCGGTGATCACGAACGGCGGCGAGACCTGCAGCGCCACGCCCCGGATGCCGCGGACGAGGACGCCACGCTCGTAGGCCGCGTCGATGACGGCCTGGAGCTTCGAGGGATCCTTCAGCTCGACGGCGCCGAGGAGGCCGACCCCCGCGCGCACCTCGGCCACGGCCGGGTGGGACTCGAGCGGCCGGAGCGTCTGCTCGAGCCTCGGCTCGAGCTCGCGGACGCGCTGGACGAGGCCCTCGCGCTCGATCACGTCGAGGTTCGCGAGCGCGACCGCGCACGCCGTCGCGTGGCCCGCGTACGTGAAGCCGTGGCGGAACACGTTCTGCGTTCCCTCCGCCCAGAAGGGCTCCGCGACCCGCGGCGAGGCGATGACGCCGCCGAGGGGTGCGTAGCCGGAAGTGATTCCCTTCGCGACCGTGACCAGATCCGGCGCGAGGCCGAAGCGCTCCGTCGCGAACCATTCGCCGATGCGCCCGAAGCCGGTGATCACCTCGTCGAGCACGAGCAGCACCTCGCGCTCGCGGCAGATCTCGTCTATGCGCTCGAGGTAGCCCTCGGGCGGGATCATCACGCCGCCGGCGCCGATGATCGGCTCGGCGAAGAACGCGCACACGCGGTCGGCGCCGATCCGGTCGATCGCCGCCGCGAGCGCTTCGGCCTCGTCCCAGGCCACCTGCTCGACCTCGGGCACGAGCCGTCCGTAGCCGTCGACGAGCGACTGCATCCCGGTCAGCGAGGTGCCGTACGCGTTCGAGCCGTGGTAGGCGTACTGGCGCGAGATGACGACGTGCTTGTCCGCTTTGCCGACCGCGACCCAGTATGCGCGCGCGAGCTTCGCCGCCGTGTCGATCGACTCGCCGCCGCCCGACGTGAAGAAGATCTTCGCTCCGTCGAAGGGAACGAGCCGGGCGACCCGCGAGGCGAGCTCCTCCGTGCGCGGTGATGTGAAGCCGTCGTAGGTCTTGTAGGCGGCGAGCTCGCGCATCTGCGTGGCGGCGGCATCGGCGAGCTCGGCGCGGCCGTGGCCGACGTTGCAGTACCACAGCGCGGCCGACACGTCGAGCAGCGCGTTGCCCGCGTCGTCCCAGACTGTCGACCCCTCGCCGCGGACGATCGTGATCCCGTGCTCGCGGAAGGCGCCCAGGTTCGTCATCGGGTTCCAGAACGAGCGCTCGGCCATGTGGGCGATGCTAACCGGATGCAGTGGCCGACGCCGCAGCGATCGAGCCTGCCCGTCTCGTGGCGCGGCTGTTGCGTGGGATCATGCGGCCGCATGAGTCCGAGGAAGGCGGATTAGTGGCTGAACGGTACGACCGACGCGAGATCTTGCGTCGTGCAACACAGGGAGCGCTGGGCCTCGGAGCCGCCGGGGTCCTCTGGCCGATCCCGCCGGCTCGAGCAGCCGCGGATCCGAGGTTGGCCGCTCTCGCCCGCCGGCTCGACGGAGATCTGATCCCGAGAGGCGGGAAGGGCTACGCGCGAGCGCGCCTCGGGTGGAACCCCCGCTTCGACGGTGTACGCCCGCTCGCCGTCGCGTACGCGGAGACGATCGCGGACGTCCGCCGGGTAATCCAGTGGGCGAATCGATACGACGTGCGGCTCGCGACGCGATCGGGCGGCCACTCCTTCGCCGGCTACTCGACCACGTCGGGCCTCGTCCTGGATCTGTCCCGACTCACGAATGTCCACCCGAACGCGGACGGCACGGCCTCGGTGGCGGCCGGCAGCAAGCTGGGCTTTGTCTATCGGCGCCTCTGGGCGGCGGGGCGAGCGGTCCCGTTCGGTACGTGCGAGGCCGTGGGTGTCTCGGGGCTGACCCTTGGCGGCGGCCACGGATACTCGTCACGCGCGCTGGGGCTCGCGTGCGACAACGTCGTCAAGATCGAGATCGTCACCGCCGACGGCAAGGTTCGCGTGTGCGACGCCCACAGCGAGCCGGAGCTCTTCTGGGCGCTTCGAGGCGCCGGCGCCGGCAATTTCGGGGTCGTGACCAAGCTCGTCTTTCGCACGCACCCGGTCGACTACGTGACTACGGTCAACCTCACCTGGCCCTGGGCGGACGCGCGAAAGGTCGTCCAAGCCTGGCAAGCCTTCGCCCCAGGCGCCCCCGACAGCATCAGCTGCTCGTTGTCCTTCGCGCCGCCGCCGCCGGCGGGCGGCATGCCGTTGGTCGCCGTCAACGGACAGGTCTTCGGAACGCGCGACGAGGCACTCTCGCTGCTGGCTCCGCTCACCGATGCAGTCCGCCCGACGCGGCTGGCTGCGGTTCGCCGGCCGTTCATCAGTGCGGTCACGTACTTCGCCGCCGACAACCCGGCGCGCCGGTCGTTCGCCGCGAAGTCGAACTACGGGCTCGCGCCGCTGCCGGACGCCGGTATCGATGTGATCATCGGTGCGTTCGAGTCCGCCGCACGGGATCCTCGCCTCGGCGCCGTCGGGAGTCTCCTCTTCGCACACGGCGGCGCCGTCAACCGCGTCGACGCCGGCGCAACGGCGTATGCCCACCGCTCCGCGCTTTTCTCGATCCGGTTTACGGCGTTCTGGAGTGCGACTGCGCCTGCCGGTGTCGCCGACGCTCACCTGGGCTGGGTCCGCGACACCCACGCGGCCATGCAGCCCTTTGTCTCCCGCGGAGCCGTGGCGAACTACGCTGATCCTGAGCTCGAACACTGGGGCGTCGCGTACTATGGCGAGCACCTCAGACGCCTCGTCGCGGTCAAGCGACGCTACGACCCCGACAACTTCTTCCGCTTTCCGCAGAGCATCCCGACACGGTTCCCGGGGTCATGACGGGTCCCTGACACCGGGATCCCTGACACCGGCCAGGCCGGTCGGCGATGCTTCACGGGATGCGGGGACCGATGCCGTGGTGGCTGGAGGAAGCTCCGCCGGATCCGGAGGAGCCGCCGCTCGCCGGTGGCACGGAGGCCGACGTCGCGATCGTCGGCGGCGGCTACACAGGGCTCTGGACCGCGCTGACGCTCAAGCGGCGTGATCCGGCGCTGCGCGTCCTCGTGCTCGAGGCCGACCGCGCCGGCTTCGGCCCGAGCGGGCGGAACGGCGGCTTCTGTCACGGGCTGTGGGCGTCCCTGCGCTGGCTGCGCGACGCTTTCGGACCGGAGCCCGCGGTCGCGACCGCGGCCGCGGCGGACGGCGTCTACGAGGCCGTCCGCGCGCTCGGCGAGGACGTCTGGGCCCGCGAGGGCGGAATGCTCAAGGTGGCGACGACCGAGGCCCAGGAGGCGGCCATCGACCGCGCCGTGCGCACTGCGGCCGAGCTCGGGGTGCCCGAGGAGGCGGTCGCGCTCACGCCCGCGGAGGTCGCCGAGCGCTGCCGCTCGCCGGTCTTCCGGCGCGGCGTGTGGTTCCGCGACGGCGTCACGGTGCAGCCGGCGCGGCTCGTCCGCGCGCTGCGGCGGGCCGCGCTCGCCTCGGGCGTCCAGCTGCACGAGCGGACGCTCGTCCGCGGCGTGGACCCCGGGCTCGTCCGGACGGCAGGCGGAGCGGTGCGCGCGCGAGAGATCGTCGTCGCGACGAACGCGTGGATGAGCAGCTGGCGCCCGGTCCGGGGACGCGTGACCCCGTTCGGCAGCTACGTCGTCCTCACGGAGCCGGTCCCCGAGCTGCTCGACGAGATCGGCTGGACCGGCGGCGAGGCAATCACCGACGGCCGCATGTTCCTGCACTACTTCCGGACGACGAACGACGGCCGCGTGCTGATGGGGAGCGGCTCCGGGCCGATCGGGCAGGGCGGCGGACGCATCGGCGCGCGCTTCTTCGAGGACGAGGCGACGATCGCGAGGGCGGAGCGAGGCCTGCGCCGGCTGCTGCCGGGGCTCGGAGGGGCGCGGGTCGAGCGCGCGTGGGGAGGGCCGATCGACGTCTCCAGCGACCATCTGCCGTTCTTCGGCACCGTCGCCGGCGCCCGTATCCACTACGGCGGGGGCTACACCGGCAACGGCGTCGGGCCGAGCTGGCTCGGCGGACAGATCCTCGCCTCGCTCGTTCTCGGCTCCGACGACGAGTGGTCGCGCCTCCCGCTGGCGCGCATCGGCCC
>JBKPCT010000258.1:0-5705 GCA_046727515.1 Actinomycetota bacterium | reverse complement strand
CTTCAGGCCGAGCCGGATCATCGCGCAGTAGGCCGAGTGCTTCTCCATCGCCTGGAAGGTGAACGGGTTGTTCAGCAGATAGACGTCGTCCATCAGCGCGGCCTTCTTCACCCACTCGCGTGCGATCTCGTACCACCAGCCCAGCCGGTCGATGACGAGCTCGTAGCGCGGGCGGGCGCGCAGGTCGAACGGCTCGTTGGTGATCCGCTCCGTGCGGAACGTATGCGTCTCACCGGCGTGGCGGACTTCCGGGAGGCGGGCGACGAGCGCCTCGAAGACCCGAGGCCAGTCGTCCTCGGTGCCCAGGAGGAGGCCGATCAGGTGGTCAGACAAGGCGGGATAGATGGTGCGCGATCTGCCGTTGCCATGCCGGCCAGTCGTGCGGCGAGTCCTCGCCCCACACGTCGAGCTCGTGCGCGATCCCCTTCCCGGCGAGGAGCGACGCCAGCCGCTGCGTGGACTCGAGCGCGCCCGTCGAGTCCTCCCAGGCGCCGCGCCCGACAACGAGCACGAGGTGCACGCGCGTGCGCAGCCAGTCGAGGTGGTCGCCGTGCAGGTGGGCGACGTAGTCGAGCGGGTTGTTGAAGTAGACCGCGTCCGCGCGCTCGCCCCAGCCGACGCGCGAGATGTCGTAGATCCCCGAGAGGCAGAGCGCGAGCGGGAAGAGGTCGCCGCGGCGAAGCGTAAGGTTGGCCGCGTGGAAGGCGCCCATCGAGACGCCGGTGACACCGATCTCCTGGTGGCCGCCGCAGTCGGCGTGGATCCACGGCGCGACGTGAGAGACGAGCCACTCCTCGAACGCGCCGTGCCGACGGGCCCGCTCCTCGAGCGGAATCCACTCGTCCTGCCACGTCCCGGCGTCCCAGGAGTCCACGCAGTAGACCTTCACACGGCCCGCCTCGATCAGGCCCGCGGCCGCGTGGATCATGCCGCGGTCCTCCCACTCGTACCGATTCCCGCGCTCGGCGGGGAAGACGAGGAGCGGCCGGCCGTAGGAGCCGTACGCGAGGATCCCGTCCCGGTCCTCGCGCCTCATCCGGCCGCGATGAGAAGCGCTGCGTCACTGACCAGAGTTGTGCGACGAGTCGAGGCGGCGATCCGATGAGTCTCTCGCAAGGGGCGGTGTGCCGGCGAGCTTGCCGCCGCGAGGAAGGCGGCGCTCAGGCCGAAGTGAGCGGCGGCAAAGTCACTCTTGGACGTCCATCCTGGCGATCAGGTCACCGTCGAAGCCGAAGACGTGAGTCACGTCGGCTTCGTTGAGCAGCGAGCCGTCCAGGCTCCGAACCGTCTGGTGCACCTCGACCGCAATGCTCCCGTCGGCAAGCGTCGTGAAGCCTCTCGGCTCCACGGTCGGGTCGATCTCCGACCACTGACGGGCCCAGTACTCTCGCACGGCCTCCCTTCCTCGCAGACGGCCACCCTCCCAGGCGTTCGCCCAGTCGACGTCGTCGCTCAGGTGCTCGAGGACGACGTCGATCCGACGTGCGTTGAAGGCCGCGTAGAGGCCCGCGATCAGCTGGGCTCGACCCACCGGCGTCATCGTCTCGCCTCCCTTGTCGACGTGGCCCTGCCCTGCTCGGAACAGTAGGCGTGGCCGGGTTAGACGAGCTCGGTCGTCTCGTTCACGGCGGCCAGCGCACGGGGCGATCCTCGAGTTGCTCGAGAGTCGCCCAGTCGTCTCGCCGCGGTGCCCATGTCTCGACGACCACGGCGCCCTTCGGGCCAGTTCGGACCTCGTGCGGCACGCCGCCGGAGATCCGCCAGGTGGCCCCGGGGCCGAGCTCGCGCTCCTCCTCGCCGACACGGAAGGCGAGCGAGCCGGCGAGGCAAACGCCGATCTGCTCGTGCTCATGGCTGTGCTCGGGCACAACACTCCCGGGATCGAGCTCGAGCACGGCGACGGTGACGCGTTCCCCCCCGAGGATGCGTCCCACGACCCCCGCCCAGACCTGGACCGGGGCGAGCACGGCGAGATCGGCGAACGCGCTCATCGCCAGACCGGCGTCGTCCAGTCCAGGTGGCGATCCGTGTCTCGCCGTGCGATCGCCGCGAGTGCATCGATCAGGTGCTGCGTCCGCTCGCCCGGAGCGCCGTGGCCGACAGGGCGGCGATCGACGGCGACCAGGGGCACGATCCCAACGGCGGTGCCGCACAGCAGCGCCTCGTCGCAGACGTAGAGCTCGGAGCGATCGACGCTGCGCTCGACTACGGCCTCGCCGAGCTCCTCGCCGATCAGCTCGATCGCCTCTCTGCGCGTGATTCCTTCCAGGATGTCCTGGTCCACCCCCGGCGTGACCCACGCGTCGCCCCGCCTGATGAAGACGTTCGATGTCGTCGCCTCGGCGAGGCTCCCGTCGACGGTCAGCAGGAGCGCCTCGTCGAAGCCGGCCCGGACGGCTTCCGTCTTGGCCAGAGCCGGCCCCACGTAGCTACCGATGATCTTCGCCCGCAGCGGGATCGTGCTGTCCGGCGACCGGCGCCAGGAGCTGACGAGGCAGTGCACCCCGGCGGGGTCGACGTAGCGAGCCGGGAAGGGCGAGACGGCGATCGAGAACCGCGTCTCGACCTCGTGCATGCGCACGGCGAGCACTTCGCCGGCGAGCAGGAGCAACGGGCGTACGTAGACGTCGCTCCGGACCTCGTTACGGCGCAGCAGCTCGATCGTGAGCGCGACGAGCTCCTCCGTCGCGTACGGAAGCGTAAGCCCGAGGGCCTTTGCCGAACGGTGCATGCGCTCGTAATGGGCGCTCGGCTCGAGCAGGTACAGCTCCTGCGCCATCTCGTTCCAGGTCGCGCGCAGGCCCTCGAACGTGCCCGTCCCGTAGGAGAGTGCGTGCGCGTGGACACTGATGCGGGCGTCGTCCACGTGGCGAAAGGAGCCGTCCACCAGCGCCCACTCGAACCGGGGCAACCGGCGGTCTGGTACGAGGGTCTCGGAGATCGCGGCCATACCGCCATGGTGCACGCGCCGGGCATTAACGGGCAACGCGGACTCCTGTAGGTCGGTTAAGCTCCGCTTCATGCTCGACGTACGTCGGCTGCGGGTGCTGCGCGAGGTGGGCCGGCACCGCTCGCTCTCCGCTGCCGCAGCCGCGCTGGCGTATACACCGTCGGCGGTCTCTCAGCAGATCACGGCTCTCGAGCGCGAGGTCGGGGTGGGGCTGGTCGAGCGGGGCGCGCGCGGGGCTGCCTTGACCGAGGCCGGTCGCATGCTCGTCCGCCATGCAGACGAGATCTTCGGCCGCATCCATTCGGCCGAGGAGGAACTGCAGGCCCTAGCCGGTCTCGAGACGGGCCGGCTTCGCCTGGGGGCCTTCTCGACGGCCTGCGCGGTGCTAGTCCCGCGGGCTGTCGTCGCTTTCCGGCAGCGATACCCCGACATCGAGGTCGCCCTTGCCGAGCTAGACCCCCAGGAGGCGGTTGCCGAGCTCCGCGCGCGCGAGGTCGACCTCGCGCTCGTGTATCAGTTCCCGGTCGAGAGGCCCGCCGCCCTCGACGGTCTTGCCTACATTCACCTTCTGGACGATCGCCTCTACGTCGCCTTGCCTCGGCACCATCGGCTCGCCGGACGGCGGCGTCTCCGCCTGGCCGAGCTGGCGACGGAGCCGTGGGTCCAGGGCGTCCACCGCGGCTCGACGCTGGAGGTGCTGCCGGCCGCCTGCCGCGCAGCCGGCTTCGAGCCGAACATCGTTTTTCGAACCGACGACCACATGGCCGTGCAGGGGTTCGTTGCCGCCGGCCTGGGCGTTGCCGTCGTGCCGCAGCTGGCCGTTCCCACCGCCGGGCGCGACCTGCTCATCCGGCCGCTCGAGGTCGAGGGCGACTTGCTCACTCGCCGCGTCGGCGTCGCGCTGCCGATCGGGCCTTACCGGCCGGCTGCGACCACGGCGATGGTCGCAGTACTGGAAGAGGTGGGCGCAGGCCTGCGCGCAGAGGCGACCGCCCAGCTCGCGGAGCGCAACAGACGGAAGGAGACGCGAAGTGCCCGCTGACTACGACATCCACCTGGACGACAAATACGGCCAGTTGACGGTGATCGACGTCGCGGCCGAGGCGGCCGCCCATGAGCCGTGGTTCAACCAGACGCTGACGAGCGTGAACGACGCCGTCGTGCGGCTGGGCGTGCTCGAAGGAGACTTCCACTGGCACAAGCACGACGGGGAGGACGAGTTCTTTCTCGTCCTGGAGGGGGAGCTCGTGATCGAGTTGGAGGGCGCCGAGACGGTGCGGCTGCAGCCGCACCAGGGGTACACGGTGCCCAAGCGAGTCATGCACAAGACGAGCGCCCCGCAGCGCACCGTGATCGTGATGGTCGAGCCGGCAGGCGTGGTGCCCACAGGTGACTGAGTCGTGGGGGACCGTGGTCGTACCTCCGAGCGACCAACCGGCTCAGAGCCGACGGGCGCGATCCTCACGACTCACGTCGCGGCCCGGAGAATGAGCTCCGCCAGGTGGGGGTGGAGCGAGTCGCGCCAGGAAGTCCAGTTATGCGCGTCCGGGTGCTCGACGAGCGGGGCCTGCCAACCCTGCCGCTGGAGTGCGGCGGCGACTGCACGGTTGTTCGCGAGGTTCTCCTCGGCGGTGCCGCAGGTGAGCGTCACGGTGATGCGCTCGACCGCGCCGCGGGCGCCGAAGACGCGCGAGACGAACCGCGCGATCCTGGCGAACCGCGGCGCGCTGGACTCCTGCGGGTCGAGCCGGCGGCGGAAGAAGCTGCCCGACTGCAGGAACAGGCCGGCGAGCAGGCCCGGGTACGTCCAGTGCGCGTGCAGCCAGGCGAGCGCACCGAGGCTCGCGCCGAGGCCGGCGGGGCGGCCCTCGTAGGGTTCGAGCGCTGGCAGCCACTCGGTGACGAGCGCCCGCGCGTAGCGGGCAGACGCCGAGTAGGTCTCGTTCCGGTCCGCCGGGGGCGGGAGGAGCGCGGCGCGGAAGGGCGGCAGCTCGCCGAACGCGACCAGGTGATCGAAGAGGCGCAGGAGCGAGCAGTACTCGGCGTACTCCGGCCCGTCGTGGACGAGAAGCAAGGGAAGCGGCTCGTCGGGGTCGACGTCGGCGGTCGACCAGAGGAGCGCGGTGACTCCGAGCCGGCCCCGCAGCTCCACCTCGCGCAGCTTGCCGGACGCGGACTCCTCGTCGGTAACCCAGGCGGGCGCCTCGTAGCCGGGGAAGTGGACGACCGATTTCGGCCCGAACGGGCCGTCTGCCCGCAGCGGGTTGCCGGGATCCGGTGCGAGCCGAGACTCACCCTGCCGATTCTCGATCTCGAGCAAATACTCGAGCCGGTTCGCCGGCGGACGCCGCAGCTCGAGCTCGAACCGGTCGCCTCGCCGCTCGAAGGCGACGTGGCGCGGTCGGACGAGCTCGTGTACGAGCGACACGCGGCGCAGTGCGCGCGCCGGATCCGGCAGCGCAAAGAGCGCCGCCTCGGTGGACACGACTGGACCGGCGGGTACTACTTCTGCCTGAACCGGGCGACGACGGTCCGGCTGTGGTCCATGAAGATCGTGCACGTCGTGCTGGTGCCGCCGCAGGAGCCGTCCCAGCTCTGGAACTCGAAGCCCTGCTCCTTCCTCGGGTTTGCCTCCAGCGTCACCTGCTCGCCGGGAGCGAAGGTGAAGGTGCACTCGGTCGGGCAGGCGATCCCGGCGCGGCTGCTCTTCACCTGGCCACCAACGAGGCCGCCCTGCGGCTTGCCGGACTTGTCA
>JBKPCT010000257.1:0-7556 GCA_046727515.1 Actinomycetota bacterium | reverse complement strand
CCGGTGCCGGCGGTGCACCAGACGACCTCGCCGGGTCGCGCGTCGAGCCAGCGCTCGGCCTGCGCGCGCTTCGCCCAGGTATACCGGTGCGTGTGCACGACGCCTTTCGGGTCCTTCGTCGTGCCCGACGTGTAGAGGATGAACGCCGGATCGTCTGCGACCGTGTCGGCGGTCGCGCCGTCCGGCTCCCCGAGCACCACCTCGTCGAGGTAGACGACCTCGCACGCCTCGTTCATCGCCTCGACCTCGGCGCGGCAGCGCGGGTCGGCGAGGAGCAGCCGCGCCCCCGAGTGACGGACACGGAAGTCGAGATCCTTCGCCCGCAGCATCTCCGAGCACGGAATCGCCACGGCGCCGGCCTTCAGCCCCGCGAGCATCACCGCGTGCCACTCCGGCGTCTTCCCGATCAACACCAGCACGCGGTCGCCGGCCGCGACGCCGCGGCCCCGTAACAGCTCCGTCCAGCGCGCAGCCGACTCGGCAACCTTGCCGAAGGTCAGGTCGTGCACGCCGCCGCCCCCGTCGACAAACCGCAGCGCGAGCGCCGACGCGTCCGCTCGCTCGACGACGTCACGGGTGAAGTTGAAGCGGGCCGGCGCTGCCATCGCTCGCGAGCCTAGGTCTCCTGAGCCGTCGGGCGAATCAGCAGCTCGTTCACGTCGACGTGCGGCGGCTGGGAGACGGCGAACATCACTGCCCGCGCGACGTCGTCCGGCTCGAGCATCCCGACCGGCCGCTCGTCGAAGAACGGCGTGTCGACCATTCCCGGCTCGAGCACGGTGACGCGCACGCCGGTGCCGTTCAGCTCCAGGCGCGCCGCCTCGCCCATCGCCGAGATCGCGAACTTCGTGCAGGAGTAGAGCGACCCGGGCAGCGCGCGCCGCCCCGCGAGCGAACCCGTCAGCAAGAGGTGACCCTTCGACTCGACCAGCGCGTCGTGGCAGGCGCGGATCGTCAGGGCGGCGCCGTAGACGTTGGTCAGCACCATCGCCCGCCAGTGCTCGGGCGTCGAGCGCTTGAACCCGCGCTCGGCGCCGAAGCCCGCATTCGCGAAGGCGACGTCGATGCGGCCGTACTCGGAGAGCGCTCGCTCGACCATCGCCTGCTGCTGCTCCCACTCGGTGACGTCGCAAGTGACGGCAAGGCCGTCGAGCTCGGCGGCGAGGGTCTCGAGCTTGTCCGTGGAGCGGGCGGCGAGCACGACGCGGTAGCCCGCCGCCGCTGCCCGTCGGGCGGTCGCCTCGCCGATGCCGCTCGAGGCGCCGGTGATCAGGAAGACCCCCCGGTTTCCGGTGCGCTCTGCCGGGCTTTGCCCAGCAGAGCTGCAACCAGCATCAGGTGCCATGGACCTTTCCGGCGGTCCCCCAGAATTTCGGGGCGATGCCCTGCACGATCACGTGGATGTGCTCCGGTGCAGCGCCGCTCGACTCGTGGAGCGCCTGCGTCAGGGACTCGACGATCTTCGGGACGGACTCGTCGGTCACGCGCGTGTCGTACAGCTTCACGTCGATCCAGGGCATGACTCCTCCTCTCTGCTCGGGGAACGTAGGAGCCGACGATAACGCGATCTAGGGCAGCAGGCTCGGCGGGACGTCGATGACGCGAACGACCGTCGAGCCCTCGAAGAGGGCTGCCCCGCCCGCGCGCTGCGGCCGCAGGATGGTCACGTCCTGGCTGGTCGTGTCGCCGTTGCGGTCGAATCGGAACGATCTGAGGATCCCATCCCGGACCCGTGTCGCCATGAGCTCCCTGGTCACCGACGCGCGCGTCCCGTCCGAGCGCGCGATCGCGTCGAGCATCACCTCCGCAGCTTGGGCCGCGTAGATCGCGAACGGGTTGAGGCCGCTTGCGCGCTCGGAGGCCAGGAAGTTCTTCACGAATTGCCGGCCTGCCGCTGGCAGCCGCTCGGCGGCCGTCTCGCCGAGGACCGTGACGTAGAGACTCCGCGCGATCGGGCCGACAGCTCGGAAGATGTCCGAGATCGGCAGGAAGCCGTCGGGAGCCACTAGTCGCACTCGAGGGCCGAGCTCTGCGCGGAGCTTCTTCACGAGCTCGCGGGTGTTGCCGGGCAGCAGCGAGCCTTCGAGGAAGACCGCATCGACGCGAGCGCGCTTGATGCGCGCGACGAGCGCGGAGTAGCTTTTCGCCTGTGGGTCCCAGTCGGCGAGCCCCGCAAACTCGAGCCCGATCCGTCCGGCCGTGACCCGGAAGGCACGCGCAAGCAGGTCATCCCACTCGTGGTCGGTCAGCGCATACACCCGCCTGTCACCGAGGCTCTTGACGAACATGGCCGCTGCCGCCCCCTCCGCGTCGTCGATCGGATAGACCCGCGCGTAGTTCCGGACTCCCGACGGGTAGAGGCTTGCGAGCGCGCCCTTGGGAGCAAAAGGATCGAGCCGCGTCAGGCCGCGGTACGAGTTCGTCGGGGAGACCATCGCCAGCGGCCCGTCGGGCGCCTGGTTGAGGAAGGGGAGCTCGCTCAGCGCGCAGCCCGAGTTGAACGTGCCGATCACGCCGATCACGCTCGCCCCGGCGGCATAGCTCTTCGCGTTTGCCGCGCATTTGGGGATGTCGAAGATCCCGATCTGCGAGCTCGAGTCGTCGCACGACTGGTAGGCGACCCTGTACTTCCCCGCCCGAAAGCCTCGCTTCCGGAAGACGAGCTCGATCGCCCTCGTCATCGCAAGGTTCTCGGACCCGGGGCTGCGGAGTGCCAGGTCGGAGACGACCAGGTACTGCGGATCCCCGCTACCCACGTAGACGGGCTTGCCACACGATGCACCGGCGTCCGAGACCCAGGCGCTGCCGTCGCCGACCGCCACGTCCGTGGGCGTGCCTCCGATCGGGATCGTCTCCGAGACCAAGTTCGTCGACGGGTCGATCCTCGAGATCGTTCCCGCGAACGGATTCACCGCCCAGACGGAGCCGGCACCGAAGGCCAGCGAGTCGACCTCCTTGGCGACCGGGATCGTTCGCTGTCGCACCGGCGGGCCGGGGTCGATGCGCCACACGACGCCTTCCTGCGGATCGCTCGCCCACACCGCACCGCCGCCGACGGTGAGGTCGTTCAAGTTGCTGCTGGGCACCCTGATCGTCGCCGTGACCGCGTTGGAGCGGGGGTCGATTCGCACGACGGCGGGATCGGGGGATGGCTTCAGGCCCCAGACGGCTACGTTTGGTCCGGCTGCAATCTCCACCACCGAGGTGTCGACCGTCGCGACGACCTTCCCCGTTTGCGGATCGAGCCTCGACACCGACCGGTCGGGGTTGATCGCCCAGACCGCTCCCTTGCCCACGACGAGCGAATCGCCCTGGCCGGCGCCCTCGCCCTTCGTCGGCAGCTTCGTCGTGGCGAGGACGCCGAGCGTGTCCGGGTCGACGCGCGAGACGCTGGACAAGATCGGGCCGAGGGCGGTCGTCCGGCTGATCAGCCCGTTTCCGACCCAGACCGCACCCTCGCCGACCGCGAGATCCGTGGGCGTCGTGCCGATGCTGAAGGTCTTTTGCACTCTCGTCTTCCGGTCGATGCGCGAGATCGTCTGGTCGTCGGCGTTCAGCGCCCAGACGGCCGCGCCGTCGACGGCGAGTGAGGTCGGATTGCTGCCGACCGCGACTTGCGCGACGGGCTTGTTGTCGCCGGCGTCGATCTCGACGACGGAGTTCGGCGCCGGCGTCGCCAGCGCCGAACTCTCGCCTCCGATCAGCTCGACGAGTGCGACCGCCAGCCCGGCCGCCGCGACGAGCGCGGTGCCGGCGACGAGGAGCCGGCGGCCGAGGCGAAGCCGGCGGCGCCTGACCGCGGGCGCTTCGAGGCCGAGTGCTGCGTGGGCGGCGGCGAGGAAGTCGCCGCAGCTCTTGTGGCGCTCGTCTTGCTCCTTGGCGAGACCGCGCGCGAGCACGGCGTTCAGCGTCGGATACTCGCGCAGCGCCGGCGGTTCCTGCTGCACGTGTGCCCAGAGGGTCTCCGCCTCGGTGTCGCGGTGGAAGGGCGGCGTGCCTGCGAGGCACTCGTAGAGGAGGCAGGCGAGCGCGTATTGATCGGTGGATCCGTCGAGCTGCTCGCCGCGGATCTGCTCGGGGGCGAGGTAGTCGAGCGTGCCGGCGAGCCGGCTGCTGTGGGTGGAGTCGCCGGCGAGCTGGGTGCTGAGCCCGAAGTCGGCCAGGTACGCCTCCCCGTGCTCGTCCAGGAGCACGTTCCCGGGCTTCACGTCTCGATGCACGAGCCCCTTGGCGTGTGCAGCATCGAGCGCTTCCGCCATCTGACCGCAGATGCGCAGCGCCTGCCCGGCCTGCAGCGCCCCCTCGTCTTCGAGCAGCGCCTTCAGGTCCTGGCCCTCGACGAAGCGCATCGCCAGGTAGAGCTGCCCGTCCTCCTCGCCCGCCGCGTGGATCGGCAGCACGTGGGGGTGCCTGAGCGAGGCGGCCAGCCGCGACTCGCGCAGGAACCACTCCCGGAAACGGGGATCCCCCGCCAGCTCGGGAGCGATCAGCTTCAGCGCCACCGGCCGCTCGAGCCGGACATCGGTCGCGCGGTAGACGACGCCCATCCCTCCCCGCCCGATCACCTCCTGGACGACGTAGCCGGTCAAGCTCGTGCCGGGACTGAGGACGTCGCTCATCGGGCCGCCGCCGAGGTCAACGACCACGTGAACCGTGTGCGCGACTCGCCCGGCGCCAGGCCGCCCGGCCGCGGTCCACGCCGGACGAGGAGAACGGGCGCCTTCGCCCGTTCGGCGATCTCCAGGCGGGTGGTGCCGAGTCCCTCGCGCTGCCAGCGCTCGGAGAGGCCGACGACTAGGAGGCCGGCGGTCGTCGCCGCCCGCAGCAGCCCGTCCGGTCCGGGTGCCGCGAGCAGCGGTTCGGCCGGAACGCCGGCCGTGCGCTGGACGATCAACGAAGCGTCCGCGAGGAGCCTGCTTGCATCACGGGCCTCGCCGCAGACGCTGCCGATGAGCCGGAGCGGTGCGCCGTGGGCGCGGGCGAGCCAGGCTCCCAGCTCGAGTGCCGCCCAGTCGTGGTGAGCCGCGCCGAACGGGACGACGACGGGACCGGCGGGCAGGCCGTCTGCTCGGGCGGGGAGGAGGGCGACGTCGCAGGGGGCGTCGGCGAGCAGGTCACCGAGCTCCCCCCGCGGCAGCTCGTCCCTGAGCGCCTCGAGGGGCGCGTCGGCGAGGAGCAGGTCGACGTCCTGCTCGGAGGCGAGCCGCACGAGGTCGGCGGCTCGTTCGGCGGACGTGAAGGAGGCGACCCGCGCGGTCACGCCCTCGGCCGCGAGCGCTGCGCGTTGCTCGCTCAGCTCCGCAGCGATCCCGGCGAGCGCGTGCCGGTCCTGCTCGCGGAGGACACTGGCCAGGATCAGCTCCCGCCCCGGCTCGGCCGCGAGCGGCGCGGCCAGCGAGAGCAGCGCCCGCGCCGGCGCCGGACCGGGCGCGACGAGGATCGCGTGTTCGGTTCTCGCCGGCGCTCCCGGTCGTGACGCGTCGAGGGACGGATCGTGGGCGAGGATCGCTCGCTCGAGCTCCTGCAACGGCGGGCTGGGTTCGAGCCCGAGCTCCTCCACCAGCAGCTCCCGGGCCCGGCGGTACGCCTCGAGCGCCTCGGCCTGGCGTCCGGACCGGTAGAGAGCGAGCATCAGCTGTGCCCGCGACCGCTCCCGTAGCGGGTGCTCGGCGCACAGCGCCTCCAGCTCGGGGACGAGCTCGGCGTGACCTCCCAGCGCCAGGTCGGCCTCGATCCGCTCCTCGAGCGCGACCAGCCGGAGCTCTTCCAGCCGCGCGACCTCGGCGACGACGGAGCTCTCGTACGCGAGGTCGGCGAGCGGGGCGCCGCGCCACAGCTCGAGCGCGGCGCGGAGCTTACGGGCCGCCTCGGCGGGCTGCGCCGCGCGCGCCTCGCCGACGAGGCGCTCGAAGCGCGTCAGGTCGAGCTCTTCGGGCTCGATCCGGAGGACATAGCCGGGGGGGCGCGTGGCGAGCGCGTCGGCGCCGAGTGCCTTCCGCAGCCGCCACACCTGGACCTGGACGATCTTGGGAGCGGTGGCCGGAGGCCGCTCACCCCACAACCGGTCGACGAGCTCGTCCGTCGAGACGGCCTCGTTCGCGTGCAGCAGCAGCAGCGCGAGGAGCGAGCGCTGCTTCGGTCCGCCGAGCGGCAGGCGGCGATGCTCGTCGACCACCTCGAGCGGTCCGAGAATCCGGTAGTCCATATCGCAACTTTCTTGGGGGGTGCCTGACGGTAGCACGGTCGACCGCCCGTTCATAGGGCGGCCCCGCGCTTGAAAGCGGGTTGTGAGCGGCTGTTTACCGGGAGGCGGGACGCTCCGTCCGGATCGACCGCACCGGGCGGTCGGGAGACGGAGGAGGAAGCCAGATGGCCGTAACCACCACCATTCGCGTCGTCGCCGCCGGGTTCGTCGCAGCGGGCGCGCTCTCGCCTGTCGCGCTCGCGGGCGGGGAGCCGAAGAACGACTGGCCGTTCACGCGCAGTGTCGCCGACCGGACGCCGGCAGAGGTGCAGCGCGCGGGGTCACAGGCCAGGGTCGGCGTGGGCGAGCCGAAGAACGAGTTGCCGTTCACGCGTCCGATTGTCGCCGGCGCGAACGCCGAGACGGCTTCGCGGGCGGCATTCGCGGGTCTCGGGAGCGGCGAGCCGAAGAACGATCAGCCGTTCACCCAGCAAGCTATCGCGCCGACGGTTCTCGTCCGCTCGAGCGGCGGCTTCGACTGGGCCGATGCGGGGATCGGCCTCGCCGCTGGAGTTGGGCTGGCGGCGGTTGTGACAGGTGGTCTGCTCCTGGCCTACCGCGGCCCGCGCAGCCGCAAGATCGGCGCTGCCGCCGTGAGGTGAAACCTCTTCCTCGGGCACGGCACGCGTCGCGCGAGGGCCTCCCAGGGAGGCCCTCGTCGTGTCGGCGCGCCTACCGCTCCACGTGCCCAGCGCTGCCCTCGCCTCCGAGCACGAGGTCGCGGTCCGGGTTCGGCACGTGGTCGCGCGGAACAGGGGCGAGCGCCTCGAAGAACTCGAAGCCCGTCGCTGTGTGGAGCTCGTGCTGGGTTCCACGGTTGACGACGGCCACGTCACCGGATCGCAGGGTGCGCGTCTCGTCGCCGATCGTCATCTCCACCTCGCCGTCGATGATGGCGACGATCTGCTCCGCCTCGGGATGCGCGTGACGCGGGACCCGCTTGCCAGGCTCGTAGCGGACGCGGCACATCAGCACCTGCTCGCCGCCGATCGCGTGCAACCAGACGCCATCGAACTGCTCGTGCGGCTCGACGCCGTTCCACGTCCGGAACGGCGAGTTCCCCTCAAGCACGAGTACCGACCGGGAACTGGAAGCGGGACTGAGGATGCGCGACCGTATTCACGGAGAGCTCCTCGTCGAAGATCGCCCACTTGCCGTCCATCCGCGGCCCCTTCTCCTTCTGCTCGAGGGCGCGCAGCACGCGCTCGGGCGTGATCGGCAACTCGGTCACCCAGACGCCGACGGCGTCGTAGACCGCGGCCGCGATCGCCGGCGGCTGCGGGTTGTTCGCCATCTCGCTGATCCCCTTCGC
>JBKPCT010000256.1:0-4332 GCA_046727515.1 Actinomycetota bacterium | reverse complement strand
GAGGATCAGCAGCCAGTCGAGGCATTCCGAACGGAGCGTGCGGACGAAGCGCTCCGCGATCGCATTCGCCTTCGGCGCCCGTACCGGCGTCTTCACGACCCGGATGCCTTCGCTGCGGAAGACCTCATCGAACGCGCCGCTCGAGACACACGAGTCTTTTCCGTTCTCAGATCCAGGAACCAAGCCGGGCCGTTCAGGTGTCGCAGCAATGCAGCAAGTGCTGCGATCAGGAAGTACTGCGATCAAGCGCTACTCCAGGGCACTAGGTCACTAGGGCACTAGGTGCCCAGGTGTCCCTGCTTCTCGCCGATGACCCTCAGCTTGTGAGGCTGAGGACAGCCTCTTTCACCGCGTAACCACGCGCTGCGCGCCAATCGTGCGCCAGTGATGAGCCTGTCGCGCGTAACTGCGAGTCGCATGTGCTGCAAGCAGTACTTGCTGCGCTGCTGCTGGCCGGCTCGATGCCTGGATCTGAGCTCGGGAGAGACGAATGTGTGCCTGTGAGCGGAACGAGGGGCAGGCTGAACTCGGCGGAACACCTCCACGATATGCATACGGTGGCTGAACGTGGCGGAGTCCGCAGGCAAACCATCGGAGCTCGGCCGGCTCAGAGCTCAAGCCCAGGCGGCTCACGTTCGAGCGTTCGCCTCGCCGAGTCGGGCCGGCGCCGACGGACGACGTATCCCGATCGTGCGTGTTCTCGACCAGGTGCTCGAGCTCGCCTACGAGTTCGGCCGCGGCCGGATCGTGCTCGCACTCGAGCCGCAATCAGCGGGAACGCCTCGACGTCGGCGTCGCCGCCGCTGACGGGCCGCGGCGGAAGCATCGTCCCCACGCGGCACCATTCACTGTCGTGCAGGCACACTGCGAGTACAGGGGCAGGTGGTGGATCGATTCGCGTGACCGATCCTGGCCGGGGGTATTCACATTCACGCCCGAGGCCGGCGGCCTGCTCGAGGTGCATGCCGACTACGGCGACTTTCCGGAGCCGCCGTCGCCGCACGAAACTCCGCTGATCTTCGGCGAGACGATCGACGGCAAGCCCATCACGCTCACGCGTTGCGCTCAGACACGCGCATCGAGCCACAGTCCCGGCGGCCTCGAGGTCGAGTTCGACGTTCGCTACGCGCTTGTCGGCGCTTGGTTCGACACGATCGAAGAGATCGCGTTCGACCGCATCGACTTCCGACTGACAGGGCTCGACGAGTGGGCAGGCATCTCCGGTTTCGACGTCGAGTACAAGCCGACGGCCACCACCGTCAGATTCGCGGCTCCCGAACCGGTCGAGCTCGGCGCCGACGAGGGGATCACGGTACGGCTCGACTTCAGCGGCGGCGGGCTCCAATGACGAACCCTCTGCTGTCCGTCGAGCTGAATCAGGCGACCCGCGCGAGCATTCGCTGCGAAGCGCCACTGCCTCTCGAGACGCTCGCCGAGCACGTCCACGAGGTGCGCAACTTCGTCTGCTTCGCACAGCGGCGCCGGGCCGATCTGTACGACGTCAAGACGGTTATCGAGGTCGACGTCATCCGTGGCGACCGTCCGACGCAGAAGCAGCGGGCAATCATCGACATCCTCTACCGCACCGATGCCACGACCGAGCACTCGCCGCCGCCGCCGCGGCAGCGAATGCTCTTCCGGCTCGAAGACTGCACAACCCACTCCAGTACGCAGCCGCTCACGCGCTGGCTTTCAGGGCACGAGCTGCTCGGGCCGTTATACGACCTGTACCTGCTTGGCCTCTACGCGCCGCGGACGCACCTCGAGTTCGTCTACTTGTCGCTGACCGAAGGACTCGAGGCGCTCCACTCGCGGAAGTTCCCGCACTACGAACTCCCGAAGGAAGCGCACGCGGAGCGGATCACCGCGATTCTCGAGTCGTCGCCGGAGCAGTGGCGCGAATGGCTAGCCGAGAAGCTCGCGCACAGCAACAAGGCGACCTTCCGGGGCGGGCTCAAGGAGCTCGTGAAGACACTGCCGCCGACACTGCTTGAGAAGATCGGCGACATCGACGCCTTCACGCAGCACGTGAGCTGGACGCGCAACTACCTCACGCACTGGACGCCGGAGCTCGAAAAGAAGGCGGCAAAGAACGAGGCGCTCGTGAGGCTGCTGTTCGCTCTCCGGCTCGTGCTGGAAGCGCTACTGCTGCTCGAGATCGGCTTCACGCGCGACGAGATCGAGCGCCTACACAACGACAACTTCGCGATCAGGCGCGACCTCGACTACGCCTTGGACGCGGCATAGACGGTCTGATTCGAGCCGCCGGCTCAGATAGGAGGATCGAAAGGCGACGGAAGATCGGCGCGCCAGCCGCAGTTCCGGGGTCGCCGTGTCGGACGGCTGATACACCTGGTGCGAGATGCCGGACGAGCAGCACGACGCCCAGGAGGCCGCCGCGGACGCGGGCGAAGACCGGTACGCGCCGCACCGGGAGAAGTGGAAGTTCTGGTCGCGGGCGCTCATCCGTGCGGGCGAGGATCTACGCGCACTCCTGCACGTCGACGAGTCCGGCTACCGGTTCATTGCCGGCACCGCACACGGTGCGGCTCGCGACTACTTCCTGTACGCGACGATCGACGAGATCGAGAAGCTCGGGATCGCTGTCATTGGCTGGGACGAGCTCATCGGCAACGAGCTGATCGAGCCGGAGGATGCGACCTCGAGAGTGATCCTGGAGCGGTCGCTGGACGAGCAGAGCTTCTGGACGCGGAAGACGCTCGAGGTGTTGATCGACCTCGTCTGCTTCAGCCAGACCAACGAGCACGCGTACTGCCGGCACCTGCTGCTGCTTCGCGATCTCCGCAAGCACCTCTCGATCCAGCAGGACCTGACGAGGTTCTACGGCGCGCCGAGCAAGAACGTGGAATGGTCGATCAACTGGGTGTACGAGCAGATCCGCGAACTCGAGTCGAACGAGATCGACTTTGAGCGTGTCTGGTACGCGCGGCAGCTGTTGACGGCGATCCCGACCCGGCCTGACGTCCTGCTGACGAGCGTTCGGGCGCGACTCCAGAGGTCGCTGCCGCTCATGCACCCGCACGAGAAGCTGTCGGTCGGGCTCAGCTACGCGCGCACATACGGCTCGACGAGCGAGGACATCCACTTCCGGCCGCAGGCGACCCTGAGCGACATCAACAGCGACGCGGTCGCGGCCGGGATCGACCGGGTGGCAGTCGACGGGATCGCCGTCATCAAGCGCATCCAGGAATTGCTCGGTCAGGTGCCGGCGGGGATCAACGAGACGCTCCGCGACTCGTTCGAGCGCAACGGATATCCCGCACGGGCTCTCCGAGCACGGACGACCGGTCGGGCGGCGGTTGGCGAGTTCGTGCTTGCCGGCGGCGATCTCGGCGAGGTAGTCGAGGTGCGCGAGAGCCCGTTCGGCTACGAGGTCTACAAGGTCAACTACCTCTCCGAGCGGCCACTGCCGGGGATCGACGACGACTGGTTCCTGGCCGAGCACATCGAGCGGTTCTACACCGACGAGCAGTTTTTCCAGAGGATGCGCGAGGCGGTCGCCGCGGGTGGCGCGCCCGCGGATGCGGTCGATCGGATCGAGGCACTGCCGGCCGACGAGCGCCACGACCTAATCCGTGAGTCGCTCGTCGCGACCTGGGAGCAGGCCGATCTCCGGGAATGGGCGCGTGAGCGCCAGCGCCGGGCAGCAGCGCGACCCAACCCGTACGCCCCCGACATCGACGGGACGACAACGGACGAAACGACACGTCATGTCAGCGAGTAACGTGAACCTGCTCAGAGCTCGAGCCCAGGCGGCTCCCGCTCGAGTGTTCGCCTTGCCGGCGGCTCCGGCCGGAGCGAGCGCGTCGGCGTCAGTTCGTCCGCGTCGCGGGAACGCGCCGCCAGCCGCGGCGTTGGCGGCGGTGTCCGCTCCAGTTCCGTGCGCTTCTCGTCGAAGGCTCGAAGTGCCGCCCGCCAACGTGCAGCTTCGGTTTCCAGCTCGAAGCGTCGGTTGCCGCGGTTCCACCGACCAAGCTGTTTGGAATGTCCCCGCTTTCGTGGACACCTGAGCGCTGGGTCGGCAGTGTCCGATCTGGCGGGAAGGATGCGCCACGATGCCAAGGGGATCGAACTTCAAGGGGCCGTACCCGCCGGAGTTTCGGCGTGAGGCGGTCGAGCTGTATCGGCGCAGCGGTCAGCCGCTGAGCGAGGTCGCGCGCGATCTCGGGATCGCGACCGAGTCGCTGCGGGTGTGGGTGCGGCAGGCCGGGATCGACGCCGGCGTGCGTGACGGGGTGACGAGCGAGGAGCGCGAGGAGCTGCGCCGGTTGCGCCGCGAGAATCGGATTCTGCGCGAGGAGCGCGAGGTGC
>JBKPCT010000255.1:0-5144 GCA_046727515.1 Actinomycetota bacterium | reverse complement strand
GCATACTGCGGGCGCCCGGTGGGCCGGTAGACCTGGATCGTTACGCCCTTCGAGTCGGCTCGCGAGTCGACCAGGTCAAGCGCAGTGTCCGGGCCAGCGTCGGGGAACAGCCGCTTGCCCTGGCCGAGAACTACGGGAACGATCAGCAAGACCATCTCGTCGACGAGATCGTTCTCGAGCAGCCACCGAATCAGGCCACCGCTGCCGTGCACTTGCAGCTCGCCTCCCGGCCTGGCTTTCAGCTCGCCGATCGCGGCCCCGACGTCGCCAGAGAGCACGGTCGTGTCCGCCCAGCGCGCTTCGGTGAGCGTCGTCGTTGCGACGTACTTGGGCTTCGTGTTCAAGGCGTCTGCGATGGGATGGCTGCCCGGATCCATCGCGCCCCAGTAGGGGGCGAAGAGCTCATAGGTGCGCCTGCCGAACAGGAACGCGTCGGCGCTCTGGTAGGTCTGGTTGATCAACTTCAGTGTCTCGTCGTCGAACACCCCCATCGCCCATCCGCCGCGCTCGAATCCGTTCCTGCGGTCCTCATCCGACGCGCCACCGTTTCCCTGCACCACTCCGTCGACGGTGACTTGCGTCATGGTCGTCAGTTTCACAGGTTCGTCCCTTCTCTCGTGATGGTCTTCCTCGTTACGACCGCACCGAGGCGCGGATCTCATCGGTCAAGCGTGGCTCCCTGCTGCAAGTTCACTCTGCCTCCTGCCCGAACACAGGCGGCACGTCGGCGATGTCGTACTCCTGAACGGACACCGTGAGCATCGCCGGGCGGTGTTCCGAGTCAGGGCCGCTGCTGCAGAAGGTCTCCAGCGCCGCCTGTCGACTCCCGGCGCCCGAAGATGTTGACACGGCCGGGGTCGACCAGGTCCGCGGTAGCGTCGCCGGATCGACTCTACGGTGGAACTCCTGATCGAGCGCTTCGGCATGAACTCCCCTGCCGGTCGAAGGGACGCTGTTCGCCGAGACCTACCGAAGCGCCGCGACCGCCGCCTCCGGCGGCCCGGCGGGCTTGGCCGGCGTCGGCCTCTTCTGCGACGACCCGCCGAGCCGGTCGCTGTTCCACCGCCTCGCATTCGACGAGGTCTGCCACTTCTACGCGGGCGACCCGCTCCGGCTCGTGCTCCTTCACCCCGACGGGTCGGACGAGGAAGTCGTCCTGAGCGGCGACGTCGTCGGCGGCCGTCACGTCCAGCACGTCGTGCCGGCGCGCGTCTGGCAGGCGGGTGAGCTCGTCCCGGGTGGGACGTGGGCGCTCTACTCCTGCACGATGGCGCCGGGCTTCACGCCGAGCTGCTCCGAAGGCGGGCGGGTTGCCGACCTGCTCGCGACGTATCCCTCGCGCGCGGCGGACATCGAGCGGCTGGGCATTCCGGCCGGAGCGCCGGCAACGATGCCCGGTACCTGACCCAACGGCACACTGCGCGTTCCCAAGCCTTTCGTGCTGACGACGCCCGGCTCAGAAGGGCCGGGCGTCGTCCTACTCAGACCTCTGTCGAGGGTCCACCAGTCGGGAACCACTCGGTGGCAGTCCAGCCTGGACACTCGTGTTGCCTGGCCTATGTCAAACGAGCTAGAGCAAGGGCCCGCTGCGGCGGGAGCGGCGCTTCTGTTGTCCGGCCTCGGCTGCTGGTGCCGGGTTCTGCTGGTGGTGAACGCCCGTTTCGGCGGGGCGAGAATCTCATTTCCTTCGCAGAACGCCAACCACCCCGAAGAGGCCCTTGTGCAGTGGGTGGTCGGTTACCTCCCAGCCTTCCAAGACAAAATCGGTTCCAGGCAGAGAATCTCCCGCACGAAGGACACGCCCCTTCAACTCCAACTCGCTCCGCGCGCCATCGGGAAAGACAGCCTCGAACCGGCCGCCCCACCCGTCAGCCGGCGGTTCGGGTCTAACTCCGCAGATCCCATCGTGACCGGCGACGAGGCTCGTCCGCTCGACGGGCTTCCCACAGTTCTCGCACAGCAACACAGCTGCATCGTCGCGATCCTCTCCCATCTCGCCACATTCCGGGCATCGGAACGACTTTTCCGCCCGGCTCAAGCTGCCTCCAGTCCCCTCAACGACCGGCCGACGAAGACGCGGTTCCAGCGCTCCGGCGGCGTCCAAGCAATCGCCAGGCCGTACGCAAGATGAGGAAGAGGAGCAGCCACCGGGATCGAAGAAGTCGCCAGAGAAGCATTGCTAGATCAACGAAGATGACTCACGCGAAGTTGCGAGGTTCTCCCCGTCGTCAGTCCTGCTATGAGCTGCGCGCTCGCTGTCGGCGGCTGCGCTTGCGCGGTCGCTTCTCGCGGAGCGAGGTCACGTATGGGTGGCGGCGGGGCAGGCTCCTGCTGCAAGTCGACATCCAGTGCGTCTTTCAGACCTGCCCATCCGACATCCGCCGGGCGGGGCGCGTCTGGGCGGACGCGATCGACAAGGAGGCATGCACGGGCTGAGCGAGACCGGCGACGAGGCGGGGTCGCTCGCTCGATCTCTGTCCTGGGCGCTGCCGAGGGGTGCGCGCAGACGACGTCGCGCTGCTCCTGTTCTCGATCGTCGCGGCCGTCGACGCGAGCGCCACGCTCGGCTCTACTTTGGACGAACCGCGGCGGCAAATTCTGAGCTATCAGATTCCCGCGTTCCAGCGGGAGAGAGATGTGACCGGCTGGAGAGGGCGGCCGCGCAGCACGGCCGCCCTCTCGCTCTTGCTTATGGGAGCACGTCGAGTTGTTCGAACGCCTGCGCGATCACGGCGTAGCCAACGTCGTTCGGGTGGATGTTGCCGACCGCGCACGTCCAGGTCCACTGGCAGATCCGCTCGACGTTGAGCGGGAGCCCGTCGGGCCGGATCGTGACATCGGTGGTCGAGAAGGCGTTGAGTACGTCGGCGTCCGCGTCACCCTTGGCCGCATAGAGCCTGTCGAAGAAGCCGTCCAGGGCGACGACGTTGTTCACTTCGGCCTGGAGTGCTGTCAGGTCGTGGGTCGCGAACCACAGCGGTGCGAGGGCCGGGTCGTAGTAGTTCATGCCGACGATCGGCACATTCGGCCCGGCCGCGTCCCGAAGGCGATCGAGGATGACCGGCAGGTTGGCCGCGATCGCCGTGACGCCGCCGCCGAAGATGAGGTCGTCGGCCCCGACGTCGATCGTGACGAAGGCGACCTCGCCCCGATGCGCCTGCAGGAAGGCAACCGCCTGGTCGAGCTGCGACCTCGTGGCGTAGCCGCAGAGGACGTCGAACCCTGCACCGCCGTTGATCATCGTCTCCGTCGTCTCTGCCACGCAGGCGAAGTTGCGCAGCTTCAGGTTCGGCAGCTTGGCTCGCTCGGCCGCGTAGAGATCGTTGACGTAGCCGCGGTTCGTTCCGTTCGCGGCGTGCAGACCGCTGTTGAGTTCGCCCGAGGGTGGTGGCTGGCCACCGATCGCAAGGGAGTCCCCGAGCGCGACGTAGTAGACAGGGCCGGTGTCGGCCAGTCCCGCCGCTGGGGCGGCAAGCGCTGCCGCGCAGAGCGCGGCAAGGAAAGTGAGTCGGAGTTTCATCGCTTTCACTCCTTGTGGCTCTTGGTCGCTTGCGTACCTCATTGGTGATGCCCCCAGGGCCGTACTTGCGCCTGACCTCGTCATCGAACTCCTGCAGGAACTGCATCGTCCGCAATGTGCCGTCTCATTGAACCCCCCTTCCCGCTCCGGGTGGTCGGAGCCGGATCACACCTACACCCATACGGTGCAGTTTGGGACTAACACGGGGCGCCAACGCCCATCAGTAGAAGTGCGCCAAATGACCGCTTGACGGCGAATGCCGGCCTCCTTCTTCTTGGAAGGACGGCCTCCCTCGCCCTTCGTGACGAATGCGGCATTGTGCGATCCAGGGAGCCGATTTGTCCAATGGCGTTTTCGGCCTTGCGAGTGGCCCGGTCGGCTTCGCGAACCTGCTTACTTTAAGGACTCCGGGCCGAACTCCCGCTCAGCGCACTCCGGGCAGCACACCGGCAGTTCGTCAGAGATGTCCCGGTAGGCGCGCCACTCGTCAGCCGCGCTCTCGTCCTCGCGCGGCTCCCGCCCGTACTCGGCGCAGACGAGTTCGAACTCGTCGTCGGCCATAGGCCCGGAGTGCAGGTCTGATGACCCCTTCCAATTCTCAGCGAGTCGCGTTACTGTGACTCGCAGATAGCCATCCGACTCCCAGAGACTTGAGCCGGGCAATGACGCGCAGAGGGGGAGTCCGATGAGCCAGCTGTCGGGGGGTCAACGATTCATCCGCCAGGTCAACGACTCGATCTACGACGTCCTGTCCAAGCTCGCGGTGGAAGACGGCGATTTCTGATGCGAGTGCAGCGACCCCGCCTGCGATGAGAGGGTGCTGCTTACGCTTCGGGAGTACACCGCGTGGCGACAGCGCGATTGCGAAGTCTTGCTCTCGCGGCGTCATGCTCGCGCTCACGTAGAGCATTAGACGTCTCACCCTCTTCAGAGGCAGCAAGACCCACGCACGAGGTGGAGCGAATGAAAGTGCGACTGTCAGTCCTTGCCGGGCTTTGCGCGGCGGCTCTTGTCGTTCCGACGGCTGCGCTGGCCGGCGGCAGTTCGGTCTACTACTACGTTGCGCTCGGCGACTCGGTGGCGCGATTGACAACGGCTACCCGCAGCAGCTCCTGGCTACGCTCAGGCACGGCTCGCAACTGGACGAGGCGGTCGCTTTTCTCAGCGCCCATCGGGCGTTCGTTCGCCTCGTCACGATCGACCTCGGTGCTGGCGATTTCGCTGATTGCCTTGCCGCCTTGAACTTCAGCAATGCGTGTCGGACGAGCCACCAGTCTCAGATGGCGTCGAACCTCGCCACCATCCTCGACGAGCTCCGCGACGCGGGGGCCCCCAGCCTTCCGATTGTGGGTATGACCCATTTCGGAGGTGCACGAGATGCCGATTAGCCTCGACGAGCTGAGAGCGATGGACACTGTGCAGGCGCGGGTCCTCTCGTTCGATCAGCGCAACGATCTGCTCGATCAGATCCTGGCTTCCGCGTGTCGTTACGTCGGGAAGCAGCCCGAGCGTCAAGTCGGGCTGATGTGCGACTACATCGAGGAGGATCTCGATTTGCTCTGCAAGGTCAGGGCGGTCCGGATCGTTGCCGGTGGCTTCATCCCGGTCGATCAAACCGGTGAAG
>JBKPCT010000254.1:0-10921 GCA_046727515.1 Actinomycetota bacterium | reverse complement strand
AGCGGCGGCACGACGACCTCGACGCCGTTGTCCTCGACCATCCGGACGCCCTGGAGCAGGTGCTGCTCGGGGGTCAGCCCCTCTGCGGCCGGGCGTGACGGCGAGCCCTCCAACCGGTCGACGAGCTCGTAGATGCCGCCTGCGGCCAGCCCCGCCACGGCGCCGCCGGCTATCAGCTGCCTCCGGGTCAGTCGCATCGGGCTAGCGCGCAGGGCGCACGAGCACGAGCGCGCGCATCATCCGGTTCAGGTACTGCACGATCTGCGGGAACGTGTACGGCGGCGCGACATGCTGGCTGAGCGTGTACAGCGACCCGTTATGGCGCCAGGCATAGAGAACGTGCCACTGGTCCGCGTCCTGGTTGACCGTGTACTCCGTGACGCGGATCCCGCCGACCGTCTTCTGCCCGCGCGCATCGGCGAAGCACGGGATGTACGACACGCGCTTCTTGCCGCCGACGAGGTCGACGGAGCGGCAGGTCGGGATCTTCGTCAGGCCCGGGTACCCGCGGAGGTTGATGTGGATCTCCTCGTCCTTCTCCTGCCAGACGAAGCCGATCAGGTAGCTGCGGTCCGGCGAGACCGAGTCGATGTTGTTCCAGCGGCCGCCGATCTGGCCCGTGAGCGGGTCGGGCACCCAGCTCGGGCAGTAGACATCCGTGCGGATGCGGTTCGCGAGCCGCTGCCAGCCGGCCTGCCAGGCCTTCGGGCACGCGGACACGGCCTTCGGGCCGCGGGCCGACGCGGCACCGGGACCCGCAAGAGCGAGCGCAAGGAAGGACGTCAGAAGCAGCGTCTTGGTCATAGACGGTAGAGCGAGACCCAGGGGCCGGTCAGTCCGTGCCCCGGCTCGACATGGTAGACCCGTTTCGCCCGCGTTCGCAGTTGATCGTAGAAGCGCGCCTCGCGCGGATAACGTTCGCGTGCCGCGAGCACGCGGTCGGCGATCGCGCCGCTGACGAGCGCGTAGCGGACGCCCTGGGCGCGCAGCCGGGAGACGTTGCGGTCGGGGTCGAACGGCCGGCCCGGCCCGGGCAGGGCGAGGCCGACGATCGGATGGCCCTCGAGCGGGGGCGTCGACGACTCCGCGGCGATCCTCGCGCGCGGTGGGACGTGCGCGACGATCCAGGCCTGCGCGACGGCGCGCGTGTCTGTGCGGGTCAGGCGCACGTCGTCGCCGATCGCCCAGACGAGCGGGACGATGAGCATCCCAAGGGTGAGCGGGGCGAGCACGCGCTGTCTCCCCGCGAGCGCCGCGAGCGCCGGGACGAGCGGTAGGACGTACCGGTCGAAGTGCGCGCGGAGGGTGAGCAGGTCGACGAGGTAGGCGAGGACGAACGAGGCGAGAATCAGATCGGTGCGCGTGCGGCGACGCAGGGCGAGCACGAGCCCCACGCCTCCGATCACGAGGGCCGGCCCGAAGCCGTCCCAGAGCTTGCCGGTGAAGGAGAAGAGCGCGAAGGAGTCGTGCTCGAAGCCGAGCCAACCGTCCCGGGCGAGTCGCTGGACGCGGGTCGCGTCCGCCCACGCCTGGCGTGGATGGACGAGGACGTACGGGCTCGTCGCGAAGAACGCGGCCACGGCGGCTGCGAGCGAGTACCCGAGTCGTCGCCAGCGCCCCCAGCCGGCGACGACGAGCGGAGCGGCGAGGAACACGGCCGGGTACTTCGCGCTCGCGGCCAGGCCGGCGGCGAGCCCCGCCCACTCGAGCCGCCCAGTGACGGCGAGCGCGAGCGAGGCGGCGATCAGGGCCGTCATCGGCACGTCGGTAACCGCCATGTGCGAGTAGGCGACGCCGATGGTCTCGACGGCGACGGCCGCGGCGGCGACGACGCCGGCCAGGCGGCCGTATGCGGCGCGTCCGAGCCACCACGCGGCCGCGACGGCGGCCACGCCGAAGCCGACGACGATCAGCCGCGCGGTCAGGTACGAAGGCTCGTCCTGCCAGGCCTCGAAGGGCGCGAGCACGTAGAGGAGGAGCGTCGGGTAGTCGAACCAGTGCGGATCCGGCCCGGATCCGTGCACCATTGCCCATGCGCGCGGGACGATGTTCTGCTCATCGGGGTTGAGCAGTCCTCCGAACGGCAGGCCGTAGCCGATGCCGACCAGGCGCAGCGTCGTCGCGAGCGCCAGGATCGCGACGAGAGCGGCGCGCCGGCGGCGGCGACCTACGCGCGCAGCCGGCCTTGGCTCGGTTGCGCTGCGATCAAACAGCGCCGGGCGGAGCGCCACCGACGAGGTCGGCGATCGACCCGCGACCGACGAGGACGGCGTCCACGCCCGCCCGCTCGAGTGCGACGACGTCGTTGCGCGTCGGCGCGTCCAGGTCGGCAATCGCCAGCTTCCCGGCGGGGACGTCGGGAAGGAGATCGAGAATCCGCTCGATCTCGTCCTCGTCGTCGTCCGCCTCGCGCGGCGAGAGCAGGAAGATCTCCGGCTCGATCCGCTCCAGCGACGCCGCGAGCGAGTCCTCGTCGTGGACGTCGACGACGATCTCGAGTCCGAGCTCGGTGGCCCGCGAATGGAGCTCCTCGAGGTGCTCTTCCTCGTCGTGATCCTCCACGACGATCAGGCAGGCGTCCGCGCCGGCGTCACGCGCGGTCTCCGGCGGGGCGTCCACGCGGAAGAGGATCGGCAGGCCGGTCGCCTGGCGGACGCCGTGAATCGGGGCGATGAGGGCGAGCCCCTCGGCGCCGTCCCCCTCGGCCGCCCTCGCAGCCGCAGCGTCTTGTACGAGCGCGACGATCGAGATCCCGTCTCCCTCCGAGATTGCCTGGCTGAGGCGCCGCGCCCCGGTCACTGGCGGGGATGGTACTGCGGGCTCGGCGCACTCACGTGCCGATCGGGTGCCACACCGTCTTCAGCTCGAGGAAGGCGGCGATCTCCCAGGGGCTCTGAGTCGTCGGCGTGCCCCTGACGACGCGTTTCACGTTCTCGGCCGCGAGCCGCTCGAGCTCCGTGACGAGGCCGTCGGCGCCGGTCACGTCGATCGCATTCACGTCCATGTGCGCGGCCAGCCAGGGTGCGAGCTCGGCGCGCTGGCCGGTGAGAATGTTGACCACGCCGCCCGGAACGTCGGAGGTTGCGAGCGCCTCGGCAAGCTCGATCGCGGCGAGCGGGTGCTGTTCGGAGGCGACGACGACTGCCGCGTTTCCGCCGACGATCGCGGGGGCCACGCGCGAGATGAGGCCCTCGAGCGCAGGCTCGTCCGGGGCGAGGATCCCGACAACGCCCGTCGGCTCCGGGATCGTGAAGTTGAAGTACGGCCCGGCGACGGGGTTCGTCCCGCCGAGCACCTGCGCGAGCTTGTCCGCCCAGCCGGCGTACCAGACGGTCCGGTCGATCGCGGTGTCGACCTCCTCTTGGCCCGAGCAGTGCTGCGCGAGGTCGGCGCGGCGGGACTCCATCGTCTCGGCCAATCGGTAGAGAACTTGGCCGCGGTTGTAGGCGGTCGCGCCTGCCCACGTCGGGAAGGCGGTGCGCGCGGCCCGGACGGCGTCGCGGAGATCCTTGCGGGAGGCGCGGGCGACGTTCTGGCCCTCGGCGAAGTAAGTACGCCCGGATTCCGACCGCGGGAACGCGCCGCCGACGTAGAGCTTGTAGGTCTTCTTGACCGGGAGACGGCTCATCCGTCGCGCCTTGTCTCGGCCTGGCCCTTCTCGACATGGCTGCTTCGGCGGGCCGCGGTGAACCCGGCCTCCTCCCCACTGCGAGCATACTGCGAATCGCGTGCCGTGTCTGTGACGCGCGCGTGGCGAGAGGGCGCCGACATCAGTCGAACTCCAGATACGGCTCGAGCCCGTGGCGGCCGCCCTCCCGGCCGAAGCCAGACTCCTTGTAGCCGCCGAACGGCGAAGCCGGGTCAAAGCGGTTGTACGTGTTCGCCCAGACCACCCCGGCCCGCAGTCGTTCCGCCATCCACAGGATCCGCGAGCCCTTCTCGGTCCAGACGCCGGCGGACAGGCCGTACGGGGTGTTGTTCGCCTTTTCGACCGCCTCGGCCGGCGTACGAAACGTCAGGACCGACAGCACGGGCCCGAAGATCTCCTCCTGCGCGATCCGGTAGCTCTGCGCCACGTCGGTGAACACAGTCGGCGCGAACCAGTAACCCTTCTCGGGCAGCCGGCAGGGCGGCTGGTAGATCGCGGCGCCTTCCTCCTCCCCGGACGCAACGAGCTCCTTGATCTTCTCGAGCTGCGCGCGCGAGTTGATCGCCCCTACATCGGTGTTCTTGTCCAGCGGGTCACCGACGCGGAGGGTGCCCATCCGCCGCTTCAGCTTCTTGACGACGTCCTCGTAGATCGACTCCTGGACGAAAAGGCGCGAGCCTGCGCAGCAGACGTGGCCCTGGTTGAAGTAGATCCCGTTGACGATCCCCTCGACTGCCTGGTCGAGTGCGCAGTCGTCGAAGACGATGTTCGCCGCCTTGCCGCCGAGCTCCAGCGTCAGCTTCTTGCCCGACCCGGCGAGCTCGCGCTGGATCGCCTTTCCCACCTCCGTCGAGCCTGTGAACGCGATCTTGTCGACCGCGCCCTTGACGATCTCCGCGCCTGCGCGCCCGTCCCCGGTGACGATGTTGACGGCGCCCGCCGGCAGCTCCGCCTGACGCACGACGTCGCAGAAGAGCAGCGCCGTCAGCGGCGTCGTCTCTGCCGGCTTCAGGACCACGGTGTTCCCCGCCGCCAGAGCCGGCGCGATCTTCCACGCGAGCATCAGCAGCGGGAAGTTCCACGGGATGATCTGCCCGGCAACACCGACCGGCCGCGGACGCCGGTTCGGAAACGCGTACTCGAGCTTGTCGGCCCAGCCGGCGTAGTAGAAGAAGTGCGCCGCGGCCAACGGCAGGTCGACGTCGCGCGACTCCTTGATCGGCTTGCCGCCGTTGAGGGACTCCAGCACCGCGAACTCGCGCGCGCGCTCCTGTAGGAGCCGCGCGATCCGAAACAGGTACTTCGCCCGCTCGGACCCCGGCAGCGCCGACCAGCCGTTCTCGAACGCCGCACGGGCGGCGTCGATCGCGGCGTCCACCTCCTCCGGCGTCGCCTCGCCCACTTCGGCAAGCTGCTCCTCCGTCGCGGGTGCGATCGTCGCGTACGTCGCGCGCGGCGCCAGCCACTCGCCGCCGATGAAGTGGCCGTAGCGCTCGTCGATGCGGACTATGTCGCGCGCCTCCGGCGCCGGCGCGTAGTCCCAGCCCGACGGAACGGGGGCCTGCGATCGCCTTTTCTCGAGGTCAGTCAAGGGTGAAGTAGTCCGGGCTCTGATAGCGGCCCGTGCGCTCCTTGCGGATCTGCATCAGCACGTCGTTGAGCAGCGTCGATGCGCCGATCCGGTAGAGGTCCGGCGTCAGCCAGTCGGCGCCGAGGGTTTCGTAGAGCTGCACGAGGTACTGCACGGCCTGCTTCGCCTGGCGGATGCCGCCTGCCGGCTTCATTCCGACCATCCGACCCGTCTCCTCGTGCACGTCACGAATCGCCTCGAGCATGCAGAGCGTGACCGGCAGCGTCGCCGCTCCCGAGAGCTTCCCGGTCGAGGTCTTGATGAAGTCGGCGCCGGCCGCGATCGCCAGGAGCGAGGCTCGCCGAACGTTGTCGTAGGTGCCGAGCTCCGCGACCTCGAGGATCACCTTCAAATGAGCGTCGCCGCACGCGTGCTTTACCTGGACGATCTCGTCGTAGACCTTCGCATAGCGGCCGGAGAGGAACGCGCCACGGTCGATCACCATGTCGACCTCGTCCGCGCCCATCGCAACGACCTCCTCGGTCTCGCGCACCTTGACGTCGAGCGGTGACTGGCCGGACGGGAACGCAGTCGCGACCGACGCGACCTTGACGCCGGTCCCGCGTAGCCGCTCGACCGCCGCCGGCACGAGGTTCGGGTAGACGCACAGCGCGGCGCACGACGGAATCGAAGGGTCGGTCGGGTCGGGCCGGACCGCCTTCGTCGCGAGCGCGTGCACCTTGCCGGGAGTGTCCGCGCCCTCTAGCGTCGTCAGGTCGGTCACCCGGATGGCGAGCTCGAGTGCGAACAGTTTCGCCTCGCGCTTGATCGAGCGCTTGGCGAGCGACTCGGCTCGACCCTCGAGCGCGACCGCGTCAACGGAGCCGATGCGCGGGAGTCGCGGCTCGAGGGGAAGCTCGAAACCGCGCGCCAAAACCGGAGCTTTGGCCATGCACTGAGTCTAGCCCCGACAAACGGGGACAGGCCCGACGGGCCTGTCCCCTCGTCGGAACGACTGTCCTACTCGTACTGGAGCGACTCGAGCACCTTCAGCCGCGAGGCCCTCCGGGCCGGCACGACCGCGGCGAGGATCCCGGCCGCGACCGCGACGACGACGAAGTAGACGACCAGCCTCGACGGAATCACGAACGAAACGCCCTGGGCGGACAGCGCCTTCGTCACCATCCAGGCGAGGAAGGCGCCGAGCGGCAGGCCGAGCGCCGCGCCGATCAGCGCGGTGACGACGCTCTCCGCGCGGATCATCCGCCGCACCTGCCGGCGGGTCATCCCCACCGCCCGCAGCATCCCGATCTCGCGTGTCCGCTCGAAGACCGAGAGGACGAGCGTGTTCACCATCCCGAACAGGCTGACGACCACCGACAGCGCGAGCAACACGTACAGCAGGTTCAGGAGCTTGTCGACGGCCTTCGACCTCGTCTTCACCCAGTCCGCCCGGGTCGCGACCTTCGCGTCCGGGTACGAGGCGAGCGCCGCCTGCAGAGCCTCCGTGGTCTCCGGGGTCGCCCCGCCGCGCACGTTCAGGAACGTGTAGGCGTTCTGCGGCCGCTCGAAGGCCGAGTCGAAGGCCTGCTGCGAGATCGCGATCGAGCCGAGCACAGGGTCGATCTGCGCGAACTTCGGCTGCGTGTAGATCCCGCGGACGACGTATGAGCTCGACTCGCCCGCCGGGTTGAGGACCCGGATGCGGTCGCCGATCCCGACCTCGTGCTGCGTCGCCCACTTCTCGCGGATGATCGCGCCGTCGCGGCCGAGCGTGCTCAGCGTCGCGTTGGAGCCGGTCACCCAGTCGTAGTGGTAGGCGGAGGCGATCGTCGTCGGGTCGATTCCGTCGACGCGTACCTCGTCGCCCTTCACGTTCGCCTGCTCGTTGCGGACGCTCGACGCCACGCTCACGCCGGGAGCGGCTGCAGCGGCGTCGCCCGCCGCGCGGGACAGCGGATCCCCGCCGTTCTTCGAGGTGACCACGTAGTCGGCCTGCACCTGGTGGCGCAGGGCGTCGCGGTCGGAGCTGACGAGG
Organism: Actinomycetota bacterium; assembly: GCA_046727515.1. Lineage (GTDB taxonomy): Bacteria > Actinomycetota > Thermoleophilia > Gaiellales > Gaiellaceae > DATBLE01. The sequence goes on along the minus strand of JBKPCT010000254.1, from coordinate 3,664 downwards.
CCTTTGCCGAGGATCGCCACCATCGTGACGAGCGCGAGACCGATCATCAGCGCGGCCGCAGTCGACGCCGTGCGAGCGGGGTTCCGCATCGCATTCTCGCGGGCCAGCGACCCGGAGATGCCGAACCGCGCGAACGGCCGGCCGAGCGCCGAGGCGAGCGGGCGGGCGAGCCTCGACGCGGTCAGCGCCACGCCGACGAACAGCCCGAGCATCCCGAGCGCCATCGACAGCAGGCGCGCGCCCGTGTCGACGCCGTCGACGAAGAGGCCGTAGCCGAGCAGCGCCAGCGAGAGCCCCGTGACCGAGATCGCGACGAACGTCCGGTACGGCGCGAACCGGCCGGGCGGGAGCGTCGCGCCCTCGCACACGGCCGCGATCGGCGGCACCTTCGTCGCCTTCATCGCCGGGGCGATGCTGGCGACCAGCGTGACGACCGTGCCGAGCACCACCGAGACGATCACGGTGCGGCTCTCGACCACGGTGCCGGCCTTCGGCAGGTCGAGGCTCATCGCCGCCATCAGCGCCCCGAGGCCCTTCGCCAGGCCAAGTCCTAGCGCGAGCCCGAGCACGGAGGCGAGGATCCCGATCGCGAAGCCCTCGACCAGCACCGAGCGGCGAACCTGACGCCGGGAGGCCCCGAGCGTCCGCAGGGTCGCCAGCTCACGCGTCCGCTGGGCGATCGTGATCGAGAGCGTGTTGAAGATGACGAACGCGCCGACGAAGAGCGCGACCGCTCCGAATGCGAGCAGGAAGTACTGGATGAACTTCGTGAACTCCGTGATGTCCTTCGCGCTCGCCTTCGCCTGCTCCGAGCCGGTCTTGACCTCGGCGTTCGCAGGCAGCAACGGCTTGATCTCGTTCACGAGGAAGCCGGGCGAGACGCCCGGCCTGGCCGAGACCGCGATCAGGTCGTAGCCGTCCTTGCCCAGCAGGCGCTGCGCCGTTGCGGTGTCGAAGATCGCCATCGTCGCGCCGCCGAGCGAGTCGACGGAGCCGAACGTCGCGATCCCGGTGATGCGGTATTGCTTGACCGGGCCCTGGACCGCGGCGCCGATCGTGTCTCCGACCTTGAACTTGCCTGACTTCGCGCTCGACGAGTCGATCACGATCTCGCGCGAGCCGGACGCCCAGCGGCCGTCGGTGAGCGTGAGCGGGTTCAGCTTGCCCAGCCCGGGGGCGAGTCCCCACGCGAACGTCGGGTTCCCGCTGGTCCCGAGCGGCTTGCCGTTCCGCCCGATCAGCTTCCCGTAGTCGGAGCTGTCGGTCAGGTTGAAGATCTCGCCGGCGGCGGTCTCCACGTCAGGGAGGGCCTTCACCTTGGCCAGCACGGAGGCGGGGACCGTCGGCGAGCCGCTCTGCGCGAACGACACGGTCGACTTGCCCGTGATTACGGCCGAGGTGTTCTTGTACGAGCCCGCGAAGATCTGGTCGAACGCGGACTTGATCGTGTCGGTCAGGACGTAGGTGCCGCTGACCATGGCGACGCCGAGCACGATCGCCAGCGCCGTGAGCAGGGCACGGAGCTTGCGGCCCGCGAGGCCCTTGAGCGCAACGGACGTCATGTCCGGCTCACCTCCTCGACCGCCGCGATGATCTCGGCGTCGCTCGAGCGGCCAGCGTCCTTGACGATGCGGCCGTCGGCGAGGTAGACGATCCGGTCGGCGATCGTCGCCGCGCGGACATCGTGGGTGACCATGACGAGCGTCTGGCCGTAGTCCTCGACCGCCTCGCGGAGGAGCTCGAGGATCTCGCCGCCGGTGCGGGAGTCGAGGTTGCCGGTCGGCTCGTCCGCGAAGACGACGGCCGGCCGGGCGACTAGGGCCCGGGCGATGGCTACGCGCTGCTGCTGGCCGCCCGAGAGCTCGGAGGGCCGGTGCTTCCGCCGGTCGACAAGGCCGACGCGGCTCATCAGCTCCTCCAGCCATGCCTTGTCCGGCTTCTCGCCGGCGATCGCGAGCGGGAGGGTGACATTCTCCTCCGCGTCCAGCATCGGCAGGAGGTTGAAGAACTGGAAGACGAAGCCGACGTGGCTGCGACGCAGCTTGGTCAGCTCCGTGTCGTCCAGGTCCGTGATGTCGATGCCGTCGATCTCGACCGAGCCCGAGGTCGGCCGGTCGAGCCCAGCCAGCAGATGCATCAGGGTCGACTTGCCTGAGCCGGACGGGCCCATGACGGCGGTGAGCTCGCCGCGGGGGACCGCGAGGTCGACGCCCTTGAGGGCCTCGACGCCGGTGTCGCCCTCGCCATAACGGCGACGGAGCTCGGTGGCGGTGACCACGGCCGGAGCGGCCGGGGCCGGAACGGGGCGGGGGTCTGCGTATGCGACTGCGGTGCTCAATGTTCCTCCTTGGTCTGCGCTGCGTGACATGCACCGAGTCTGCGGTGTCAAAGCCCGAGCGGGAATGGAGCCAGCAGGCCTCTGGCGGTGCGGATGACCACACCGAAACGCATGCGGAGCCGGCGGTACGACGAGCGCTCCCACGGGAAGAAGAGGACGCCGGAGTAGATTCCGGGATCGAGTACAGCGGCACCTCGAGCGCGGTGGCGATGCCGAAGTGCCGCCGCCGCCGCGGAGCGCCCAGAACAGGTCGGCCTCGTACTCGCGGTCGACCCGGCCGGTGGCGCGAGGCCCTACGCGCGCAGGAAGGCGAGCACCGCGAGGACGCGGCGGTGGTGCTCCGAGTCCGCGCTGAGCCGGAGCTTTCCGAAGATCGACGTGACGTGCTTCTCGACCGCGCGCTCGGTGACGACCAGGCGCTCCGCGATCGCGATGTTCGACAGACCCTCGGCCATCAGCTCGAGCACCTCTCGCTCACGCGGGGTGAGCTGGTCGATCGGGTCGTCTCGGCGGCGCCGGCCGACGAGCTGCGAGACGACGGACGGATCGAGCGCCGAGCCGCCCTCGCCGACGCGTTTGACCGCCGCCACGAATTCGGGGATGTCCGCGACGCGATCCTTGAGCAGGTAGCCAACGCCCTCGGCGCTGTCGGAGAGGAGCTCGAGCGCGTAGGCAGGCTCGAGGTACTGCGAGAGGACGAGCACCGAGGTCTCCGGGTGCTCGGCCCGGATCTCCTTCGCCGCCCGCAGCCCCTCGTCCGTCTGCGTCGGCGGCATCCGGATGTCGACGATCGCGACCTCCGGCTTGTACGAGCGCACCTTCAGCAGCAGCTCCTCCGCAGTCCCCGCCTGGCCGACAACGTCGAAGCCGGCGTCTTCGAGCAGTCGGGCGATGCCCTCGCGCAGGAGCACGGAGTCTTCGGCGACGACGACGCGCATCCGCGTACCGTTCGACGGCGGCACCTCGGTTCTTCCGCCGTCGACGCGGAGCACCGGAAAGTCCTCGCGCAGGCCGTCGGCGACGAGCTGGTAGACGCGCTCCGGGGCCTCGAGCCCTTTGAATCTGTGGTCGCCCAGGTCGCGGGCGTCCACGCCTGCGAGCTCCCGCGTCCGCGCGGAGAGGAGCACCTGGCCGCCGTGGCCGGCGGATGCGATGCGGGCAACGCGGTGCACGTCGAGACCGACATAGCTCGAGCCCTGGATCGTCGGCTCGCCCGAGTGGAGCCCCATCCGCACCTCGACGGCGGTGCCCCTCGGCCACTCGTGCGCGGCGAGCGCGTGCTGTGCTCTGACCGCCGTCTCGACCGCACGACCCGCATCTGCGAAG
>JBKPCT010000253.1:0-14950 GCA_046727515.1 Actinomycetota bacterium | reverse complement strand
GAGGTCGACTACATCGAGGCGCGCGCGGGTGAGCTGTACCGGACGATGCTGAAGAAAGCCGAAAACGACTGGACAAAATCTGTCGAGTAGCTACGTCAGCGCGAAGCGGGCCGCCTCGGAGAGCTGGCCGTCCCGCCAGTCGACCGTGAACTTCCGTCGCTCCGGGCGCTCCGGCGTGATCTTCTTGTTCACGTAGGTGTGAGTGGAGAGGATCCGCGGCTTCGTGCGCGCGTAGCCGCCGCGGTGGAACCCGCTCGTGTCGCAGATGACGAGGGTGCCGGCGGCGCCGGTGGCGAGGATCCGGTCGGTGTCCGGGACGGCCGCCTCGAGCTCCTCGGTCGGCGGGTAGCGCTCGCTCCCGCCCCACGGCCAGAGGTGGCCGTACTTGAAGCCTTCCGCGCTCTGTGGGATGTACTCGAACGGCCCGGCCTCCTCGTCTACGTCCGAGAAGTAGAGGAAGACCTTGACGACGTGTTGGTCTTCCGGGTCGCGATGCCATTCCTGTGAGGCGACGCGCTCGGCCTCGTCGCCGACCGGGATCGTGTACCACAGGTCGAAGTCGACGAGCTTGACCTGCGCGCTGCGATAAGCGTTGACGATGCCGAGCAGCGCGTCGCCGGCGGCATAGCGCAACCAGTGCCCGTCCGAGGGCAGGATCGCGGGCTCCTTCGGGAGCTTCTTCTTCCCGCGCGGGTACCGCCGAATCAGAAAGTCCTTCTTCCGCTTCGCCCCGTCGCCGTGCTCGAGCTCCGACTCGGCGGCGGTGACGAACGCGTCCATGTCCGCCTTCAGCGCCTCCCAGAGTCCCTCGTCGGCGATGAGCTCCGCGAACGGGACGATCGCGATCCCGTTCTCGCGGAGCCCGCCGAGGGCCCGTTCCTGGACGTCGCTCAGGCTGAGCACGTGCGCCACGCGCGCGAGGATAGCCGGTAGGCTCGGCGCTCGATGCTGCGCTACGTGCCCGCAGCCGAGCTCGAGCGCCTGGTCGCGCTCGACGCCGACCCGTTCGAGCGCACGGCCGCATTCGCGGATGCCTGCCGGCTGAACGCGCTCTACATGATCGAGCGCGCCGGCTCCGGCCACCCCGGGACAACGTTCAGTTGCCTGGACATCGTCTCATGGCTGCACCTCGAGGTGCTCGGCGAGGGCGATCGCTACTTCTCGTCGAAGGGCCACGACGCACCCGGCCTGTACGCGGTGCTGACGGCGCTCGGGCGACTCGACTTCGACCTGATCCACCAGCTCCGCCGGCTCGACGGGCTGCCCGGGCACCCGGATGTCGCCGCGACGCCGGAGGTCGTGACGAGTACCGGCTCGCTCGGGATGGGCATCTCGAAGGCCCGCGGGTTCGTGCTCGCCGACCGTGCCCTCGGGCGCACCGGGCGCGTCTACGTCGTCACCGGGGACGGGGAGCTCCAGGAAGGCCAGTTCTGGGAATCGTTGCAGCCGACGGCGAACCTCGAGCTGCACGAGATCACCGTGATCGTCGACCGCAACCTCGTCCAGTCGGACACGTGGGTCGACAAGGTCAGCGACGTCGGCGACCTGGAGGAGAAGTTCGCCGCGTTCGGGTGGGCCGTCGCCCACTGCGACGGCCACGACCTACGCGCCTTCGCGCAGACGCTGTCGGCGCTCGAGCCCGAGCGGCGGCCGAAGGTCGTGATCGCGCACACCCGCAAGGGGGGCGGGGTCTCGTTCATGGAACCCGAGCACAACCTGCCGCGTACCGAGACCGCGCTCTACGGCTACCACTCGGGCGCCCCGAGCGCCGAGGAGTACGAGCGCGGCGTCGGCGAGATCGAGACCCGCCTGAGCGAGCGCCTGGCGAGGCTCGGCGCGGCGCCGGTCGTGCTCGTGCACGCGGATCCGCCTGAGCACCGCTCCGCACCGAAGGAGCGCCAGTTCCTCGTCAAGGGCGGCGCCTACGAGCGGGCGATCGTCGAGCAGGCCGAGAAGGAGCCGCGGCTCGTCGTGCTCGACGCCGACCTGCGGCTCGACTGCGGTCTCGTCACCTTCCGCGAGCGGTTCCCGGAGCGCTTCTACGAGTGCGGGATCGCCGAGCAGGACATGGTCTCGCAGGCCGGGGCGATGGCGCTCGCGGGCCTGCTTCCCGTCGTCCATTCCTTTGCCTGCTTCCTCTCGACCCGGCCGAACGAGCAGATCTACAACAACGCGACCGAGGGGACGAAGATCATCTACGCCGGTTCGCTGGCCGGCCTCGTGCCGGGCGGCCCGGGACACTCCCACCAGTCCGTGCGCGACATCTCTGCGCTCGGCGCCGTCCCGGGGATGTCGCTGATCGAGCCGTTCACGGAGGACGAGCTCGAGGCTGCACTCGACTGGGCCGTCCACCGCGCGCCCGGGTCGGTGTACGTCCGCCTCGTCAGCGTCCCGTGGGCGCTCGGCTTCGATCCGCCCGCGATGAACGAGCTGGTGCCGGGGCGCGGGACGGTGCTGCGTCCCGCAGGGGACGTGCTGTTCGTGGCCGCCGGGCCGGTGATGGTCGCGGGCGGGTGGCATGCCGCCGAGCTGCTGGCGGAGGACGGCGTCGAAGCGGGCGTCGTCGCCTTGCCATGGCTCCGGGGCGTCGACGGCGCCTGGCTTGCCGAGGTCGCCGGGGGCGCGCAGATCTTCACGCTCGACAACCACTACGTCACCGGTGGCCAGGGCGACGCCGTACTCTCCGCGCTCGCCGCCGATGCGCCGGAGGCTGCCTCGCGCGTCCACAAGATCGGCGTCACGGAGGTCCCGAAGAGCGGCGGGAACGACGAGGTGCTGCGCGCGCACGGCCTCGACGCGGAGGGCATCCGCGGCCAGGTCGAGGCGCTGCGGCCCAGCCGCGTCTGACCGCTACCATCCGGCCCGTGAGCGTCGCTCGCCTTCGGCTCGCTCTATGAGCGTCCAGGCTCCGTCGTCGAACGCCCTCCGGCGGCAGATCCTCGACTCGCTCCGGCAGGACGGGATTGCCACCGTCGACTTCCGCGAGCTCTTCGGCGAGGAGCTCTGGGGGGAGGTGCAGGCGGACGTCGCGCCCTTCGTCGAGGAGCAGAATGCACAGCTGGGCTCGCTGGCTGACAAGCCGGAGAACAAGGACGAGTTCATCGTGCGGCGCTATATGCGCCAGAAGCCGAGAGTGCCGTTCACCCTTGCAAGCCCCTGGCTTCGCATCGGGCTATCCGACACGAATCTCGGCGTCGTCAACACCTACCGCGGACTCGAGACGAGGCTCTTCTACCTCGACAACTGGTTCACGCCGCCCTACGCGGGCGCGGACGAGCGCATCGCGTCCCAGCGCTGGCATCGCGATCCAGAGGAGGAGCACGTGGTCAAGGTATTCCTCTACCTCTCGGACGTGACCGAGGACGCGGGGCCGTTCGAGTACGTCAAGGGCAGCCCGCCCGGCAATCGCCTCGGGCACCTGTGGCCGTGGGGAGGCGACGTCAAGCATCCGGTCGAGGACCACGTCGACGCCGCCGTTCCGCCCGAGGAGCGTGTGACGATGACCGGGCCGGCCGGAACGATGATCTTCTGCGATACGAGCGGCTTCCATCGCGGCGGGTTCGCGAAGGCGACGCCCAGGGTGGTGTCGATCTGGTCGTACGTCTCCACGGCGGCCGACAAAAAGGGCCGTCGCTTCGAGGTCGACCTCGAGGGCCGCGAGGCGGAGCTCTCGGCGGCCGCCCGCGCCGCGCTCGCATAAGGCGGGCCATGCGCATCCTGTTCGTGATGCGGCACGGCGGCTACGTGCGGAACTTCGAGTGGGTTCTGCGGCTCCTCGCCGAGCGCGGGCACCGGGTGCAGCTCGGGTTCGAGCGCGGCCGCGCGGCCGGGATGGCGGAGCGGATCGAGCGCGGGCGGGGCGGCTTCGAGCTCCCCGACCGGCTGCGGGAGGACACAGACGGTGCCGTCGACTACGACCTCGTGCCGACGCGTGACGACCGCTGGCGCGGGCTTGCGTTCGGGCTCCGGCAGTCGGTCAGCTACCTCCGTTACCTCTCGCCGGCATACCGGGACGCAGTGAAGCTGCGCGAGCGCTGGGCGCGCGGCACGCCCGCGCTCGTGGTGCGGCTCGCCCGGTTCGCCGCGCTCCATGGCGTGCTCGAGCGGCTGTTCCGCTGGGCCGAGCGCCGGGTCCCGCGCTCGCGCGAGATCGACGAGCACCTGCGCGCCGGCGACTACGACCTCGTGCTCCTCACCCCGCTCGTCGACGGGCCCTCCCAGCACGACTGGCTGCGCAGCGCGCTGACGCTCCGGCTGCCCGTCTCCGTGGCTGTCGCCAGTTGGGACAACTTGACGAACAAGGGCGTGATGTTCGACCGGCCCGACCGCACGTACGTCTGGAACGAGATCCAGCGCCGCGAGGCGGTCGAGCTGCACGGTCTCGAGCCCGAGAGCGTCGCCGCCCTGGGCGCCCACACGTTCGACCACTGGTTCGACTGGGCGCCGAGCCGGTCGCGTGAGGAGCTCTGCCTCGAGGCGAGGCTCGATCCCGCACGTCCGTTTCTGCTCTACGTCTGCTCGTCCGGGTTCATCGCGGCGGACGAGCGACCAATCGTCGCCGGGTGGGTCGAGGCGCTACGCGTCGACCCGGAGCTCGCCGGCGTCGGCGTACTCGTACGCCCCCATCCCACGAACGGTGCGATCTGGGCCGAGCATTCGCTCCACGGGTTCGCGAACGTCGCCGTCTGGCCCCCGGTCGGCGAAGACCCGACCGACGAGGCCCGGCGGGCAGGGTTCTACGACTCGATCCACCACTCCGCCGCCGTCGTCGGAGCGAACACGACGGCCCTGATCGACGCAGCGATCGTCGGGCGCCGGACGTACTCGATCCTGTTGCCCGAGACGCGTGGGGCACAAGAGCAGACGCTCCACTTCCACTACCTGCTCCCGGAGAACGGCGGAGCGCTGATCGTGGCCCGGTCGATGGAAGAGCATCTCGCGCAGCTGCGGGAGCTGCTTCACGGCGAGGAGAGCGACGGCGGCTGGCGCGAGGAGTTCCTCCGCGGCTTCGTCCGGCCACGGGGCCTGGACACGCCGGTCACGCCGCTCGTCGTCGAGGACCTCGAGCGGCTCGCCGGCGTGACTCGCGAGCCTGTGACCGCATGAAGGGCCGGAGCGGCGACTTCGAGGCGTTCTTCCGCACGGACGGCGAGAGCGGCCCGCTGCTCGTCGTCTACCACGTCCAGAAGACCGCCGGCACCTCGCTCCGCCGGGTCGTCCGCGCGAACCTGCCGCCGGCCGACGCGGAGCTGCTGTCCTACCTGCACAAAGAGGCCCGCACACCGCCGGAGCTCCTCGCCTGGCACGAGCAGTGGTACCGCAGCCTGGACGACGACAGGCGTGCGCGCCTGTGCTGCGTGATGTCCCACTGGGCGGGCTACCTCCTCCCGGCCCTCGACCGTCCGAGCGATCCGCTCGTGCTCGTCCGAGAGCCGGTCGACCGCACGCTCTCGTACTACTGGTTCAAGCAGCGCCGCAGAGGGCCGGGCCGCCCGCTGGAACCGCTCGACCGGCTCTACGAGCTGCACGGGAACCGCTCGGACGGCGCGCGGCGGCCCGCGCTCTGGGACCAACTCTGCAACTGGCAGAGCCGCGCGCTTCTGTCCGTCTTCCACGACACCGCAAGGCTCGAGCACTCGCCCGGGCCGCCGGCCGACGCGGATCTCTGGCGGCAGCGCTTGCGCGATCTGGTCGAGCGCGTCTACCTCGTCGGGGTCCAGGACCGCTTCGCCGAGTACCTCGAGGTGCTCGCGCGGCGCTACGGCTGGGAGATCTTCGAGCCGCGCAGCAAGGTGAACCCCGTGCGCCCGGCGGAGGAGATCTCGCCCGGCCTGCGCGAGACGATCTTGGCCTACAACTGGCTCGACGCCGAGCTGTATGCGCTCTGCCTCAGCGCTGTGGGAGACGCCGCACCGGCGTGAGCAACCCGAGCAGCCGACCGCCGTCGAGCGCGACTCGGGCCGCATCGCCGGACCTCCGCCGGCGTCTGACGCGCCTCGTGCGCACGGGGTCGCCGTCCGTCGTCGCCCGGGCCGCGCGCCGCCAGCTCGTCTGGAGCCGGCACGAGGCCGCGGTCGCGCGCGCGATCCGCGACGGCCGGAGGCTGCTCGTCGGCCCCTTCCTCGGCGAAGTCGGCTTCGAGCTCCTGTACTGGATCCCGGTGCTCCGCCGCCTGCTCGCCGGGGTCGAGCGGGAGCGGGTCACCGTGCTCGCGCGGGGCGGCGCGGCGACCTGGTACTGCGACCTCGCAGCGGGCACCATCGACGCGCTCGACCTCGTGCCGCCCGAGGGCTACCTCGACGAGCTCGTCGCACGGAGGCGACGTGAGGGGAACACGAAGCAGTACTTCCCCGACCGGCTCGACGGGCGGCTGACGCGGCTCGCGCTCGAGCGCGTCGGCGAGGCCGCGGTCGTCCACCCGCTGGTCATGTACTCGCGCATGCGCTTCGTGCTCGAGGGGTTGCAGCCGCCCGAGGAGGCGACGCGGATCGCCGACTACGGCCGGCTCGCGGTGGTAGAGCGCTTGCCGCCGCCGGAGTGCCCGTCCGACTACGTGGCGGTGAAGCTGTACTTCAGCGACTCGTTTCCCGACGACGGAGCCTCGCGCGACCTCGCCGGGCGGGTGCTGGCCGAGTTGGCGGACGAGACAGACGTGGTCATGCTGACGAGCGGCACGCAACTCGACGAGCACCGCGAGTGGGTCCCGACGGGGACGCGCATCCACGACTCGTCGGCGTGGGTGACGCCGCGGAACAACCTCGCCGTACAGACCGCGCTCGTTGCGGGCGCCCGCGCTCTCGTCGCCACCTACGGCGGCTTCTCCTACCTAGGGCCGATGCTCGGCGTGCCGACGCGGGCGCTGTGCACCCGGGACGCGTTCCAGCGCGTCCACCTCGACGTGCTGCACGCAGCGTACCCGGACGCCGAGTACGAGTTGGTGGGGCCGTGATCATCCCGACCGACGAGCTCGGCCGGCTCGGCGGCAACGTGACGATGGTCAGCGGCGGCTTCGACCCGCTTCACCCAGGCCACCTCGCGTACTTCCGCGGAGCGGCCGACCTCGGCGCCCCGTTGCTCGTCAACGTCTCCCGCGACGACTGGGTGGGCCGGAAGCACGTCCCGCTCCTCACTCAGGCCGAGCGGGTCCAGCTGATCGACGCCCTACGCGTGGTCGACTACGTGCACGCCGAGCAGGGGCCGACGTCGGAGGTGCTGCGTCTGCTCCGGCCGCGTTACTTTGCCAAGGGCGCGGACTGGGAGGGCCGACTGCCCAAGGACGAGCTCGCCGCCTGCACGGAGCACGGCGTCGAGATCGTCTTCCTCGACACCGTCGTCGACTCCTCGACCGACGTCCTGCAGCGCTTCAGGAAACGCGCCGGGTAAACGCGGGACCCGCACTGACGAGGCTGGCATCAGCCAACCCTCTGCCTCTTCCTCCGACAGGGGCATAAAGCTCCCCCGAGCGTCAACGCCTGAGGAACCGCCGCTTGCCGGCGAGCTCGCGCTCGAGCTCCTCGATCCGGCCGCGCAGCTCGTAGTTCCGCTGCTCGGCGAGCTTGACCGCTCGGCGGTAGCTGTCGACACTCTTCCAGCTCCCGGCGGCGTGGTGGGTCGCGACCGCGTCCTCGAGCTGACGTGGGCTCGTCTGGTAGAAGAGCTCGGCCGGCAGCCGCGTCGCCTCCGGGTAGTCGCGCAGCAGCGTGTCGAGGAAACGCGGGCCCGTGCCGTGCTTGTCGTAGCCGTAGAACTCGCGCGGGCGCAGCTCGTTCAGCGCGCGGTCGAGGATCGGGTGCCCGGGCACCGAGCCGATGAAGGCATTGTTCACCCAGCCGTTCGGCTTCAGCGGAGCGGTGAAGAAGTCGTGGTCGTCGATCACAGGATCGAGCGGCCGGTGGCACTCGAAGTCGGTGTCGACGTAGACGCCGCCCTCGCGCCAGAGCACCTCGAGGCGGAGGATGTCCGAGCGCTCGGCCGGCATGCGCAGCCGCTCGTAGACCTCCGGGCGGCGCAGGTGGGACGGGAGGTCCTCCTCGGTCCAGAAGCGGTGCTCCCAGTCGGGATGGTGGCGCAGCCACGTCTCGCGATACGCGGCGAACTCGTCCGGGAACGGCTGATCGCCGAGCCAGATCTGGTGGAGGATCCTGGGTACCACGGAGGCGAACTCTAGGCTCTGGTAGAACCGTCGCGATGTCCAGAGCGCCCGTGGACGCCGTCGTCACCCACCATCGCGACAGCTTCCGCTCGGGCGTCGGACGCTTCAACGAGCTGCTCGCCGAGCGGCTCGGCGTGCCGGTGATCGGCATCCGAAAGCTGCTCGCCGGCGGCTGCTCGCGGCCGCTCCTCTCCTTCAAGGTCGCCGAGCTGGCGCCGGCCGAGCTCGCTGCCCTGCACGAGCTCGTGGAGACGAGGCCGTTCCGCTGGGAGCTCTTCCTGCACGTCTACGACGGAGACGAGCTCGAGGCCGCGCTCGTCGCGGGGGCCGACCACGTCCACGCGGGCAATCACGAGATCTTCGCCCAGATCGAGGGGCTCGCACGCTCTGCCGACACCCTCTGGTCGCCGGGCCTGATCCTGGACGAGCGCGAGTTCGCCCCGACCGACGTCTCGGTGTTCTCGTTCGGGATGGCGCACAAGATCCGCACCGACCTCTTCGAGCGCCTGCGCGACCTCCTGGACGCCTCCGGCCGCAGCTACGCCGTCTACCTATCGGCCGCGAACCACGAGACGACGCGGATGCGCGACGCGCACCTGATCTTCGACGAGCTGCACGAGATCTTCCCCGCGACGCTCTTCTTCCTCGGCAACCTCTCGGACGTCGCCGTCTTCAACTACCTGCGGTCGTCCACCTTCTTCGCGTCGTTCTTCCTCGGCGGCGTGCGCGCGAACAACGGCTCGATCGCGGCGGCGATGGAGAAGGGCGCTGTCGTGATCACGAACCTCGACGAGCACTCGCCGCCCGAGTTCGTTCATCTCGACAACCTGATCGACATCGGGCAGGCCCGCGAGCTGCCGCTCGAGCAGGAGGCGTTGGCCGCGATCAGCCGCGGCGCGGTCGAGACCGCCCACCAACGCGGCTGGGCACAGCTCGTCGACCGGATCCGCTAGGCCCTCCTCAAAAGATCAAGTCCCAGTCGGCATCGGGGCGGACCGCCAGCTCGTCGACGTCGACCAGACCCTCGAACAGGTGCGCGGGCAGCACCTTCGCGACCAGAACGCGCTCGTCCATGTTGTCGAGCGAGATCTCGTCGCCGTCCTCCGACGGCTCGAACTCCGCGAGGACGATGAACCGCGCCTCTTCCTGCTCGCCCCAGCCCGAGTAGAGCTCGTTGTGGCCCGCCTCGCCCGAGCGCTGGAGGTGGACGTTGTCGAGCTCACGGAGGCGCTGTGCCATCCGCGCGCGTTTGGCGGCGCTGGGGAGCGACGCGTCATCGCCCTCGGCGGCTTCGTCCATGACCTCGAGGCCTTCGTTGGAGAGCAGCAGCTGGGCCTTGCACTCGGGGCAGCGCGCCATGTCGGCGTGGAGGTTGAGGATCCGCCTGCTACCGCAGCGAGGGCAGGGCTCACCGACCCGGATCTCGGCATCCGCGAACTGCACCCAGATCAGCTTCTCGGGCATCATCCTGTCGCGGAAAGTGCGGGCGACCTTGCCCATGCGCGTCGCCGCCTGCTCGCACGCCGTTCTCGCGAGGCCCGGGTTGACGTTCGGGAAGTCCTTCTTGCGCTTCAGCCGGTAGGCGCGGCCGTCGGACCAGCGTGACCAATCGACGCCGAGGTCCTCCGGCAGCGTCGACGGGTCGACCGGGGCGGCGCGCAGCCTCACAGGAACTCCTCGTCGTCGTCCTCGTCCGGGGTCGCGAGCCCGACCACCCTGGCGCCGAAGCGGTTCATGAACCAGACACCGGACGCGAAGACGCCCAGAATCGCGAACATGCTCCAGACCGCCGCGACCGTCCGCACGGAGCCGGCGCCGGTCAGACCGATCTTCGCCATCTCGACCGGCGACGAGAGCGGGTTGAGCTCGGCGACCAGCCGCGTCGTTCCGTGCAGATTCTCGATCGGGTAGATGACCGGGGTGACGAAAAATAGGAACGGCGTGACGTACCGGATCAGCATCCGGACGTCGCGCGTGTGCGCCGTCAGCGGCGCCGTCCAGAGGCTGATGCCCCAGGCGAGCGTGACGCAGAGAAAGAGGCCGGCGGCCGAGAAGAACAGGTACTTCGGCGCGAGCTGCGCGTAGAGCTCGCCCTGCGCGAACCAGTAGTAGACGACCGCGATCACGTAGGTGGTCAAGAGCAGGAAGAACCGCAGGAGCGCCTGGGACGAGCCGGCGATCGGGACGAGGAGCAGCGGGAAGTAGACCTGTTTGATCAGCGTTCGCAGGCGCAGGAAGCTGCGCGCCGAGATGACGAGCGTGCTCTGGAAGAGCTGCCAGCCCATCAGGCCGACCAGCGTGTAGAGCCAGTACGGCATCCCGTTCGGGGCCTTCACGTTGAACACGCCGCCGCCGATCAGGCTCCAGCCGATCACGCCCATGAAGGTGCCGAAGATGATCCAGGTCGGTCCGAGCCGGTACTTGACGAAGTAGCCGAGCAGCGCCGTCACCGCCACGTCCCAGACCAGGCGGCGCGAGCGCCAGGACTCCCCCAGCGTCTGCCAGAGCGACGGGTGGTAGTTGACGAGCTCGACCGGCTCGACCGCGGCGTCGCCGGTTGCGGAGACCTCGCGCGGAGGCGTGCGCAGCTCGGTGGCGAGGCTGTTCGGGGCGGACGTCACGGACCGGTTCTCCACTCTAGCTCGGCTCCCGGCCCGCGGAGGGCTTGTAAAAGCCGTGTAAAGTGCGTGTTGGAGAGGATCGTCAGGGACCCGCCGAGCTCGGCGGCGATGCGGAGAACGAGGTCGAGATCGGGCTCGACCACGGGTCTCTCGGGGAGGACCGCGATCGTGGGCGCACCCGAGAGGACGCCGAGGAGCGCCTGCTCGGACCACTCGACAATGCCGCCCGAGGTTCTCTCGTCCGGCGGGAGGGACGCGTATCGCGTCCGCTTGAGCAGTGGTCGCGGCGCAGCCCTGCCCTGCCGGTACTCCTCGACGAGCGCCATCACCGGGTCGGGCGGGAAGACGGCCGCGCCGGGCTCGGCGTCCACGACGATCTGCTCCGGGGCGAACGAGAAGTGACTCTGGGCCCAGCGAACGAACGGGGCCCAGTAGAGCCGGTCGAGCAGCGGGTCGCCGCGCCATGGCCCGAAGACGACCTTTTGGCGGCGATCCTCCGAGAGGAGCCGTAGGGCGCCGTCGACGTTCGCCCAGGTGCGTCCACGCGACAGCAGGAGGTGGACGTGTCGCCGGGCGAGCGCGCGCACGCGCGGGTGCGTCCGGATCGCGCCGACCGACCTCGTGCCCGCGACGCGGGTGTAGAGCGCGCGCAGCATGCCTAGGCGGCCTCGAGCAAGCCGAAGCCCGCCGGGCTGACGACGGCGAGCGGGGTGTCGTAGACGACGGCGGTGCGGCGGGCCACAGTCAGGTGCACCGGGTTGATCTCGCGCGGATCGCTGGTAAAGCCGACGGTCGGGACGCCGTAGAAAGGCGCCAGGTGGGCGAGACCGCCGTAGGTGCCGACGAAGAGCGCTGCGCGGGCGACGACGGCGCTCTGCGCGGCGAGGTTGCGTGCCGCCCCGATCCCGGCAAGCGGCCGCAGGACGCGCTCGCCCGCGGGCGGCTCGGCGTCGAGGTGCTCGTCGACGACGACGCCGGTGTTGAGCAGTACGACCGTACGCCGTGCCGCGAGCCGCTCGACCACGTCGTGGACGACCTCGCGATTCTCCGGCGTGTCCGGGAACGAGTCGCGGAAGTAGAAGCGGACGGCGGTGAACCCTTCCGGGAGCTCGGTCGCCGTGTCGGGCCTCCGCCAGGGGCGGTGGACGGCGCGGTCGAGGAAGTCGCGCAGCGGCAGCGCCCCCTGCCAGACGTTCCGGAACAGGCGGTAGAGGAGCTGGGGATGGAGGAGGGCGGCCTCCCGCCAGCTCTCGCCGACCGTGGCGTCGAGCACCTGCTCGTCCCAGGCGCGGACCGCGACCTGCTTCTGGAGGCCGCCGGTCTGCGCCCAGAGCTCGAGCGTCTGGCGCCGGAAGGCCTCGGCCGTGATGTGGTCGAAGACGTCGACGTAGCGGCCTGCGAGCCCGTCGTACCAGGGCTCGGCGCCTCCGCGGGAGACGACGGTCACGTGCTCGGAGGGGATCCCGTGCCGGTCGAAGAGCCAGTGCAGGAACGGGATCCAGTAGAGGACCTCGAAGCCGACCTCGCCGAGCCAGGGGCCGACGACGGTGCGGCCGCCTGCGGACTCGATCGCCGCGATCGTCTCGGCGATCAGACGTTCTGCCCCGCCGGGCGCCGAGGGGTGGACGAACTCCGGATGGTCGGTGGGCATCAGGAGGGCGCGGCCAGCCCGCGTACGGCCTTCCGCGCCCGGCGCGCGCCCCCGAGCAGATACGAGACCCCTGTCATGGTCAGTGCAACCGGGTAGAGGGCGGCGCGTCTCGCGAGCGTGCCCGTGGACGGCTGGGGGCTGGAAAGGGGCCCGAGGCGGCCGAGCTCCTCGATCCCCTGCGCGAGGAGCGGCGCCGCCGCCTGGTGGAGTCCGTGCGGGCGCGTGAACCGCTCGACGAACTCCCGCACGTGCCGCGCGTCCTCCTCTCCCTGCTCGACCGCGCGCGCGAGCTGGGCGACGTGCTCGTCCAGGTCGCGCGCAATGTGCAGCGGTCCGCCGTCCTCCCAGCGCAGGTAGTGGAAGTGCAGCGTGCCCTCCTGCGTGCCTGCGAAGTCGGGGTCGAGCACGGTCAGGACGGCCTTGCCGACGATCCCGGCCTCGATCAGTCCGCTCGTGTTGATGCCGACGACGCACGCGCTGTGGGCGAGCGAGTCGAAGTAGCCCGCGCGTGCCTCGCCGTTGTCCGGCTGCTGCCCGCGGGGCGGCCAGACGACGGCGTTCGGATGCTCGAGCTCGACGTCGCGCCACTGAGTCGCGTTCTGCGGATGCGGCCGGACGAGCACGCCGAGCTCGGGAAACGAGCTGCGCACGGCCTCGAGCCAGCGGCGGACGAAGTCGACCTCGTTCGGCGCGATGAACGGCGAGGAGCAGAGGTAGAGGACGAACGGCTGCGCCGCGTCGAGTCCGACCTCGCGCTGGAACTTCTTGCGCGTCGTGCTAGTCCGGCGGCCGAACCAGTCGTCGAACCGCTGCGCGCCGGTGAGCACGACCCGGTCGGCCGGGATCCCGTGCATCTCGACGAGCTCCTGCCGTTGGATGTCGTTCCAGACGAAGACCCGGTCCGGGACGAAGCGCAGCAGGCCCTTGCCGGTCAGGTTGTCCCAGCTCGCGACGCAGATGCCGGTGCGGATCCCGAGCGCACGGGCGGCCTTCAGGTACTCGACCTGCGACGATGCGAACTCGATCACCGGGCTCGCGAGCACAGCATCCGGGCGCTGCGCAGCCAGGAACTGGCTGATCCGCCGGCTCGGCGGGATCGCCTCCTCGAGCCGAGCGAGCTGCGAAATCGTGCGGCGCGAGAGCGCGGCGTCGGCGCCGGTCGCGAGGCTTGCGACCTTGCGGTGCAGCGGGCCCTTGAACGCCTTCGGCAGCCGGCTGTAGTCGATCCGCCAGTCGAGTTTCTCGACAATTCGCCCGCGGAGCGCCGGCGCCTCTGCGTAGCGTGGGTCGCCGTAGCGCGAGAGATCGGTGAGCGCCCGGACGAGCCACCCGATCCGGCGCCACCCGTCGCGTCGCCGGCGGGCCGGAGCGTGGGAGTAGGTGACGGTTGGGTAGTCGGCGGCGAGCTGTTCGATCAGCTTGAAGTCGCCGGGATCCTTCTCCAGCCGACCGAGCGCGACGTGCACCGCGTGCCCGCGTTCGGCAAGGAGCCGGATCGGCTGGCCGAAGTGGCGCAGGTAGCCCGGGTGGAGCAGGGAGAAGACGAGCTTGAGGCGCGGCGTGGGCGCCTCGACGACCGGAGGTGTCGCAGTCGTGGATTCCTGGATGGGCTCCTGCATCACGCGCGTGCGGGCATGCGGGTCTGGCTCGGCGTAGCCCGGCTGCCCGGGAGCTTGCTCCGTAGCGCAGCCGTGCCGACTCTTCCCGCGAGGGCGAGTGCGCTGACCGCCGCAAGCGGAGTCAGGAGGGTGCGTACGGGCAGAGACGGCCTCTCGGGCTCAGGCTCGGGCAACCCTGCCAGCTCTTCGACCGCGTCCGCGTAGATGGCTGTCGCGCTTCTGTCGACGCCGCCCGGCCGGACGAACGACGCGACGAACGAGCGAGCGCGATCCGACTCCTGCGCCTCGTGCTCGAGGCCGGCGGCGAGTTGGTCGAGGTGGTCGGCCAGCGAGTCGGCCACGTGGAGGAAGCCGCCCTGCTCCGCGCGCAGGTAGTGGAAGTGAATCGTCTCGGTCTGGTTGAAGTCCGCCGCGAGCAACGTGTAGACCGGCTTGCCGGCGATCGCGGCCTCGATCATGGCGCTCGTGTTCGCGCCGACGACGCCCGCACTGTGAGCGATCGTGTCGTAGAAGCCCGCGCGGGCCTCGGCGTCGAGCTCGCCGGTGCGTCGCGGCCAGACGACGGCGTTGGCGGGAAGCTCGACCTCCGCCCACGGCCCAGCGCGCTTCGGGTGCGGGCGGACGATCACGCCGACGTCGTGCAGGCGTTCGTCCTTCCGCAGTGCGCTCAGCCAGCTATGGACGAACGAGACCTCCTCCGGGGCGACGAAGACGCTCGAGCAAAGGTAGAGAACGTACGGCCGAGCCGGATCGAGGCCGACACGCAGCACGAACTCCTCACGGGTGGTCGAGGGCCGCTGTGCGAACCAGTCGTCGAACCGAGCGGCTCCGGTCGCGACGACGCGCTCCGCGGGGATGCCGTGCAGCTCGATCGCCTCGCGCCGTTGGGTCTCGTTCCAGACGAAGA
>JBKPCT010000252.1:0-7956 GCA_046727515.1 Actinomycetota bacterium | reverse complement strand
CTCGTCGCCGAAGGTCTCGCCCCAGGCGGAGAAGGGCTTGTTGGAGGTGACGATCAAGGAGGCGCGCTCGTAGCGCGAAGAGACGAGCGAAAACATGAGGTTGGCCGCCTGCGGGTCGAAGGGGATGTAGCCGACCTCGTCGACGATCAAGAGCGGCGTCCAGAGCAGCTTGCGTAGCTCTTCGTCCAGTCGGCCCTGCCGTTGGGTATCGCCGAGGCGGGCGACCCACTCGGTGGCGGTGCTGGCCGAGGTGCAGGACGAGCGTCTTCTGCACCGAGCGCTGGAAGGAGAAGTCGAACTCCTCCGGGGTCTTGCGGGCGGGGAAGCGGGCGGCCTTGATCCGGCCCTCGCCCCCGTGCGCCTCTCTGGAGGCGACCTCGGTCGCGAGCAGGGCTTCGGCGAAGCGCTCGTACGACCACTCCTCCTGGCGAGCCCGCTCGGCCAGCTTGGGCAGTGCCCTGGCCGCCGCCGGCGCCTTCAGCGCCCGAAAGAGGAAGCTGAGCTCGGCCTGCTTCGTCATGCCGGGATGAGGGCGTCGTAGCGAGCGAGCGGTCGGAGTTCGACCTCTGGCTCAGGTCGCGCGCCGCGCAGCTCCCGCAGCGCGCGGGCGTGCTCGAGGGCGGTGATCGTGCGATGGCGGGCGAACGAGCGGCGATGCCGGCAGGCGAGCTCGCCCGTGTCGAGCGCGACCGCGAGGATCTCCCGCTGAGAGATCCGGAGCTCGACCCTGGCGCCGACGAGCAGCGGGTCGAGCGAGTAGTCGCAGGTGTCGACACGCGCGTACGGGTCGGGGCGGGACGCGCGTGACGAGGCGGCGGTCGACGTCGGGCATCCGCTCGGGCAGCGAGCGCATCACGGTGAGCTCCTCGGCGAGCCGGTCCGCCGGCCGGCAGCGAAGCGTGCGATGAAAGCGGACGTTGGCGCGCTCGCAAAACCAGCGGTCGAGCTGCTCCTGGAAGTCGAGCTCGTTGGCGAAGCCCCGGCCGGGCTCGAAGCTCGTCTCCAGGTAGCCCTGCAGCCGCTCGACCACCCCCTTCGACTGCGGATCGCGCGGCGCGCAGAAGCGTCAGCCGAGTCCAAGCTCGCCCAGGAACGCGGCGAAGGGCTCGGTCGGATGCCCGCCGCCGGCGTGCAGCGCCCCTTCCCGGTCGCAGACGAGCGTCTCCGGCAGCCCGCCGAGCTTGCGCAGACACTCGCCGATCCCGTGCAGCAGGTCGGGCGCCTCCTTCGAGAAGACGAGCGATCCGGCGCCTGCGCGCGAGTAGGGCAGGCAGCCGACGACGACGTACCCGCGCCGCGTCTGGCCCGAGCCGACCGGGATCTCCCCCGACGGCTCCCAGAGATCAACCTGGCAGAGCACGCCCGGCCGATACGAGGTGCGCTGGAAGGCGCGCGGCCGAGGCAGAAACAGCGGCCTGACCTCGCGCAGGTAGTCGTCGAGGATCGTCCTCGAGCCCGCGTAGCCGTGCTCGGCGATGAACTCGCGGATCCGCGTGCCCGGCAGCCGCGGATCATCCCGAAGCAGCCAGTGGATCTCCTCGCGGAAGGGATCCGGCTTCGACGGCCGCGGCGGACGCCGATAGCGAGGCGGCTCGGCCGAGCGCAGCGCGCGCCGGATCGTGTTGCGGCCATGGCCGGTGCGCCGGACGATCTCCTTGATCGCGAGCCGCTTCACGAAATACAGGCGGCGGATCTCCGCCCACTGCTCCACCCCGACCACGACCTCCTCCTCGCTCGGCGTCGATAAGCGCGCAAGGCTGTCGCGGTGGAGGCTGTTGCGCTAGAAGCCCTTCAGCCCACGGCGGCGTGCCCAGCGCCTCGCCGTGTGGTTGCCCCAGCGTTCCATCGCTGTGCCGGCTGAGGCGAAACCGCCAAGCCAGCGGAAGATGAGCCCG
Organism: Actinomycetota bacterium; assembly: GCA_046727515.1. GTDB lineage: Bacteria > Actinomycetota > Thermoleophilia > Gaiellales > Gaiellaceae > DATBLE01. Next base: position 6,061 of record JBKPCT010000252.1, on the reverse strand, counting down.
TTGACGGTCACGGCAAGCACGATCCAAATCCAAGTCCACACCAAAGGACGCTCTCCAGTCCGCGAGCTCATAGTCTAGCCGCCGGCTCGATCGACGTAAATTCGTCATCAAGCCACTGCGCGACCCGCACAGACCTGGCTGACGGTCTATGCTCGCCGCGTGCAACCGACGCGTACGCTCGAGGGGAGCCAGACGAAGTTCCTGCTCGAGGAATCGCGGCTTCCGCGGCGCTGGTACAACATCCGACCCGATATGCCCACGGCCCCACGGCCGGTGCTGCATCCGGGGACGGGACAGCCGATCGGCCCGGATGACCTCGCGCCGCTCTTCCCAATGGAGCTGATCGGCCAGGAGGTGAGCGAGCAGGCGGAGATCGAGATTCCGGAGGAGATTCTGGAGATCTACAGCCTCTGGCGTCCGACCCCGCTCTACCGTGCGCATCGGCTCGAGGCGGCGGTCGGGACGCGCTCGCGCATCCTCTACAAGTACGAAGGCGTCAGTCCGCCCGGAAGCCACAAGCCGAATACGGCGGTGGCTCAGGCCTACTACAACAAGCGGGAGGGGCGGGGGCGGCTCTCGACCGAAACCGGCGCGGGTCAGTGGGGGAGCGCGCTCTCGTTCGCGTGCAGGCTGTTCGGGCTCGAGTGCAAGGTGTACATGGTTCGCGTCTCGTACGAGCAGAAGCCGGCCCGGCGCTCAATGATCAAGGCCTGGGGTGCGGAGATCGTGCCGAGCCCCTCCGAGGACACCCAGTCCGGCCGGGCGATCCTAGCCGAGCATCCGGACTCGCCGGGCAGCTTGGGAATCGCGATCTCGGAGGCGGTTGAGGACGCGGCCGGTCGCGACGACACCGCCTACTCGCTCGGCAGCGTCCTCAACCACGTCCTCCTGCACCAGACCGTGATCGGCCAGGAGGCGCTCGCGCAGGTGGAGCTCGCGGGCGCGTTCCCAGACGTGGTCATCGGCTGCGTCGGCGGGGGCTCGAACTTCGCCGGCCTCGCATTCCCGTTCCTGCGCGAAAAGATCGCCGGCCGCGAGATCGACGTGCTCGCCTGCGAGCCCGCGGCATGCCCGACCCTGACACGGGGTCTCTTCGCCTACGACTTCGGGGACACGAGCAAGCTGACGCCGCTCGTTGCAATGCACACGCTCGGCCACGATTACGTGCCCGCCCCGATCCACGCCGGCGGGCTTCGCTACCACGGCGTCGCGCCGCTGATCTCGCAGCTCGTGCTCGATGGCCTGATCCGGGCCGAGGCCTACCTCCAGAACGAAGTGTTCGCGTCGGCGCTTCTGTTCGCCGGAAGTGAAGGGATTCTCCCCGCCCCCGAGGCCGCTCATGCGATCCACGGAGCCCTGCGGGTGGCGAACGAGGCCGACGAGGCCGGCGAGCGGCGCACGATCCTGTTCAACCTCTCCGGCCACGGCCACTTCGACACGGCCGCCTACGACAACTACCTCGCAGGCAAGCTCGAGGACGTCGCCCTCGACGAGGACGAGATACAGCGCGCCCTGCTTGCAATCGAGGACCTCCCGCACCCCGCATAGCGACCTCTGACACGGCGTAGCCCGAGCGGGGCAATTCAATGCGCCTCTCCCACCAGGCCATGAGCGCTCCTAGCGACAGCCATTCCCTCGACCTCTCGCTCTGCCGGGCGCTCCCCCATGCCGAGCTCGCGATCTCCCCGTCGCTCAGCCGCGACGGGCCGTCGCCCGAGCGCGCCTCGCTCTTCGCCAGCTGATCCGAGACTTCGCGGGGCGACACCTCCCAGCCTGAGCCAACGAGACGACCGATATGAGCTGCTCATGTTCGCAAACACAAAGGCCTACAGCGGATTTGCCGTCGACGACATTGCCAAGGCGCGGACGTTCTACGGCGAGACGCTCGGGCTCGAGACCTCCGACGAGTACGGCCTCAGGTGGCTGCACCTCGCCGGCGGCCGGGAGACGCTGGTCTACCAGCAGCCGGACGTCACGCCCGCGAGCTACTCGATCCTCAACTTCGAGGTCGACGACATCGACGCGGCCGTCGACGCGCTCGCCGCGCGCGGCGTCCAGTTCGAGTGCTATGAGGGCATCGCGCAGGGACGACAGAAGCGTCTTCCGCGACGAGGGTCCGTACATCGCTGGTTCAAGGATCCGTCCGGGAACGTGCTGTCCGTTCTCCAAGAGGGGTAGAAAGGACGGAGTGCCAGCGAGCGCGAGACGGGCTGAACGCGCGGCAAATGAGATCCCGGTCGCCTCAAGGGCCGAGGGCCTAAGCTGCGTGAATGGCCAGCGTCGCGGCGGAGGGCCCGGACCTCGCCCGTGAACTCGAGGACGTGCGGGAGCAGCAGCGCGCGATCAGTGGCGTGCTTCGTGCCGTTGCTCGCTCTGCCGGGCTCCAGCCGGTGCTCGAGGAGGTTGCGGAGGCGTGCAGGCGGCTCTGCGAAGCCGACCACGGGTCCCTCTGGCTTCTCCGCGACGGGCTCCTCCACCTGGGCGCACACCAGGGCGAGCCGGCGGGCGCGGAGTACGACCGTGAGCATCCGCATCCGCTCGACCGGACGTCGGCTGCAGGACGAGCGGCGCTCGAGCGAAAGCCGGTCCAGATCCCGGACGTGTTGGCGGATCCCGAATACACGTACCCCGGGCCGCGTTTCTTCCGGGCGATGCTCGGGGTCCCGATCTTGGTCGAGGACCACCTCATCGGCGTCGTCGTGGTCGTGCGTCGTCAGCCACAGCCGTTCACGGAAGAGCACATCGCGCTCGTTCAGACGTTCGCGGACCAGGCCGCGATCGCACTGACGAACGCACGTCTCATCGAGGCAGTCGAGCGGCAGCGGACGGAGCTTTCTCGCTTTGTCTCGCCTCAGGTGGCAGACCTGATCACGAGCGAGGACGGAGAGCGACTCTTGGCCGGGCATCGCGCATACGTCTCCTGCCTCTTCACTGACCTCCGCGGCTTCACCGCCTTCGCCGAGACCGCTGCGCCCGAAGAGTTGTTCGACGTGCTCCGGGAGTACCACGCCCTACTCGGCGAGCTCATCCCTGCTCATCACGGAACGCTCGAGCACTTCGCGGGCGATGGAGTGATGGTGTTCTTCAACGATCCCCTGCCTGTGGACGAGCACGAGCTCCAAGCGGTCCGCTTTGCGCTCGCCGCGCAGGCCCAGTTCGCCGAGCTCGCTGTGGCGTGGCGAAAGCGTGGAATCGACCTCACGCTCGGGATCGGCATCGAAGCCGGATACGCGACGCTCGGTCGGATCGGCTTCGAGGGCCGTTTCGACTACGGCGCGCTCGGCCCGGCGACGAATCTCGCCTCACGGCTCAGCACGGAGGCGTCCGCCGGGCAGACCCTCATCGGTCAGCGCATCTTCGCCGCCATCGAGGAGACTGTCGAGACAGCTCCCGTCGGCACCCTCGACCTCAAGGGGTTCGCACGCCCAGTCGTCGCCTATCAGGTGCGCGGGTTGCGCTGAGGAGGTCGTCGCCGTGGCGGGAGAGCCTGGCTACATCACATGATTTTGCGGCTTCAGGGGAGAGTTTCCACGACCGACGAGACGTTTCCGTTCGGCCCGAGAACCTCGGCGTTCAAGGTCGCCGGAAAGATGTTCGCCCTCTCGCAACTCGGCGCCGACTCGCTTCGGGTCAGCCTCAAGTGCGAACCCGAGCTCGCCGGGGCGCTGCGCGGCGCGCACGCGGCGGTGCTTCCCGGATACCACCCCACAAGCCTCACTGGAACACCGTGATCCTCGATGGCTCGCTGCCCGACGACGCCATTCGGGACATGATCGAGGACTCATACGACCTGGTCGTGAGCACGCTGCCGCGAGCCGGCCGTCGCGCGCTCGGCTTGAGCTGAAGCGCGGGACTCCGACGGCTAGGAGTCCCTGTGGGCTTGCCGCTGGCCGGAACGTTTCGTCCTGGTGCGAATGTCTCGCCACGAGCTCCAGCAGCAGTCGACACTCGGCGTGGGTGTCATGACGATGAGTGGGACTTCGGCAGCACCGTGGCGGGCATTCGGTCTCCTCGCGGTCGGGGTCTTCCTCTCGGTGCTCGACCTGTTCACCGTCAGCATCGCCTTCCCGGCGATCCAGGCCGGGCCAGGAGCGATTCGAAGGAGGTCGCGATGAGCGCTGCATCGACAGGGCAGGCACGCGAGCGAGCGTTGGCGTCGGTTAGTTCGACGCCGGTGCAGCGGTGGACGTTGGGGCTGGCGTCGGTCGCGTCGTTTGTTGTTGTGCTCGACTTGTTGGTGGTGGCGACCGCGTTGACGGCGATCCGGCGCGACCTCGGCGCCTCGGTAGGCCAGCTGGAGTGGACGGTGAATGCGTACACGCTCAGCTTTGCGGTGCTCCTCATGACCGCGGCAGCGCTCGGGGATCGGTTTGGCCGCCGGCGCGGGTTCGCATTAGGGCTGGCGCTGTTCGGTGCCGCGTCTGCGGCGTGCGCGCTCGCCCCGGACGTCGGCTGGTTGATCGCGGCTCGCGCGGTGCAGGGCGCCGGCGCAGCGACGATCATGCCGCTCGCGCTCGCCCTGATGAACGGCGCCTTCCCGCCGGAGCGGCGCGGCTGGGCGGCTGGTGTGTACGGCAGCGTCACCGGGCTGGCGGCGCTGCTGGGGCCGGTCGTCGGTGGCGCAGTCACGCAAGCGATCTCGTGGGAGTGGATCTTCTGGATCAACGTGCCGGTCGCGTTCCTGGCGATCCCGCTCGTGCTGACGCGGATCGACGAGGCATTCGGCGCCCCGGAACGAGTCGACCTCGTCGGCCTCGTCCTCATCAGCGCCGCCGCGCTCGGGATCGTGTGGGCCCTCGTGCGTGCGACCGCGACCGGGTGGGATAGCGCACAGGTGGTCGCGCCGCTCGTTGCCGGTGTGGCGCTCGTGGTCGTGTTCGTCGGAGTCGAGCTGCGGACACAGGCGCCGATGTTGCCGATGCGGCTGTTCCAGTCGCGCTCCTTCTCCGCCGGTAACGCAGTCATCTTCCTGCTCAACGCGGCGCTCACCGGCGCCGTGTTCTTCACCGCGCAGTTCCTGCAAGTCGCACAGAGCCACAGCCCGCTGGCCGCGGGGCTGCGGCTGTTGCCCTGGGGCGTGACGCCGTTCCTGATCGCGCCCAAGGCGGGCGTGCTCGTCGACCGCTTCGGGGGACGCCCGCTCATCGTCGGCGGCCTCGTCCTACAGACGATCGGGATGGGCATGCTGGCCGCGGTCGCCACTGCCGGCGTCTCCTATCCCGAGCTTGCCGCTGCAATGACCGTCAGCGGTATTGGTTTCTCGCTCGCGCTCCCGGCCGTGACGAGAACGGTTGTCGGCTCGGTCGCGCCCGTCGACATGGGCAAGGCGTCGGGCGCGTTCACGATGCTCCGCCAGCTCGGCGGGGCGTTCGGCGTCGCGATCCTCGCCGCCGCCTTCACCTCAGCCGGTGGATACGGAACGAGGGCCGACTTCAGCGACGGCTACCGCCCGGCGATGGCCGCAGCCGCCGCGCTGTCGCTTCTGGGGTTCGTGGCGGCGCTTGCACTCGCGCCACGCAAGAGGGTTCCCGAGCTCGCGGCCGAGGCAACGAGATGAACGCAACCCCGTTGCCTGCGCTGCACGCCGACATCCCTCTCTCCCTCAAACGCCGGGATGGATACCTCTAACGCGAGGGCAACACGGGCGCTAGTCGGTGAGGACGGGATGAAGCTGGCGGAGCTCTGGTGGGACATCGCCCGCGACGAGACCCGGCGCGACTCCGACCGGCTCGAAGCCTCTCGGCTCCTGGCCGATCGCGGCTAGGGCAAGCTCCGAGCTTCGCCGCGAATCGAGGAGAGCGACCCGCTCGACCTTGCAGACGAGGAGGAAGCAGCGAAGGAGTTCCGGACCAAGATCATGCGGCTTGCCGAAGATCCGGAGTCGGACAAAGCGTCCGGCTCGCGTGTCGCGGACGCGGTGGAGCGCGCGGGCGGGCTGACGCGAAGGGCCGATCCGGCGGGAGTCAACCTCGCCGCTCCTGTGGCTGACGGCGAACAGGTCGTCGTTCCGGCTCGGCTGCCGGCGGCGGTTGCGGCCGCGCAGGGCGCGCCGGTGGACGGA
>JBKPCT010000251.1:0-9114 GCA_046727515.1 Actinomycetota bacterium | reverse complement strand
GGGCGACCCGGGGGAGTTCCGCGTCGCGGGCGCGCGCTTCCTCCAGCTCCCGATCGACGAGGTCGAGTCGGTCGAGCTCGCCGCGCTGCGGAGGGCGGCTGCGTGAGCCGTGTCCAGGCGCTTGACGGGGACTGTCCCCAGTCATGACCCGATCGGACGGTAGACGACCCGACCAGTTGCGCTCGCTCGAGATCGTGCCCGACTATCTGGAGCAGCCGCACGGTTCCGTGCTGTTCACGCAGGGCAAGACCCGCGTCCTCTGCACCGCGTCGATCGAGGACAGCGTCCCGCGCTGGATGGCGGGCCAGGGCAAAGGCTGGATCACGGCCGAGTACTCGCTGCTGCCCGCCTCGACCGGTCAGCGCACCCAACGCGAGGCGTCGTCTGGGCGCCAGAAGGGCCGTACGGTCGAGATCCAGCGCCTGATCGGGCGCGCCGTGCGGGCCGTGACGGACTTCGAGGCGCTCGGCGAGCGAACGCTCTGGCTCGACTGCGACGTTCTCCAGGCGGACGGAGGGACCCGGTGCGCCGCGATCTCCGGCGCGTGGGTCGCCGCCCGGCGGGCACTCGACCGCTTCGGGCTCTCCAAGGCGATGCCCGGCTCCGTCGCGGCCGTCTCGCTCGGAATCGTCGGCGGCGAGCTACTCCTGGACCTCGACTACGTCGAGGACTCGAGCGCCGAGGTCGACCTGAACGTGGTGATCACCGGCGACGACCGGCTGGTCGAGGTGCAGGCGACGGCCGAGCGCATGCCCTTCGGGCGCGACCAGCTCGACGAGCTGCTCGAGCTCGGCGCGAAGGGGATCGCGAGGATCAAGGAGGCCCAGGACCGGGCGGTCGATGCATCTCGTAGCTGAGATTCCTTCGCTCGACTGGCTCGATGCCTTCTTCAGGCTGGCCGCCGCCGCGGCGCTCGGCGGCGTGATCGGCCTCGAGCGGGAGCTCGACGAGAAGGCGGCCGGCCTGCGGACGCACATGCTCGTCTCGCTCGGCTCCGCGCTCTTCACGATGGTCGGCGCGTACGGCTTCCACGACTTCCTGGTCGGGGGCGGGGCGATCGTCCGGGCCGACCCCAGCCGCATCGCGGCACAGATCGTGACGGGGATCGGCTTCCTCGGCGCGGGCGTGATCTTCCGACAGGGCTTCACGATTCGCGGCCTGACGACGGCGGCGAGCCTCTGGGTCGTCGCCGCGGTCGGGATGGCCGCCGGCGCCGGGTTCTGGAAAGGCGCCGTGATCGGGACCGCGGTCGGCATCGCCAGCCTGCGGCCGCTCGAGTGGCTGAAGGAGAAGGCGATTCCCCAGCGTGCAGCGGCGCGGCTCTCGATCGAGCTCACGGAGAGCGGTTCCGCCGGCAGGGTCCTCGAGGCGCTCGAGCGGGCGGGCGACCTGCTCGCGTTGAGCCGCGACGGCAGGCGGCTCGAGATCGAGGTGCGGATGGACTTCCAGCAGCGGACGCGGGCGCTCGAAGAGATTGCCGGCCTCGACGACGTTCGGGAAGCCCGCTGGCAACGCTGATCCTCTCCTCGCGGAACGAGCACAAGCGGGAGGAGCTGCAGGCGGCCCTGCCGCAGTGGACGGTCGAGCTGCTTGACGCGGTCGACTACCCGCCCGAGACGGGCCGGAGCTACGCCGACAATGCCCGCGCGAAGGCGGTCTACGGGCGCCGGGTCGCGCCGCCCGGCGCGTGGGTCGCCGGCGAGGACTCCGGGATCGAGGTCGCGGCGCTCGGCGGCGGCCCCGGCGTGCACTCGGCCCGGTGGGCCGACGACGCGATCGCGGCGCTCCTCGGCGAGCTCGAAGGCGAGCGGGACCGGCGCGCCCGGTACGTGAGCGCGATCGTCGCGCTCTCGCCGGACGGGGAGGAGGTGGATGCGCTCGGCACGCTCGAAGGGAAGATCGCGCTCGAGCCGCGCGGCTCCGGGGGCTTCGGCTACGACCCGATCTTCGTGCCGGCGGGAGAGGAGCGAACGGTGGCCGAGCTCGGTGACGATTGGAAGCGGACTCACTCCCACCGGGCGCGCGCGGCGGCGTCGCTCAGCGCTGTGCTCGGCGCCAGTTGATCTCGGCGCCGAAGACGATCACGTTGGCCATCACGAACAGCCAGATCAGGAGCAGGACGGGGCCGCCGAACGCCTGTGCCGCCGGCACGTGCTTGGAGAGGCGGAGGTAGACCGGCAGCACCTGGAAGCTCGCCTCGAGCGCGATGGTCGCGACGATTGCACCCGGCAGGACGGCGCGCGTCGTCAGGGTCGTGTTCGTCAGGTACCGGTACGAGGAGACGAGGAAGACGAAGATCCCGATCGTCGAGACGACGACGGAGAGGACGTTGGCGACCACAGCGTTCCCGAGGATCCCCGGCGCGAAGCGGTTGAGCAGATTTGCGCCGATCCCGCCGATCACGAGCCCCGCGAACAGCGTCACGAGCGACGCGAGCATGAACACGATCGCCAGCGCCTTGCCGTGTAGAAACGAACGGTTCGGCCGGCCGTAGACGATGTTGAACGCCGACTCGAGCACGCTGAAGAGCGACAGCGACGACCAGAGCAGGAACGCGCCGCCGAGGATCCCGAGCGAGGCCGCGTTGCGCTGGATCGTCCGGATCACCGCGACGATGCTCGAGATCGACGCGCCCGGGAAGATCTTCTGCAACTCGGTGACGAGGTAGCTCGTCTCGTTCACTCGCCCGGAGAGGCCGAGCAGCGCGAGCGCGAGAAACAGGAGCGGCACAAACGAGAGCAGGGCGAAGTAGGCGATCATCGCGGCGAGATGCGTGCCGCGGTCGGCGAAGAACTTCGAGAAGGTTTCCCGAATATGCACTGTGTTAGCGTGTGCCGCCGATGGACGCGGCGCAAGCGTTATCCGAGTTGACCGCGCTCTCGGCCCAGATCACGTCGGCAATCGTGATCGATGCGGACGGCTCGCCGCTCGCCTCGACGCTCGACGACGCAGTTGCCTCGGAGCTCGCACCGACGGTGCACGAGCTCCTGGCCGCCGCCGGCCGGGTCGGCGAGGGCGGGCAGCTCGTGCAGCTCCAGCTGTCGACTCCGGACGGCGGCGTCTTCCTCGTGCGGGACGGCGACCGGGCGATTGCGGCGACGACCCGGCCGGAGCCGGCAGCCGGGCTCGTCTTCTACGACCTGAAGACCTGCCTCCGGAGCATCGCCGACGACCCGAAGCCCAGGCCGAAGGCCACTCGACCGCGCAAGAAGACGAACGATGCCGCGGCGTAAGCTCCTGACGGTGCTTGCCCTCGCTGCTTCGCTCGTTTGCGCGGTCCTCTTCCGCCGGCGGTCCCGCCGACGGGAGCACCTCGACGTCTACTTCGACGACGGCTCGATGGTCTCGCTCAGCGACGGCTCGCCGGAGGCCTCGACCGTGCTGCCCCTCGCCCGCCGGATCCTCGAGACAGCCAAGCGGTAGGAGGGCTAGTGGACGACGCGGAGGTGGTCGACGCACTGCGCGAGCATGCCTATCTGGAGGGCGATTTCGTCCTCCGCTCGGGCAGGCGCTCGCGCTACTACCTCGACAAGTACCGCTTCGAGACCGTCCCAACGCTGCTCGAGGCGCTCGGGGCCCGGATTGCCACGGCGGTGGAAGAGGTCGAGCCCGCCGCGGTGCGGCTCGCGGGGCCGGAGCTCGGCGCCGTCGCGCTCGCCGCGGCAGCGTCGCTCGCCTCTCGTCTCCCGTTCCTGATCGTCCGGAGCGAGGCGAAGGCGTACGGGACGGCGAACCGGATCGAGGGGGCGTACGCTGCCGGCGAGCGCGTCGTCCTGGTCGAGGACGTGGTCACGTCGGGGGGCGCGGCGGCCGATGCCGTCCGGGCCCTCCGCCAAGCTGCACTCGAATGCCGCACGGCCATCTGCGTCATCGACCGGGAGGAAGGCGGTGTGGACACCCTCGCGCGCCTCGGGGTGCGACTGCATCCGCTCTTTCGTGCGGCCGAAGTCGCCAAGGGCAGGAAGCGTGCCGGAAAGACGCGTGGTTGAGCGGAAAGAGCGCCTCCGGTGGTAGCTTCCGGCGCGTGATCTATTACGTCCAGAGGAGGAGGACCTAGGTGACCAAGCAAGAGTTCGTCGACGCCGTCGCCCAGCGGAGTGGGCTGGCCAAGCGTGAGGCGGCCCAGGCCGTCGACGCGGTGCTCGACACAATCACGGACGCGCTCAAGCGGCGCGATTCGATCAACTTCACAGGCTTCGGGAAGTTCGCGACGTCCGAGCGCAAGGCACGGATGGGCGTGAACCCCCGCAACCCGGGCGAGAAGGTGCACATCCCCGCGGCCACCGTGCCGAAGTTCACGGCCGGAAGCGGGCTCAAGCACTCCGTCCGCGGCGGGTAGGGGCGGCGGCAGCCTCCTCCGAGTCCAGCCTCGGGCCGCACCCCGCCTCGATCGAGGGGGTGCGGCCCTCGGCTTCCCGGGTGAGCTTCGCCGACCGGCTCACCGCCGCGATCGACGAGAAGCGCAGTCAGCTCGTCGTCGGCCTCGACCCGCGACTTGATCTCCTTCCGCTCGAGCTCCGCGGCAATGCGCAGATCGGGCGGCCGGCGGCGGCCGACGCAACCGCACGCTTCTGCTGCGGGATCGTCGACGCGGTCGCGCCGTACGTCGTCGCCGTCAAGCCGCAGCTCGCCTTCTTCGAGGTACTCGGCGGCGACGGCGTCACCGCGTTCGAGCGCGCCGTCGCCTACGCACGCGAGGCCGGGCTGCTCGTGATCGTCGACGGCAAGCGCGGCGACATCGGCTCGACCGCACGCGCCTACGCCGACGCCTACCTCGAGCCGACGGAGGGCCGCGGGCCGGTCGCGGACGCACTGACTGTCAACACGTACCTCGGACGCGACTCGCTCGAGCCGTTCGTCTCCGCATGCCGCCGCGGCGGAGGCGGGATCTTCTGCCTGGTCAAGACCTCGAACGCAGGCAGCGTCGACGTCCAGGATCTCGCGCTGTCCGACGGGCGGCCGCTGTGGCACCAGGTCGCGCTGCTCGTGCGAGAGCTCGGCGAGGAGCTCGTCGCGGACTGCGGCCTCTCGAACGTGGGCGCGGTCGTCGGCGCGACCTATCCTCGCGCGGTGGCCGAGGCGCGGAAGCTGCTTCCACAATCGATCCTGCTCCTGCCCGGCGTCGGCGCTCAGGGGGCGACGCCGGCGGACATCGCCCGGGCGTTCACGAGCGGGCCGGCGAGCGCGCTCGTCACCGCCTCGCGGTCGGTGATGTACGCGTTCCGCGAGCAGCAGGGCGACTGGCGGGCCGCAGCCGGCGCGGAAGCGGCGCGGCTGCGGCGCGAGGTGTGGACCGTCTCCGGCTGGTAGACCGGAGGCAGTGGGCGCGTTGGGTTGCGCCTGCCGTCCTCCTCCTCGCTGTCACGGGGATTGTTCTGCTCGTTCGATCGGCGCTGCGCTCGGACGAGCCGGCCGCGACGCCGTCGGCCGGTCACGTGACCACGAGGGCGAAACCCGAACGGCGCCCGCCGCCGCCGCGCATCGTGGCCCAGTACTACGTGATCCAGAGCGGCGACACGCTCGACGCGATCGCCGGCCGCTTCGCAACTACCCTCGAAACGCTGCTCACCCTGAACCCGGGAGTCGAGCCGACGACGCTTCGGCCGGGGCAGCGCCTGCGCATCAAGTAGGCAGCCGGGCTTCGACGACGCGAGCGGAGGGAGCGTAAGGAGCTACGCTTCCCGGCCGTGAAGGTTCGGGTCGCGCTCGCCGGGATCGCGTGCTTACTCGCCGCCCCGGCATTTGCAGCTGCGCCGCCACAGGTCACCGCGCGCGCCTATCTCGTCCAGAACGGCACCAGCGGCGAGATTCTGCTCTCGAGCAGGGCGCGCGCGCATCTCCCGATTGCCAGCATCACGAAGCTGATGACGGTCCTCGTGGCGCTCCAGCATGCGCGGCTCGACGATGTAGTTACCGTCAGCGGCCGCGCGGCGGAGGTCGGCGAGTCGTCGATCTACCTGCGGCCGGGCGATCGGCTGACGGTCCGCGATCTGGTCGAGGCGGCGTTGATTCAGAGCGCGAACGACGCGGCAGTCGCCCTCGCCGAACACGTCGGCGGCAGCCAGGCGGCGTTCGTCGCGATGATGAACGCGGAGGCGCAGAAGCTCGGGCTCCGCGACACGCACTTCGCCAACGCGGACGGGCTCGACGCGCCGGGCAGCTACTCGAGCGCCCGTGACGTCACGCGGCTCGCTCGCCTCGCGATGCGAAACCAGGTGATCCGGTCGATCGTCGGCCGGTCGACGGCGACGATCGCGGGAGGCCGGGTGCTGACGACGTGGAACGACCTGCTCACGCGCTTCCCGGGCCTGTTCGGCGTGAAGACGGGGCACACGGGCGCCGCGGGCTGGTCGGAGGTTGCCGCCGCTCGCGCCCACGGCGTGACCATCTACGCGACGCTGCTCGGCGGTGCAACGCGGGAGGGCCGGAACGCCGACCTCGCTGCGCTGCTCGTCTGGGGCCTCTCCCGGTACCGAACCGTCGATGTCGTCACGAAGCAGCGGGTCTACGCGACCGCGACCGCACCCTACGGCCGCCGCGCGCTTGCGCTGGTCGCGGCCGGTCCAGTGAAGCGGATCGTCTGGGTCGACCGGCCGCTCCGCGAGCAGGTCGTCGCTCCATCGGTAATCTCGTTACCGGTGCGCAGGGGGGAGCCGATCGGAGAGGTACGCGTCTACACGGCCGGCCGGCTGGTCGCGAGCAGGCCCCTGGTCGCCTCCCGCTCGATCGCGAAGCCGGGATTGGTCGGCCGCAGCGAGTGGTATCTCGGTCAGGCAGCGCACCACGTCTGGAGCTGGGTCTCATGAGGGTGAGCACATGATCGTGACGGTCACCCTCAATGCCGCCATCGACCGAACGCTGACGGTGCCGAACTTCCAGCTCAATCAGCGACACCGGGCGAGCGCGGGCCTCACCCTGGCGGGCGGCAAGGGCATCAACGTCGCGCGGGCGCTCAAGCGGCTCGGCGTCCCGGTCGTAGCCACCGGCCTTGCGGGCGGCCGAACGGGCATGCGCGTGGTCGAGGAGCTGACGTCGGAGGCGATCCTGAACGACTTCGTGCGGATCGAGGACGAGTCGCGAACGTCGACCGCGGTCGTCGACCCGGCGGGGAACTCGTACACGGAGATCAACGAGTGGGGCCCCGAGGTCCAGCCGGACGAGCTCGACATGGTCCACGACAAGCTGCGCTACCTCTCGATCGGGGCCGACTTCGTCGTCCTCGCGGGCTCCTTGCCGCGCGGCGTCGACGCGGACTTCTACGGCGACCTGGTCCGCGAGCTCAACCGGCGCCAGGTGCCGACGGTGCTCGACGCCGAGGGCGAGCCGCTCCGGCTCGGGCTGGAGGCGGAGCCGTTCCTCGTCTCGCCGAACCAGCTGGAGGCGGAGGCCCTGGTCGGCCAGGAGTTCTACGAGCATCATGACTTCGCCTTCGCGCTCGAGCGCATTGCCGAGCTCGGCGCGCGCAACGTCCTGATCACGAACGAGACCGGCTGCTTCGCACGCCTCCGGGACGGGCGGAGGACCCGCCGCTACCGCGTGCTGGCACCGCAGGTCGAGCCGGTCTCGACCGTCGGCAGCGGCGATGTGCTGCTTGCGGGCTACGTCGCGGCCCAGCTCGAGGGCCGGTCGACCGAAGACGCGCTCCGCTCGGCGGTCGCGGCCGGCGCGGCCTCGACGCTCGAGCTCGGCGCGGGCCGCGTCGATCCCCGGGTCGCCTCGCAGCTCACCCAGGACGTCCAGCTGACCGACTTCGAGGCCGTCGGAGTCGATCGCTAGACTTGCCTTCTTGGAAGGGCTGGAGCTAGGTCGGGTCGAGGTCGAGCGGCTCCTCTCGCTCGAGCAGAAGTTCGCCCGTGAGGGGCTCGCCTTCGACGACGTGCTGCTCGTCCCGGCCGAGTCGAGGGTGCTCCCCAACGACGTCGCCACGCGCACGCGGCTGACGCGCGAGATCGAGCTCGCGATCCCGATCGTGTCCGCGGCGATGGACACGGTCACGGAGGCGCGGCTGGCGATCGCGCTCGCCCGGGCCGGGGGGATCGGGATCGTCCACCGCAACCTCTCGATCGAGGACCAGGCCGCCGAGGTGGACAAGGTGAAGCGCTCGGAGGCCGGGATGATCGTCGAGCCCGTCACGCTTCCGCCCGCGGCCCGCGTCGCGGACGCACTGGAGCTGATGGCGCACTATCGCATCTCCGGCGTGCCGATCACCGATCCCGACGGGACGCTCGTCGGGATCCTGACGAACCGCGACCTCCGCTTCGAGACGGACACGGCGCAGCCGGTGAGCGCGCTGATGACGAGCACGAGCCTGATCACAGCCCCCGTCGGGACGACGTTGGCCGAGGCCGAGCAGATCCTGCACCGCAACAGGGTGGAGAAGCTGCCCGTGGTCGACGCCGACGGTCGCCTGAAGGGCCTGATCACGGTCAAGGACATCTCCAAGCGCCTCGAGTACCCGGATGCCACGAAGGATGCACAGGGGCGGCTGCGGGTCGGTGCGGCGGTCGGCGTCGGCTCGGACGCGGTCGAGCGGGCCGAGGCCCTCGCAGCCGCAAGCGTCGACGTGCTGGTGCTCGACACGGCGCACGGCCACTCGCACGCGGTAATCCAGATGGCGCGGCAACTGAGTTCGCGCCTCGACGTCGAGCTCGTCGCCGGGAACGTCTCCACGGCGGAAGGGGCCGAGGCGCTGGTCGGGGCCGGGGTCGATGCGGTCAAGGTCGGCCAGGGGCCCGGGGCGGCCTGCACGACCCGCGTCGTCGCAGGGGTCGGCGTCCCCCAAGTGACGGCCGTCTACGACTGCGCGCGCGTGGGTGCAGCGGCGGGCGTTCCGGTGATCGCGGACGGCGGCATTCGCAACTCCGGCGACGTCGCGAAGGCGATCGCCGCCGGCGCCGACACGGTGATGCTCGGCTCGGCTCTCGCCGGCACCGACGAGGCGCCGGGCGAGGTGATCCTCGTCCAGGGCGAACGCTTCAAGGAGTACCGCGGGATGGGCTCGCTCGGAGCGATGAAGGCGCGCTCCTTCTCCAAGGACCGCTACTTCCAGGGCGACGTCGAGGATGTCGACAAGCTCGTCCCCGAGGGGATCGAGGGGCGAGTGCCCTACAAGGG
>JBKPCT010000250.1:0-14753 GCA_046727515.1 Actinomycetota bacterium | reverse complement strand
TGATCCTCTCAGGGACGATGCTGCCGCCAGGGACGCGCCTGCTGGAGGTCGGTTGCGGCGTCGGGGCCGTGCTGGGCATCCTCGGCGCCGCGTTTCCCGGTGTGGTGCTCGCAGGAGTCGACATCGAGGAGCGCCAGTTGGAGGCGGCACGCGCGCACCTCGCACACCTCGGCTTGCAGGCCGACCTTCGCCTAGGTGATGCGGTCGCACTGCCCTATGAGGACGCCTCCTTCGACCATGTCTGGATGATGTGGTTTCTCGAGCACGTCGCCGATCCGGTTGCCGCCCTGCGAGAGGCCCGGCGCGTGCTCGTTCCCGGCGGCGAAGTCACGGCGATCGAGGTCGACTACAACTCCGTGTGGACGTCGCCGGCGACCGATGCGCTCAAGGCTTTGTTCGCCGCCGTCGCGCGCACGATGGAGATGCACGGGCGAAGCGATACCGGTGCGCGCCTCCCGGGTTGGCTGGTGGAGGCCGGCTTCGGATCGGTCGATCCAGGCGAGCGCCGGTTCCACTACTCGGCCGACGGCGTCCTCCGCCAGGTTCCGTACGTCGCCGGGGTGGTCGAGAGCACGCTCGCGACGCTCCTAGACGCCGGGCGCACCTCGGAGCAGCTCGAGGCCGGGCTCGCCGAGTTGAAGGCCCTCTCTCGCACGCCCGACGCGGCGCTCGGCTGGATCATCCACAAGGCGACCGCAGTCAACTGAGTCTCACGGCGCACGGAGCTGCGCGTCGTTGCTGCTAGGTGAACGCACGTGATTCGTTCGAAGACGAATGTGTTGATCGGTCAGCGTGGGCCGCGACACGCTGTCGTCGCAACTCAGGACCCTCGAGCGCGCCCACGTGTGGGTGCCCAAAGGAGAGCAATGGGTCGTCCGGTTATCCATTTCGAGGTCATGGGCAAGGACGGCGAGAAGCTCCGCAGCTTCTACGCCGAGCTCTTCGACTGGACCATCGACGCCGACAACCCGCTCGGCTACGGCCTCGTCGAGCGCGAGAGCAACTTCGAAGGCGTCGGGATCGGCGGCGGGATCGGAGGCTTGCCGGAGGGCATGCCGGGACACTTGACGTTCTACGTGGAGGTTCCCGACATCGAGGCGGCGCTCGTGCAGGCCGAGAAGCTCGGCGGCACGCGCCTCATGGGCCCCGCCGAGGTGCAGCCGGGACTCGAGCTGGGGCAGTTCAGCGACCCGGAAGGACACATGGTCGGACTGCTGAAGGGCCCCGCGTAAGAACGGGCCGCCGGCCGGGCGGGTGTCCTGCCGCACCCGCCCGGTACCCGTGGGCGCTGTCGGTCGGGCACGATGGAAGCAGCGAACATCGATAGAGCTTCGTCTCCTCGACGAAAGGAGAACACGACGGGAACGCCATCCAGCCCGAACACCGAGTACACGCGAACGTGGTCCCCCTCAGGGGAGATCGAGTTCGCACCGCTCCGCGACGGGAGCCGCCTGCGGTACCTGAAGACCGGATCCGGCCCAACGCCGCTGGTCCTGCTGCACACGGTCCGCACGCAGCTCGACCACTTCCAGCTCGTGGTCCCCAGCCTTCTGCATGCCTTCACGGTCTACGCGGTCGACCTGCCTGGGATGGGCTGGTCGGACATCACGCCCGGCGCGAGTTATACCGAGCCGGCGCTGCGCCGCGCGCTCGTCGAGTTCGTCGAGACGCTGGACCTCACAGGGGTCACGCTGGCCGGTGAGTCGATGGGCGCGACGATATCGCTGACGGCCTCGACCGAGCTCCAAGACCGTGTGCGAGCTGTCGTGGCTTTCAACCCCTATGACTATCGTCAAGGCGTCGGTCGAGCGAACGGCGTCGCCTCGATCTACATCGGCAGTTCCCGCCTGCCGGCCGTCGGGTCGGTCGTCACGATGATGGAGAACAAGCCGGTCCTGGGCATCGTGCTAAGGGGCGGCTTGGTCGACGGGAGCAAGCTGCCGAGTCACTACCTCGCCGAGCTGCGCAGAGTCGGCCGTCGCCGCGGCTACCCGCGCGTCGCACGCGAGGTCTACCGCAACGTCGAGAGCATGATCGCCGCCCGGGCACTCTACGGCCGCGTCGCCGCGCCCGTGACAGTGGTCTACGGCGATCGCGACTGGTCGCGCCCGCCGGAACGTGAAGCCAACCTCGCCGTGCTTCGAGGTGCCCGATCGATCACGCTTCGCGTCACTGGCCACTTCGCTGCCCTCGAACAGCCCGCCCGCGTCGCAGAGCTTCTCGCCGACGCGGGCGCCTGACCGCCGTCGTCCACGCTGCTTGCGGAGGCCTCGAGGCGCGTCTCCCGCGCACCAGCCTGTTTTCGGCCGCCGATTCGTCCCGCGGTGAGTTCACGTGCCGTCCAGGAGAGCGTCGCCCAGCTGGGTGCGCCAGTAGATGACGTGTCGTCCGAGGCGTGCTCGATCGATGAGGCCGGTTTCGCGAAGCGCCTTCAGATGATCGGCGATGTTGCCGGGGGAACGTCTAGGGCCCGATGAACGCAGAGGGCCTGAGCAGAAGCCCACGGCCATCGAGGGTGCGGGTTGCATCGACGCCAGAGCACTGGATGCGAAGTTCCGGCTCCGCCAGAGTAATGAGCGGCGTGAGGTCACCGAAGAGTGCCGAAAGTCCGCCACGCGCCAGAGAGCGCGAGCGGTGAAGGACGTCTCGGTCGAGCACGTCTCGGAGGAGCTTCCATGACGGTGCCACGAGCGCCTCCCAAACGCCAGGACGACCCTGCAGCCAGCAATGCCAGCAGCGGTCCGAGGTCATGCTCTCGCTCGAGCCGCCGGCGTGCGTGATCGTGCCGGCGCAACCAGGCGCCGGGTGTGCCTTGCGCGAAGGCGCGGGGCAGCGCCATCGCGCGCGAGAGGAGAACCGCCTCGCCGAGAGCCGAGACGACGAAGCGGTACCGAAGCGCGTCAGCGAGCGAGAGGATGAGGGTGATCACGGCACGTTGCGTTCGAACCGAACCGCCTCGGCCTCGTCCCCCGGCAACTCGTCGCGCGCGCTCACGCAGCCGCCTCCTGGGGCGAGGCTTCCGGCTCGACGACTGGTGCCGCCACGGCTCGAGGACGAAGCAGGACTGCGAGCACCGCCCCCGCCGCAATAAGCGCGGCCGAGACCCAGAGCGTGAGGTTCATGCCGCCCACGAAGGCTTGGCGGACGGCCTCGAGCAGCGAATCGGAGTGGGCGGCGGATGCGGCGTCCACTCCTGCGACGGCGCTCTCGCGCGCCGATCGCGCCAGCGCCGGGGAGACGGCCTGGTCGAGCTGGTCGCGGTACGTCGTGTTGATGAGAGCGCCGAGGATCGCAGCGCCGAGGGCGCCGCCGACCATGCGGAACGCCTGTACGACTGCGGAGGAGACGCCGCTGCTCTCGTCCGGGACGGCACCGAGTGCGGCGTCGATCGCTGTCGGGAGCACGAGGCCGAGCCCGAGCCCGGAGAGCGCGATCCAGGCGACCGCCTGCATATCGCCGGTGGCAATGGTCGTCGTCGCACCGAAGGCGAAGCCTGCTGCGAGCAGGCCGAGCCCGAGTGCGGCGATGGTGCTCGCGCCGGCGCGAGCGACGAGTCGATCGGCGAACGCCCCGCCGACGAGCATGCCGACGATCAGAGGAAGGAGGCGAATGCCGCTGCCCATCGCGTCGGTCCCTCGCACTACCTGGAAGTACAGAGGCGTGGCGAAGAGCAGCCCGAACATCACAAAGGAGACGACGGAGCTGAGGCTCGCTCCCCAGGTGAAGGCCCGCGAGCGGAAGAGGCGCAGGTCGACGAGCGGCGTCGCGACCCGGAGCTCCCAGAGCACGAACGCAGCGAGGGCGAGCGCGCCGCCGAGCATCTCGGCGAGCGCCGCGCCGTCGCTCCAGCCCCGGTCGCCGGTGCTGATGACGCCGTAGGTGAGGAGGGCGAGCCCGCCGGCCGAGAGCGCCACGCCGACCAGGTCGACGCGCCGGCGCTCACTACTGCGGCTCTCCGGCAGCAGGAAGATGACGGCGACCACCGCAAGCGCGACGACCGGCACGTTGATGAGGAACACCCAGCTCCAGTCGAACCTGGTCAGCATCCAGCCGCCGAGCAGCGGCCCGATCGGATAGCCGAGCATCGCCGCGGCCGTGACCGCCCCGATTGCCCGTGGCCGCTCGGTTTCGTCGAACAGAACCGGCAACAGAGCGAGGACCATCGGAAGCATGATCGCGCCGCCCAGGCCGAGGAGTGCACGCGCGGCGATCAACGCGCCCGCGGAGGGCGCCAGGGCGCAGGCGATCGAGGCTGCGCCGAAGACGAGCAGCGAGAGAACGAGCATCTTCTTGCGCCCGAAGCGGTCGCCGAGCATTCCTCCCGGCACGAGTGCCGCAGCGAAGACGAGCGTGTAGGCCGCCACGAACCACTGCAGCTGACCCGTCGATGCATGCAGCGAGCGGCCGAGCGTCGGCAGGGCGACGCTGAGAATCGTTCCATCGAGGCCGACCGTCAGCACAGCCAGCACGGCCGGCACCAGTGCCCACCACTTCCTTGACTTCATGACTCGCCTCCTTCGAGTTCGCAATCCATGTCGGCAGTCTACGTCATAATGTCATAATATGTCAAATCGCTCGACAAAGACAATGTGACAGAGACCGTCTCCCAGGTGATACAGTGGGCTGGTGGCAGCCGAGACGAGATCGGAGGACGGGAAGCCAGCGCGCGGCCCGCGCTCGTTCGACCTGCGCGAGCGCAAGCGCACGAGAACCCGGCTCATGATCCAGACGGAGGCTCTTCGCCTCTTCAGGGAAAAGGGCTACTCACAGACGACCGTGGAGGAGATCGCCGACGCAGCGGCGATCTCACCCCGCACCTTCTTTCGCTACTTCCCGAGCAAGGAGGATGTCGTCCTCTGGGACGAGTACGACCCCCTCGCGCTCGAGCTCCTGGTCGCACGGCCGGACGACGAGCCACTCGCCGAGACGTTCCGCGCCGTCATCCGCGAGACGCTCGGGGGCCTCTACCGCCGCGACCCGGAGCGGCTCCTCACTCGTGTTCGCCTCGCCGCGACGGTGCCCGAGGTCCGCGCGCGCTTCCTTGCCGAGCAGACGCGTGGGATCGAGGAGCTGGCGCCACAGGTCGCGACCAAGCGCGGCGCCTCCGTCGACGACCTGAGCCTCCACGTCGTCGGGTCAGCGGTGCTCGCGGCCGTCGACGTCGCCGCCGACCGTTGGCAGCAGGACGAAGGCAAGAGCGATCTCCTCGCGCTCTTCGACCGGGCAATGGACGCCCTCGCGGAGGGCGCATGTGAACTCCGGCGGCCCGCGGCTCCCCGTTAAGGCCCGTTCTTCACGAAGTCACCACGCCGAGCCGCCTCACTGAGCGTGCTGCCCCAGCCCGTCGGGCCGTCACGCCGTGGGGACTTCGCCCGTCGGCGATCGGCCGGCTGCGAGGCCTGAGCCGACATCCTCCTCGAGGGCGATGCGTCCGTGCAGCCGAGCGAGCGGAGAGGGCAGCCACCAGGCATGCGGGCCGAGCAGTCGCAGGGAGGCCGGGAGTAGCAGGCAGCGCACGAGGACCGAGTCGGCAAGGACGGCGATGGCGGTGCCGATGCCGAGGATCTTGAGCACGATCATGTTCGAGGTGCCGAAGACGCCGATCGAGACGGCGAACAGGACGGCGGCCGAGGTCACGATCCGGCCGACGGTGGCGACGCTGCCGGCGACTGCGTCTCGCTCGGCCCGCCCCTGCAGCCGGGCCTCGCGTACCCGGCTGAGCAGGAAGACGCCGTAGTCCGTCGTGATCGCGAAGACGAGCGCGGAGAGGACGAGCGGGATGGTCAAGTCGAGCGCCCCCTGGCTCTTGTAGCCGAAGAGTCCTTCGAAGCGTCCGTCCTGGAAGATCAGGATCAGCGCTCCGAACGCCGCCGCCAGCGTCAGCGCCGTCATCGCCAACGAGAGAAGTGGCGCGACCAGGGAGCCGGAGAGCAGGAAGAGGATGACAATCGTCGCGGCGGCAAGGATCGCGATCGCGGTGGGGAGGTGCGAGGCGATCGCACTGCGCTCGTCGTGGAACGCAGCCGCGTCGCCGCCGACGACGAGCGGAGCGGTGCCCGCGAGCGCGCCGAGCCGACCGATCAGGTGCTGTGTCGTGCTGCTGTAGGGCGGCTCGGCCGCGACCAGGTTGATCTGCCACGTGTTGCCGCCCAAGTAGCGCGGCGCCGCGACGGCGAGGACGCCGTCCAGACGGCGTACCTTCTCGGCCAGCGCGGTGGCGGTAGCGGCATCGGTCGCAGGCGCCTCGAGGGCGAGATAGAAGGGCGTGCCCCCGTTCGGGACGAACTCGCGCGAGCGGTTGATCGCACGGTCGGCCTGGAAGGCCTGCGCCGATGTGGGCAGGCTGCTGGCGTCGACCGTGTTCCACTGGATGCGAAACACCGGTGTCGCGACCGCGATCATCAGCAAGACGACCACCGTCGCGACCGGAATGGGGCGGTCGGTGACGAGCCGGCCGAGGCGCCGCCAGAGGCGGGAGGGGACGGCCACGCGTCTCGGGTCGCGCCAGCGCGGGAGCGCGAGCGCGTCGATCCGCGCTCCGAGCAGCCGCAGGATCGTCGGCAGCACGACCAGGGCGACGAGCATCGCGACCGTCGAGGCGATGATCCCGCCGTAGCCCATCGAGCGCAGGAAGCCCAGTGGAAAGACGAGCAGCGCCGCCATCGAGGCGGCGACGGTGAGAGCGCTGAAGAAGATCGTGTGGCCGGCCGGGACCAGCGCGCGGCGCAGGGCGAGCCGGAGGTCGGTCGTTCCCGCTCGCTCCTCGCGGTAGCGGGAGAGCAGGAGCAGGCTCCAATCGATCGAGAGCCCGATCGAGAGCCCGGTGACGAGGTTGAGCGCGTAGATCGACAGCGAGGTGATCGAGGCCAGCTCGCGGAGCAGGAAGAAGCTGACCAGCACGGTGATCCCGCCCGCGACCGGCGCCAGCAGGCTCGCAACGAAACCGCGAAACAGGAAGAAGGAAAGCAGCACGATCAGCGGCACGGCCAGCACCTCCGCCCGGCGTAGATCGTCTTCGATCGTCTTCGAGATCTCCTCGTTTGCGACCGGATTGCCGCCCAAGGTGACCTGCTGATCGCCGGCGAAGGCGGCGAGCAGACGCTTCCCCGCCTGCTCCTGCTCCTTGTCACTCGCCGGCCGCAGAGCCGCAATGACGTAGGTCGAGCGCCGATCGCGCCCGACCATCGCCGGGTTGTGGGCAGAGCGCCAGTCGAGCACAGCCGCGACCGCCGGATCGCGGCGCAATGTCGCCTCGACCGCAGCGATCCTGCGCTG
This sequence comes from Actinomycetota bacterium, assembly GCA_046727515.1. Classification (GTDB taxonomy): domain Bacteria; phylum Actinomycetota; class Thermoleophilia; order Gaiellales; family Gaiellaceae; genus DATBLE01. The sequence goes on along the minus strand of JBKPCT010000250.1, from coordinate 7,478 downwards.
AGAGCCGGTCGTGCCGATCGGGGCGCTCAGGCGCACCAGCGCGAGCACGCTGCTCGCGGGGTCGGTCCCGCTTGCCTGCGCGATCTGCTCGCGCGCGCGCGCGCTGCCTGAGCCGGCCACGTCGAAACCACGCGGCTTCAAGTGCTCGCGAACCTGGATCCCCAACGGCGCGGCCACCGCGACAACCACGAGCGCGACGGCAAGCACCCACCACGGACGGCGATCGATCAGCTCGGCGAGCCCGGAGAACATCGATTCAGCCGGCCTTGATGCCGACCGATGCCTCGGGTCCGACGAGGACGCGGTGGCAACCGACCCGCTTCGTCATCCTCGAATCCGGTAGGTGCTCGAGGTCGGAGTGTGCCTGGCGAGCAAGGCCGAGCAAAGATGCACCGGCCGAAACCGGTTGTCCACGGATTCGTAGCTGAGCGAATTGAACCGATCACGCCGGCCTGCTCACGACGGCGGCTACTCGATCTTCGACAGTGTGATCTGCATCGCGGGCGCCCAGTTGACGCCGTCCTCTGATCGCTCGTGGCGGCAGGTTTGCGTCTTGCCGTCGTCACTGAACACCGAGGTCGCCCTGGTTGTCTCGCCCTGCCACGTCCAGACGCCGCCGGCTTCGGTGAGCTCCTGCGCGGTGACGTTGCCCTCGCTGTCGAAGAAGTGTGATCGGTAGGTGTCGCTCGTTTCGTCGTAGCCGATGATCTCGGTGCCACCGACCTCGAGGTCGCCGATCCGCCCGTACGCGGTGTGCAGGACGAAGAACTTGCCGGGCATCCATTCGTAGACGTCACTCGTGACGATCCGGGCGGCGGGCGACTCCTGGGTTGCCAACAGCTCGCCGTCGTTGATCCACTTTCCGACAAAGACCTCCAGTCGCCGGTGCGCGTCCTGGCGGACCTTCGCGTGGCGCTGAGACCAAGCGGTGCGGTCGGTTGTCGTCATGGTCGTTCTCCTTTCTCGCAGACGTGCTGCCTTGGTCTGTCGGCTGCGCGCCCTTTGGCCTGGTCCCATGGCAGCCGGCTCAGCTGGGAGCATTGGTTCCCAGTATAGTTAGGTAAATACTTAACTTAAGCCTGGGCGCGGCTCTCGCGACTCACGCGCTGCCGATCGCGATGCTCGGGTCGACACTCGCGGTCGGGCTTTCAAGTGCCGCCGGGCGTTCTACGACCGCTCGCGCAACCACGCCGGTAGTGGTGCGAAATGGCGACCTGCGGGAGCGTGCACAAGATGCGCCGACACCGCGCGCGAAAGCGCGCTGCCTCAGCACGGCCTCGAGCCGCCGGCGCCGACACGGCGTAGCTGGGCACGCTCGTCAGCCGATTCGAGCAGCGCCTTGCAGCGCACGTGCAAGCGCGTCGAGGAGCGAGCCGGTGCCCTGCCGACGCCGGGCCGGTGAGTCGAGCCCGTCGAAGAAGGCGCCGTGCTCGGTGAGGGTGAGCAGGGTCCGCCCGCCTTCGGGCTCGAGCTCGATCGTCGCCAACGAAACCGAGACCCTAGTCGAGTTGGTGCGGTTCGACCTCCCACTCCTCGGGCCCGGAGAACCAGCGGGCTTTGGCGGCCTCGTCCGCCCAGGCCGCGAAGACCTTCGCCGGCGGCACGTCGTAGCAGCGCTCGATCGTGAAGCTCGCGTGCTCAATCGACCGTTCGGTCATCGGTCACTCCCGTGGCTCAGTCGTCGGCTTCCTCGGCCAAATACTGTCCGAGGCGATCGAGGCGCCGCTCCCAGCCCGCACGACGGTCGTGGATCCAGCGCTCCGCCGGCTGGAGCGCGGCGACCTCGATCCTGCAGGTGCGAACCCGCCCGACCTTCTCGGTGCGAACGAGACCGCTTTCCTCGAGCACCTGCAGGTGCTGGAGCACAGCGGGAAGCGACATCGGCAGCGGCTCGGCGAGAGCGCTGACCGAGGCCGAGCCCCGAGAAAGCCGGTCGACGATCGACCTGCGGCTGGGGTCGGACAGCGCATGAAAGACGCGATCGAGCCCTGGGTCTTGCTTAAGCATCTAGTTAAGTATAATTCCGCCGCCGGGAGGAGCCCAGGGCTGCCCGAGGCGCCGCGACGTTCTATCGCGACGCGAGCCGCTTCCGGTCCGCCAGACTGGACCGATGAGCAGCGGAACCATGGAGAGACGACAGCTTGGCTCATCCGGTCCATCGGTCTCGACCCTCGGCCTCGGTTGCATGGGCATGTCCGGCGCCTACGGCCCCGCCGACGACGCCGAGAGCATCGCCACCGTGCACGCCGCACTCGATGCCGGAATCACCCTGCTCGACACGGGTGACTTCTACGGCATGGGCCACAACGAGCTGCTTTTACGCGATGCGCTGCGGGGTCGCGCCCGCGAGCAGGTCGTACTGAGCGTCAAGTTCGGCGTGATGCGCGATCCGGACGGCAACATCGTCGGCAACGACGGGCGGCCGCAAGCGGTGAAGAACTTCCTCAGCCACACGCTGACCCGCCTGGGAACCGACTACGTCGACATCTACCGCCCGGCCCGGGTCGACGCGAACGTTCCAATCGAAGAGACGGTGGGCGCGATCGCCGAGCTCGTCGAAGCCGGCCACGTACGCCACGTCGGCCTCTCCGAGGCCGGTGCGGAAAGCCTGCGCCGAGCTCGCCGCGTGCATCCGATCGCCGATCTGCAGATCGAGTACTCGCTGATCTCGCGCGGGATCGAGCCTGAGCTCCTCCCTGTTTGCCGTGAGCTCGGGATCGGGATCACCGCCTACGGCGTCCTCTCCCGCGGCCTGATCAGCGGCCACTGGTCGAGAGACCGGACCCTGGCGCCCGGCGACTTTCGCAAGCTTGCTCCGCGCTTCAGCGACGACAACGTCGACCGCAATCTCTCGCTCGTCGAGCGCCTGCGCGCGCTCGCGGAGGCGCACGGCGCGACCGCCGCGCAACTCGCGATCGCCTGGGTGTGCTCGCGGGGCGAGGACGTAATCCCGCTGGTCGGCGCGCGCACTCGCGAACGGCTTTCGGAGGCGCTCGGCGCACTCGAGCTCGACCTCGGCGCCGAGGAGCTCGGGGAACTCGAGCAGGCCCTGCCGCCCGAGGCTGTGGCGGGCGAGCGCTACAACGCCCAGCAAATGGCCTTGCTCGACAGCGAGCGAAGGTAACCCGCGCCGGTCGTGGACGTACCCGAACGGTCGCGTGAATGCGACTCAGCTAGGCGCGATCGCTACCGGCGCGATAGCATCGAGTCGGTACCGGTCGGGTCGGGAGATGGATTCCCGTCACATCTATCGACACTTCTGCATGATGGCGCGGGCGCTCGAGATCGTCGGCGAGCGGTGGTCGCTGCTTGTCGTACGTGATCTGATCCTGGGGCCGCAGCGCTTCACCGATCTCGTCCGCAGCCTCCCGGACATCACACCGACTCGGCTCACCGACCGCCTCCGCCAGCTCGAGGCCGCCGGGGTCCTGACGCGCGAGCCAACCAGCAGGGGCCGCGAGGTCTGGTATCGGCTCACCGAGGCGGGCCTCGACCTCGCGCCGGTAGTGGATGCACTGACGCTCTGGGGGATGAACCACGCGCTCGCATACAGGGCCGACGAGCCCGTCCACCCTGCGCCGCTGATGATCGGCACCAAGGTCTTCCTCGGCGGGCACGCCGCCCGACTCCCCCGCCCGGTGACCTGGCTCTGGCGCTTTTCGGCAAATGACCGCTACACGATCCGTCACGCCGATGGCGCCTGGACGTTGGTGCGGGCCGACACCGACGCCGCCGACCTGGTCGTCGAGACGACTCTCGAGGCCTGGGCCCGATTCCTGACCGCCCGCGGAGCCCGAAAACTCCCTCGTCAGGACATCCGGCTGAAAGGTAGGCCGGCTGCGGTCAGACTCTTCGCCAAGGCCTTCGCCGCCGAACTCCGTAGCACTTGACCGGTCCGGGGCCGGCCGGCGGTTTGATCAACCCAACTGGCTGAAGGACAACCACCGCCCTTACGCCTCGCCTGGGCGGTTCTCGGCCTCTCCGTCACCAGCGTGTCGGGCACCGGACTCGCGTGTCGGCGTCTGGGCTTCGACCGCGGCGGCCCTCGGCCGGCGCCCGAAGAGGGGCGTGAGGATGAGGCCGGAGGCGGCGGCGGCGATCGCCATGAACAGCCAGGGGTCGTGGTAGTCACTCGTGGTCGCCAGACTCGCGTCGCCGACGATCGCGACGAAGGCGGCGAGGCCGAGCGCGGCGCCGATCTGGCGGAAGGTGGTCTGGACGCCGATGCCGGTCGAGAGCCGCGTCTCGGGGAGGGTGGAGGCGGCGAGGGTGGTGAACGCGGGCAGGATCAGCCCGATGCCGGCGCCGCCGACCAGCATCCCGGGGAGGTATTGGCTGAGGTAGTGGCGATCGTCCCCGAGAACGATGAGGAACCAGAGGGCGGCGATGGCGAAGATGATCCCGCCGGGCGCGCCGACTTGGGCGCTGCCGTAGCGATTGGCGAGGCGGCCTGCGAAGCCGGCGGCGATCGCGGCGGTGAGCGGGCCGGGGAAGAAGGCGAAGCCGGCGCGGGTCACCGAGTAGTGCCAGACCTCGGTCAGGAAGAGGACGTTGGCGAGGAGGAGGACGGCGAAGGCGGCGAAGAAGAGCAGCGCCGAGAGCGCCGAGAGGGCGAAGGCCGGCGGTCGCAGCAGCGGCAGCTCGACGACCGGCGCCGGGTGGCGCGCCGAGCGGAGCGTGAACAGGACGAGCAGGACGGCGGAGGTGGCGAAGGCGCCGATCGAGCGCCAGTCCCAGTCCCAGTCCGGTCCTTTGACCAGACCGAGGGTGAGCGTGCCGATTGCGATCATCAGCAGGAGGCTGCCGAGCAGGTCAGGGAAGCGCCCCCGCTCGGGGTCGCGCACTTCCGGGATGATCTGGGCCGTGCGGACGGCGGCGAAGAGGCCGAGCGGGAGGTTGATCAGGAAGATCCAGCGCCAGCTGGCCTCGACGAGCAGCCCGCCGAGCACCGGCCCGGCGGCGGCGCCGACGCCGGCGATCGCGGCCCAGAGCCCGATCACGACGGCATGCTTGCGGGCCGGGAAGAGGGGCAGCGCCAGTCCGAGCGAGGTCGGCGTCAGCGTCGCTCCGCCGATCGCCTGGACGATGCGTGCGCCGATCAGGAAGCCGAGCGACGGCGCGGCCGCGCACAACGCCGACCCGGTGAGAAAGAGCAGCAGTCCGGCGAGGAAGACGCGTTTGCGCCCGACGATGTCCGCGAGCTTGCCGGCCGGGACAAGCACGGCGGCGAACACGATCGCGTAGGCGCTCAGGATCCAGGAGAGCTCGGAAAGGCTCGCCGTCGGGAAGCTGCGGCGGATGTCGGGGAAGGCGATGTTGACGATGAAGAGATCGAGGATCGCCAGGAAGACGGCGATCGCCAGTACGCCGAAGGCCCGCCAGGGCGACGCCGCCTCGGGCGGCTCGCTCATGACAGCGGGCACACCAACATATCGGTTCGATAGTATCGGAGAGATATGGTGGTTAGGCGGGAGCCTTGATGGCCGCGCCGCAACGGTGCATCCACCGATCCGGGCCGCCGTCCGCTAGCACTGAGGGCAACGGTCCGCGGACGTGGCAGCGCCTTTGCCGAGCGCCCAGGGCACAATCGTGTAAGGAGCGTGAGATGAGGAAGATCGTCGCAGCGGAATACGTGACCGTCGACGGAGTGATGACTGATCCCGGCGGAGTCGGAGAGATCGAGCATGGTGGCTGGTCGAACGCCTACTTCAACGACGAGCTCGCGAAGTATCAGTCCGACCAACTCTTTGCCAGCGATGCGCTCTTGCTGGGGCGCGTTACGTACGAAGGCTTCGCCGCTGCCTGGCCCTCGCAGGAGGAAGAGGAGGGTGAGTTCGGCGTCAGGATGAACGCCCTCCCCAAGTTCGTTGCCTCGACGACCTTGAGTGAGCCGCTCGAGTGGAACGCGACGCTCCTCGAGGGAGACGTCGCGGAAGCGGTTCGGCGGCTCAAGCAGCAACCCGGCCAGGACATCCTGGTCTACGGCAGCGGCGAGCTCGTGAACACGCTCATGCGGCACGACCTCATCGACGAATACCGGCTCATGGTCCATCCGGTCATCCTGGGCGTCGGACAGCGTCTCTTCAGAGAGGGGAGCGAGCGGACCGCCCTGAGGCTCGCCGCCGCCGAGACGACCGGTACGGGCGTCGTTATGGCCACCTACCAGCCAGCGGTTAGGACGGCAGTGGAGTCTCCGGGCGTGACGCGATGAACCCGACGCATGGCGGGAACAAGCTTTCCGTGGACGGGCTCGAGATGTACTACGAAGTCCATGGTGCGGGCAGGCCGTTGGTTCTACTGCACGGGGCGTTGTCGACGATCGAAACAAGCTTCGGGGCAGTCCTCCCGCTGCTTGCCGAGAGCAGGCGGATCGTCGCCGTCGAGCAGCAGGCGCATGGGCACACGCCCGATATCGACCGTCCTCTGACCTACCGGCAAATGGCGGAGGACACCGCCGGCCTCCTCCGCCGGCTGGACATCGAGCGTGCCGATTTCTTCGGCTACAGCATGGGAGCAGGCATCGCGTTGGAGCTCGCCATCCGGCGCCCGGAGCTCGTTCGCAGACTCGTGGTCGCCTCGGTGACCTACAGCAAGGAGGGACTGCACCCCGAGATCGAAGAGCTGATCGAGAGCGTAAAGCCCGAAGATCTCGCCGGATCGGTCTTCGAAGAGGCCTACGCCAAGACGGCACCGAATCCCGAGGACTGGACCACGCTGGTCGGCAAATGCAACCAGCTCGACCGCGAGTTCGCGGGCTGGCTGCCCGAGGACATCCAATCGATCACGGCGCCCACGCTCCTGATCGTCGGAGACTCCGACATCGTTCGGCCCGAACATGCGGTGCAGACGTTTCGCTTACTGGGCGGCGGCGTCGAAGGCGACAGCGCCGGGCTCCCGCCTTCCCAGCTCGCCGTGCTGCCGGGCACCACGCACCTCACCCTCGTCGAGCGCGCCGAGTGGCTCGGCTCGATGGTCTCGGCCTTTCTCGATGCACCGAGACCTTCCACTTGACCGGCTGGTAGGTGAGCGCGCCGACGTACCGAAACTCATCGGCGAGGTGAGTTGCGCCGTGCAGAATCACATCAGACGTGCTCGGCCTTCCACCCACGATCCGCGCCTGCCTGTTCGATCTCGACGGAGTGCTGACCCAGACAGCGACTGCGCACGCGGCGGCGTGGAAGGAGATGTTCGATGCCTTCCTCCGTGCACGGGCAGAGGCGACCGGCGAGCCCTTCGTCCCGTTCGACCCGGTCGCCGACTACCTCGCGTACGTCGACGGCAAGCCGCGTTACGACGGAGTTCGCTCGTTCCTGGCATCGCGCGGGATCGAGCTGCCTGAAGGGACCCCCGGCGGGTCGGAGGCCGTGGAGACGGTCCGCGGGCTCGGCGACCGCAAGAACGAGCTTGTTCGCGAGATGATCCACCGTGTGGGCGTCACCACCTTCGAAGGCTCGGTCCGTTACGTGCTGGCCGCCCGG
>JBKPCT010000249.1:0-4949 GCA_046727515.1 Actinomycetota bacterium | reverse complement strand
CCCGCCGGCATTCCCGACCTGCCCGCCCCGCGGCCGATGTTCGAGATCTTCGTCTATTCGCCGCGAACGGAGGGTGTGCATCTACGCGCGGGCAGGATCGCCCGCGGCGGCATTCGCTGGTCAGACCGGCGCGAAGACTTCCGGACCGAAGTCCTGGGCCTGATGAAGGCGCAGACGGTCAAGAATGCCGTCATCGTGCCGACCGGGGCGAAAGGCGGCTTCGTCCTCAAGCGACCGCCGCAAGAACGGCAGGCGCTGCGCGAGGAGGTGGTGGAGTGCTACCGGATCCTCATTCGCGGGCTGCTCGACCTGACGGACTCGCTCGTCGGCGGCGAGAGCGTCACGCCAACTGACGTCGTCTGCTACGACGCCGACGACCCGTACCTCGTCGTCGCGGCCGACAAGGGAACCGCCACTTTCTCCGACCTCGCGAACGGGCTCTCGGCGGAGTACGGCTTCTGGCTGGGCGACGCGTTCGCCTCGGGCGGCTCGACCGGCTACGACCACAAGGGCATGGGCATCACCGCACGGGGTGCGTGGGAGTCGGTCACGCGCCACTTTCGCGAGCTCGGCACCGACATCGAATACACCGATTTCACGGTGGTCGGTATCGGTGACATGTCGGGCGACGTCTTCGGCAACGGCATGCTCCTCTCTCGGCACATCAAACTGGTCGGCGCCTTCGACCACCGGGACGTGTTCCTCGACCCGGACCCCGATCCGGAGCAGAGCTTCAGGGAGCGTGCGCGGCTCTTCGCGCTGCCGGGTTCGTCCTGGGCCGACTACGACGAGCAGGTGATCTCAACCGGCGGCGGCGTATTTCCGCGCACGGCGAAGTCGATCCCGCTCTCGCCCGAGGCGCGGGCCGCACTCGGCACCGACGCAACCACGCTCACACCGAACGAGCTCATCCGCGTGCTCCTCAGAGCCCCAGTCGACCTGCTCTGGAACGGCGGTATCGGCACGTTCGTCAAAGCGAAGCACGAGACGCACGCCGAGGTCGGCGATCGGACGACCGACGCGATCCGCGTCGACGCGGAGGAACTCCGCTGTCGCGTCGTCGGCGAAGGCGGGAACCTCGGGTTCACACAGCGGGGCCGCATCGCCTTCGCGTCGCGGGGCGGTCGCATCCTGATGGATGCGATCGACAACTCGGCCGGCGTCGATTGCTCCGACCACGAGGTGAACCTCAAGATCCTCCTCGACGCAATCGTCGCAGAAGGCGACCTCACCGAAAAGCAGCGCAACGTGCTCCTCGCCGAGATGACGGACGAGGTCGCGGACCTCGTGCTGCGCGACAACTACGAGCAGACGCAGGCAATCAGCACCTCCGTTGCGCAGGCTGCTTCGATGCTCGACGTCCACGCCCGCTATATCCGGCACCTCGAGCAGACGGGAAGGCTCGACCGAGCGCTCGAGTTCCTGCCCGACGACGACACGCTGACCGAGCGCAAGGCCGCGGGAGAAGGACTGACCGCACCCGAGGTCGCGATCCTTCTCTCGTACACGAAGGTGGCGCTCTACGACGAGCTGCTCGCCTCGGACCTGCCGGACGATCCCCACCTGGCCGGCGAGCTCGAGCACTACTTCCCGACTCCGGTCCGACAGCGGTTCCGCACACGCCTCGCGCGCCACACCCTCCACCGCGAGATCGTCGCCGCTCGAGTGACGAACGCCCTCGTGAACCGGGCCGGCACGACCTTCGTCTTCCGCCTCAACGAGGAAACCGGGGCAACCGGGCCGGACATCGCACGTGCCTTCACCGTCGCACGCGAGGTCTTCGACCTCGACAGCCTGTGGGACGAGATCGAACACCTCGACGGCCGAGTCGCCGCGCAGACACAGCTCGTGATGCTGCTCAAGACGCGGATCCTGCTGGAGCGCGCGACCCGCTGGTTTCTGCGCAACCGGCCGCGCCCGCTGGACATCGCGACGGCGATCTCCCACTTCGGTCCGGGAGCGGCGGCGCTCGCCGCGGCCGCCGCTGACGTGCTTTGCGCCGCCGATCGAAACGCGGCCGAGCGCGCGGCCGAGGAGCTCGTTGGCACGGGCGTTCCGCGCGCGCTCGCCGACCGGGTCGGATACCTGGAGTCGCTCCTCCCGGTGCTCGATCTCGTCGAGGTGGCCGCGGCGACGGGTCTAAGCCTCGACGAGGCGATCGGAGTCTATTTCGCGATCGACGACCGGCTCGATCTGCACTCCCTGCGCGGGCGCATTGCCGCGCTCCCCCGGAGGGAGCGTTGGGAAGCGCTCGCCCGCCGCGCCCTCTGGGAAGACCTGCAAAGCGAACATCGCGCGCTCACGACCGACATCCTGCGGGAGCCCGAAACCGACGCCGCCGCCGAGCGGGTGGCCACCTGGGCAACACACAACGCCGCCGCCGTCGAGCGTTGCGAGCAGGTGCTCGCCGATGTCAAGGCCGGCAACGCCTCCGACCTCGCGACGCTCTCGGTGGCGGTTCGCGAAATCCGCAATCTGATCGAGGCAATCCCCGCACCCGCCTCCGGGGCGAGCGAGCCGGTCGAGCCGCCCGTCTCGCCGGCAGTGCAGAATCTAACTCGGTAGCGTGACGCGACCCGCGTCGACGCTCACGAGCCCGTCGCGGTGCAGCGCTGCGACGGCCTCGGGATCGAGGTCGGCCGGCCGCGGTGCCGCGGCGACGAGCCGGAGGAGGGCGGCGCGGCGCTGGCGGAACGAGCCCTCGAGCGGGCTCTGCCTGCGCTGCGGCTCGTACGTGCGGCCGCGCGAGGGGCACGCGTCGGCGAGCGGGCACTCGCCGCAGCGCGGAATCCGCGCGAGGCAGACGGTCGCGCCGAGGTCGAACAGCGCCTGCGCTGCTTCGTGCGTGAACTCGAAGCCGCTGCGCTCGAGCACGCGGCCGACGTTGACGTCGACCGGGAGGACGGGGCGGCCGAAGGCGAAGTTCGAGATCGCCGCTGCGGTGTAGGGCCCGACGCCCGGTAGCTCGGTGAGGTCCTCCGGCCACCCCCGCTCGGCGACGACCCGCGCAGCTCGGTGCAGGTTGACGGCGCGCCGGTTGTAGCCGAGCCCCTGCCAGGCACGGATCACGTCTGCGGCGGACGCCGCGGCGAGCGTCTGGACGGTCGGCCAGCGCGCGAGCCACGTCTCGAACCGGGGGACGACGCGCACGACCTGTGTCTGCTGGAGCATGACCTCGCTGACGAGGATCGAATAGGGATCCGTCGTGCGGCGCCAGGGCAGGTCCCGCCCGTTTTCGCCAAACCAAGCCAAAAGCTGTTCCTGCATCCGCAATCCGAGTCTAGGATGCACGCCGACGAGCTCGAGATCGACGAAGGGCTCGTGCGTCGGCTGCTGGCGAGCCAATTTCCGGAGTGGGCAGAATTGCCCCTCAGCCCTGTCGAGCACGCGGGGACGGAGAACGCGGTTTTCCGGCTCGGCGACGACCTCGCCGTGCGGCTCGCACGTCGTAAGGGGTCAAAGCAGCCCGGCGGCAAGGAGATCGAGTGGCTGCCGAGGCTCGCGCCGCTGCTTCCTCTGGAGATCCCGGTCCCCGTCGTACAGGGGCAACCGACAGCCGAGTACCCGTGGTACTGGGGCGTCCACGCGTGGGTCGACGGAGAGACGGCGTCTGCCGAGCAGATCGACGCGATCCAGGCGGCGCGCGATCTGGCGACCTTCATCACGGCGCTTCAGCAGCCGACCCGACCGGCGCGCCGAGGGGGCGCGGGATCCCACTGGCCGACCGCGACGAGGACATCCGGAAATGGTTGGCCCGGTTCGCCGGCGACCCCGCCGTGACGGCCGAGTGGGAGCGCGCGCTCGCGGCCCCGGCCTGGGACGGCCCGCCGGTCTGGCACCACGGCGACCTCGACATGCGCAACTGGCTCGTGCGCGATGGGCGGATCTGCGGCGTGATCGACTGGGGCGCGATGGGAATCGGTGACCCGGCCTGCGAGGTGATGGTCGCCTGGAAGCTGCTTTCGGGCGCCGCCCGGGATGCGTTCCGCCAAGCGCTGCCGGTCGACGACGCGACCTGGGAGCGGGCGCGCGGCTGGGCGCTGTCGCAGGCGGTGGCGATCCTCGCCTACTACACGCCCGAGAACAACCCGACCCTCTACCGCGAAGCAGAGAGCTGGCTCGGGCTGACGCTTTCGGAATAGGGGTGCACGCGCCCGCTCCACGACGCCAGCCGACGAGCGCACGTGTCGGGGTCGAGGACGATCCAGAGGCAGACGGCGGCGAGCGGCAGCTCGGCGACGGCCGCAAGGACGATCGCGTAGGTCAGGTCGCGTCCGCTCGAGGTGAGCAGGTCGAACCAGGCGTCGACGACGAGCAGCGTGCCGGCGGAGGCGGCGCAGGCCTGGAGGAACGGCCCGTGGCGCCAGGCCGAAACGGCGGTGGCAAGGAGCGCGGCGGCCAACATCAGGTCGAGACCGGCCCAGGCGACATCCCAGTGCTCGGCGACCTCGTGCGAGGGCAGCACTGTCGCCAGCCAGATCGCCCAGGGGACGAGCGCGAGCGCGATCAGCGCGAGGAACGGCGGAACCCAGCGCCTCACGGGCGCGCCAAACCGAGACGCGGTAGCTGCCCTTCGACGAGCATCGCCGCGAGGCCGACGCGCGGCAGCCCGAGCGCGCCCTCGAAGACGAGGTAGCGCGGCTCCCAGCGCGGGTCGAATTTCGCGTTGAAGCGGTAGAGGCGCTCGATCTGGAAGAAGCGGTCGGCGAGCGAGAGGCCGCGGCCGAGGGTGCGCTCGGCGGCGCTGCGCGGCCCGCGGATCAGCCGGGCGAACGCGGCGAAGTTGAGCGAGAGCTCCTCGATTCCGCGGGCGCGCATCAGCTCGATCGCCTTGACGACGAGGAACTCCGTCAGTCCGTTCGGCGTGTCGCGGTCGCGCCGCATCAGTGAAAGCGACATCGCGGCGCGGCCGTAGCTCGGCACGAAGTGGAGGAAGGCGCGGACGGCGC
>JBKPCT010000248.1:0-21802 GCA_046727515.1 Actinomycetota bacterium | reverse complement strand
AGGCGGCCGCGCTCGCGCGCGAGCTGGCCGAGGACGGCGAGGCCGTCTGCCTGTCGACCTGCAACCGCACAGAGCTCTACCTGGTCGGACCGGACGCGGAGGCACGAGCGCTCGCCGCGCTCACGCGCGTGAGCGGGCTGCCCGACGAGGAGCTCCGCGGTCTCGTCTATCGCCTCCGCGACGAGGCAGCCGCGTTGCACCTGCTCCGCGTGGCGGCGGGGCTCGACTCGATGGTGCCGGGGGAGGGCGAGATTCTCGGCCAAGTCCGCGAGGCCTACGAGGCCGGAGCCCCCGCCGCGATCCTCGACCGGCTCTTCCGGCAGGCGCTCCACGCGGGCAAGAAGGTGCGCGCGGAGACGGCGATCGGCGAGAGCCCGGCGTCGGTCTCGTCGGCCGCGGCGGCGCTCGCCCAGCAGGTCTTCGGCGATCTCGGCGGTTGCCGGGTGCTGCTCGTGGGCGCCGGGCACGTTGCCGAGCTCGCCGCCCGCAGCCTTGCCGCGCGCGGTGCCTCGATCGCGTTCGTCGCGAACCGCACCCCGGAGCGTGCCCGTGAGCTCGCAGGCCGCTTCGGCGGTGAGGCGATCACGCCAGAGCAGGCTGCCGACCGGCTCGCCGGCGTCGATGTCCTGCTGTCGGCAACCGGCGCGCCCGAGCGAACGCTGACGCGCGGGCGCGTCGAGGCGGCCCTCCGCGATCGTAAGGGGCGGCCGCTGTTCCTGATCGACCTCGCCGTACCGCGCAGTCTCGATCCCGAGATTCACCAGGTCGACGGCTGCTTCCTCTACGACATCGATGACCTCGAGTCGGTCGTCGCCGCCGGGCTCGCCGGACGCCGCCGCGAGGCCGCGCGGGCGGAGGCGATCGTCGCCGCAGAGGCGGAGCGCTTCCGCGAGTGGCATGCGTCACGCGAGGTCGTTCCGGAGATCGCCTCGCTCCGCGCCTGGGCCGAGGAGATCCGCGCCGCCGAGCTCGAGCGGGCGAGGGCCAGGCTCGGGCTCTCGGAGGACCAGCACGCGGCGGTCGAGTCGGTGACCGCGCAGATCGTCGCCAAGCTGCTTCATCTCCCGACGGTGCGGTTGAAGGAGGCGGCCGCCGGTGCGAACGGCGGCAGCTATGCCGAGGCCGTGCGCCACCTCTTCGGCCTCGACGATCCAGCCCGCTGATGCTCGTGCGCGTCGGCTCGCGCGGCAGCCGCCTCGCGCTGACGCAGGCGTCGCTGGCAGCCGACCGGTTGCGCGGACCCGGCCGCGAGATCGCGCTCGTCCCGATCACGACTGCAGGCGACCGCGACCGGCGCAGCCCGTTCGGTCTGATCGGCGAGCGCGGCGTGTTCGTCAAGGAGCTCGAGGAGGCGCTGCTCGCAGGGCGGATCGACGTCGCCGTCCACTCCGCGAAGGACATGACGTCGTCCGATACGGCGGGCCTCGCCGTCGGCGCGTATCTCGAGCGGGAGGATCCGCGCGATGCGCTCTGCGGCGCGGCGGCGCTCCGGCCCGGCATGCGGATCGGCACTGCCTCGGTTCGGCGGCGCGCGCAGCTGCTCGCCCTCGAGCCCGGGCTGTCGATCGAGCCGCTCCGCGGCAACATCGAGACGCGGCTGCGCAAGCGCGGCGAACGCAGGCTCGACGCGGTCGTGCTGGCCGCCTGCGGGCTGGAGCGCCTCGGACTCGGTGGCGAGATCGGGCATCGATTCGAGCCCGACGAGATCCTGCCGGAGGCGGGACAGGGTGCGCTCGCGGTCCAGGTCCGGGCCGGCGAGGAGGAGTTCGTGTCCGCGGCCGACGACGCCGAGACGAGGCGACGCGTGGAGGCGGAGCGCGCCTGTGTCGCCGCCGTCGGCGGGGGGTGCCTCGCACCGGTGGCTGCGTATCACGACGGGTCGAAGCTCGCCGGGTTGGTCGCGGACGAGAACGGGCGCTGGCTCGAGCGTCGCGCCGGCGACGACCCGATCGCACTCGGAGAGGAGCTCGCACGACTCGCGGCCGAACGATCGTCCTGACTCGGCCCGCCGGGCGGAACGAGCGGCTCGCGGCGCGCTTGCGCGACGCCGGCTACGAGGTCGTCGTCTGTCCGCTCGTCGAGATCGAGCGAATCGAGACGGGCCCGGTCGAGCTCGACGGCTACGACTGGCTCGTCCTGACGAGTGCCACGGCCGCTCGCGAGCTGCGCCGGCGGGCGGTCGGGCAGGCGGTCAAGGTGGCTGCGATCGGACGGGCGACGGCCGAAGCCTGGGGCGACGTCGACCTGGTCGCGAAGGTCTCGACGCAGGAGGGGCTCCTGGCCGCGCTGCCGCGGCCGGCCGGCCGGGTGCTGTTTGCCGGCGCAGAAGGGGCGCGCCGGCTGCTCGTCGAGGACCTCGGCGCCGACTTCGTCACGCTCTACCGGACGCGCGCGGCGCCGCCGGCCGAGGCACCGCGAGGGGATCTGGCCGTCGTCGCGTCTCCGTCGGCGGCGCGCGCGTTGGCCCTTGTCTCTCCGACGCTGCCGGTGGTCTCGATCGGACCCCAGACGACCGCAGCTGCCAAGGAAGCGGGGCTTGACGTTCTGGCGGAGGCGGCGGCGCCGAGCGTCGAGGCGCTCGTATCCGCGGTTGGCGTGGCGGGGTAGCCTCCCGACGTGTTCGTCACGTTCCTGTCCGACTTCGGGTTGCAGGACGACTTCGTCGGCACGTGCCACGGTGTGATCAAGCGGATCGCGCCCGATGCCCAGATCGTCGACATCACGCACGGGATCGAGCCCCAGGCCGTGCTCCAGGGTGCGCTCGTGCTCGCGAACACGCTGCCGTATATGCCCGAGGGTGTCCACCTCGCGGTCGTCGATCCCGGCGTCGGTGGGACCCGGCGCGGGCTTGCGCTCCGGGACGCCGTGGGTCGCTTCTACGTCGGACCCGACAACGGTCTGCTCGTCCCCGCGGCCGAGAAACTGGGCGGCGTGTCGGCGGCGTGGCAGCTGGCGAACGCCGGCTACATGCTCCGGCCGGTCTCGCGCACCTTCCACGGCCGCGACGTCTTCGCTCCCGCCGCCGCGCATCTCGCCTCCGGCGTCGATCCGGCAGAGCTCGGCCCGAAGGTCGAGCCCGCTTCACTCGTCCGGCTCGAGCTGCCCGAGCCGGAGGTCGGCGAGGCGATGATCCGCGCGACCGTCCTCTATGTCGATCGGTTCGGGAACGTTCAGCTGAACCTCTCGCGGGCCGACGTCGAGAGCGCAGGGATTCTCCCCGGCCGCCGGGTCGAGCTCGACCTTGGTGTCGACCGCTACTACGCGACGGCCGCCCGCGCGTTCTCGGACGTGCGCGCGGGCGACATCATCTTGTACGAGGACTCCTACGAGAACATCACCGTCGCGCTCACGCACGGGAACGCGGCCGAGATGCTCTTGGCCCGTGCCGGGCAGCGGATCACGATCCGTGTCCCCGGCTGAACCGCGCACGTTGCGCGCTTTTTCAATCGTAGTCCGCTTGACCGCGACGCCGAGCGAGTTAAGGTTTCCAGGCAAGAGGACGTTCGTGGCGCGGTTGCACCGGCCCGGACGTCCTTTTTTCGCGTGCGCGGCGCCCCCTCGCGGGGACGTCGCGCTCGGTCACGTCGTCAGAACGCCGGGCACGTGCCGGGGTCCGGCTCGTCGATTCTTGCTGAGTCGCCCTGGGGCACACGCGGGAAGGTGACGAGAAGGACATACGGGACCGTGCCCGTGTTGAGGACGTCATCCACTTCGCCGGGTCGCTCGATGAACGCCTGCCCTGCGCTGTAACTGGTGGTCTGGCATTGGCTGCCGACCGATCGGTAGACGGTGAGCGTGCCCGTCTTTACCACGATGATTGCGCCTCCCGGATGGGAGTGCCAGCCGGAGGAGCCGCCGGGGTCGACCGTGATCTGCGCCATGGCGACGTCCGTTCCGACTCGAAGCGGGATGGACCCAGCTGACACGTCAGTCCCGCGCGCCAGGGTGACGTTCACCAACCCGCTCGGGTTCGTCGCGAGGACGTTTCCGACGTACACAGTCACGCCGATGAGTGCGAGAACGAGAGCCCAAACCCATGTCCGTTTCATGCCTCCTCCTTTCCGGACCAGACCGCTTCGACGACGCGGATGGGGTCGAGAGCCGGCCTGCTGTGTTCGCCAGCCTATGCGGGTTCGTAGCAAGAGTGGGTGGAACCAGACACTGCGCAAACCAAGATGTACCGGTGGATGCGGTGGGCGCTTAGCGCCACTCGAGTGCCTCGCTCGCGGGGACCGGTCGACTGCGCCGCGGCCGCTCGGGGAGCGTTCCAGTGGACGCGCTCCCCGAGTCGTTGGCGAGTGCTAGCCGATGGGCTGGAGGGCGTGCCTGAGGTCGTACTTCGCGACGTTGCGGCCGAGGACGACGCCGGCGACGCCCGAGAAGTGGTAGTGCAGCCCTGCCCACAGTCGCGCGTCGATGATCTCTCGGCGGAGCTCGTTGGGCATGTCGAAGTGCCGCACCGCGTTCAGGTTCCCGGCCGGCCCGGCGGGGTCGAAGCCGTGGATATCGAGGTCGATCTGGTTCGTGCCCAGGAAGGTGCTGAACACCTCTGCCATCGCCGAGGTTATCGCGCCGTGCGCCGCGGGGTACTCCGGGTGGTTGGGCGTCGTCAGAAGCGGCCGCCAGCGGGGCTGCTCGACAGTGGCCGGGTTGCCGTCGTCATAACCCGGCACGGGGCCGAACCCGTCGTTTGTGACTGCAGTGGGGTCAAGCGATCCGTTGATCGCAGTGACCGGCCGCCAGAACAGGTAGTGGTACTTCGCATACAGGTTGGACATCAGTGCGTCGGAGCCGACAAGGTTGATCATCGCCAGTAGCCGTGCCGCCTGGACCAGGTTCGGGCCCGCGTCGGTGAGGTCGCGCCCGACCCGGTTGTACTGGCGGATCACATTCGCCGACCAGAACTGCCCGATCCGGGTCTGCTCGTCCGTCCGCGCGCTGCCGGTCGATGCGCCGTAGGCCTCGATCTGGTTGAAGGCCTCGGCCCATTCGTCGCTCTGCAGGGAGGGCGGCGGGTCAGGCAGGAACTGGTCGACGCTCCCTAGGATGAAGCGGCGCACGCTCCCCACCCACGGCGTCCTCGGCGCGGCAAAGCGACCACCAGCGCCACAGCGGCGATCGGCACGACTTGAAGGACGTTCCTCCTTCGCTTCATGGATCTTCGCCCCCTTTGGTGACGCGCATTCGGGTCCATAGCCGTCTCGATCTCATTCCTCCTTTCACGCCACGAGGCGATGCCGTCCTCGTGCCGACCTCGACCGTAGGCCCCGAAGGATCCGGTGTCAGGTCCGAGATCTGGACTCGACGAGGGGCGGTCGCTCCGCCGTCCGAGCTTCAGAGCGCAGGTGGTCGCGCGCGTACGGGGTGACGCCGATCCAGCTCGCGAACGCGTGTCGGTACTCCGGCGGTCCCGTCAGCGTGATCTCGCCCCGACGCAGAGCCGCGGCAACCGTCAGGTGTGCGAGGTAGACCTGCGTCAGCGCCTTGACCTCCGCATCGACGAAGAGATCGACCCCGAAACCAGGGTCGGTGAAGCAGAGGTCGACCTGCGGTCGCTCGAGCACCAGCCAGTAGGCGTGCGCCGGCAGACGCCTGAACCTGAAGTGGACGACGACGCGCTGCGGCGGCAGGTTCTCGACTCGGATGCGGCGCTCGATCACCCACATCAGCAGGGCCGGATCGAGGTTGTCGGGGGTCAGGTCGCGGGAGACCCACTTGTAGGCCCACGCACCAAGGGCACGGACGACCGAGTCCAGCTCTTGGCCGGCCTTGGTCAGCCGGTACTCGTGGCCGTGTCCATTGGACGCCGACCTTCGCTCGACGATGCCGACGCGCTCGAGCGCGGCCAGCCGCTCGGAGAGGAGGCTTCGGGAAATCCGCGGTAGGCCGCGCCGCAGCTCGTTGAAGCGAGCGGGTCCACGGAGAAGCTCGCGGACGATGAGCGGCGTCCAGCGCTCAGCGAAGACCTCGGCGCCTCTCGCGACGGGACAGAACTGCCCATATCCCCCCACGAGCAGAGATTCGCGCAGATCGAGCTCGACGACAAGTTCGAAATCTGGACTTGTGCCTCGGATGCGGGGCTGACAGGTTCAGCCGTAATGGCAGGCGATCTCAGGCGACTGCGGCAGCTGATCGAGGGCGAGGTCATCCGTCCAGGGGATCGCGCTTACGACGACGCACGCAAGGTCTGGAACGGCGCGGTCGACCGCAGTCCCGCTGCGATCCTGCGCTGCGCAGGGGTGTCCGACGTGGTCGCGGCCGTCCGTTTCGCGCGCGAGCGCGACCTGCTCGTCTCGGTGCGCGGCGGCGGCCACGGGGTCGGCGGGCACGCCGTCTGCGAGGGCGGGCTCGTGATCGACCTCTCTCCACTGAAGGCGATCGAGGTCCACCCGAGCCGACGAACTGCGCGGGCTGAGGCAGGCGTCCTCTGGGGCGAGCTCGACCGGGAGACGCAGGCCTTCGGACTCGCAACCACGGGCGGGGTCGTCACGCATACGGGCATCGCCGGTCTCACGCTCGGCGGCGGCATCGGCTGGCTGATGCGCAAGCACGGTGCCACCGTCGACAACCTGCTCTCCGCCCGGCTCGTGACGGCCGAAGGCGACGTCGTGACGGCAAATGCGAAGGAACACCCGGATCTCTTCTGGGCGATCCGCGGTGGGGGTGGCAACTTCGGCATCGTCACCTCGTTCGAGTACCGGCTTCATCGTGTGGGCCCACTGGTGCTCGCCGGCCCACTCTTCCACGCACTCGATGACGCTCCCGAGGTTCTCCGCTTCTACCGCGACTTCATCGCCGACGCCCCGGACGAGCTGACCACGGTCTTCAATCTCCGCCGCGCGCCCCCGCTGCCGCTGCTTTCCCCGGAGTTGCACGGCCGGCCGGTCGCGATCGTCGTGGTCTGCTACGCCGGCCCGATTGGCGAGGGCGAGATCGTCCTCCGACCGCTACGGGCGTTCGGTGCCCCGCTCGTCGATGCGATCGAGGCCAGGCCGTACACCGAGCTCCAATCGATGTTCGACGCCACCGTCCCGCACGGCTGGCACTACTACTGGGAATCCTCGGAACTCCCGCCCCTGAGCGACGGCGCCGTCGAAACCCTCGTCGAGCACACCGCGATGCAGACCTCGCCGCTCTCCTACTGCATCACCTTCCAGCTCGGCGGGGCCGTGAGCCGCGTCAGCGCGGAGGAAACCGCCTTCAGCCAGCGCGACGCCGCACACAACGTCAACATCAACAGTGTCTGGACCGAGGGTGACAACGAGCCAGAGCGCCACGTCGAGTGGGCCCGCCGGTTCCACGCCGGCCTCGAGCCGTTCGCCTGCGACCGGGTCTACGTGAATTTCCTCGGCGACGAGGGCGCGTCGCGCGTCTGGAGCGCGTACGGCGACGAGAAGTACGAGCGACTCGCCGCGCTGAAGGAGAAGTGGGATCCCAGCAACTTCCTCCGCCACAACCAGAACATCGAGCCACGCCGAGCGAAAGGAACGCTGAAGGGGTCGGAGTTGGGTGCTGCAGCCTGCCCCGGCGGCTCTGGCGTTCCCAGTTAGCCCGGCCGGTGCGGAAACGCGCTTGAGTGGCGAGGGCCGGAATCGAACCGGCGACACCACGGTTTTCAGCCGTGTGCTCTACCGACTGAGCTACCTCGCCGCGGCGGACAGTGTAGCCGTCGGACCGAGGCGTTCTAGCGCCCGTGGCGGATTCGTTCGACCAGCGCCGCGATGATCTCGCCCTTGACGAGCACCGCGTCGGCGCCCGCGTCGGCCGCCGCCTGGTGCAGGGCCGTTTCGCGGTCGCCGGTGACGGCGATCAGGCAGAGGTGCGGGTGGCCGTCGCGCAGCCGGCCGATCGCCGACACGCCGTCTAGGCGCGGCATGTGCAGGTCGATCACGACCGCATCGGGATCGAGCTCGTGGGCGAGTCGTACCGTCTGGAGACCGTCGTGGGCGATGCCGACCACAGTCAGCTCGGGCTGCTCGTCGATCAGGTGACCGAGCGAGGAGGCGTAGCCTTCGTCGTCGTCTGCGAGCAGTACACGGATCGTCCCGTTGTCCTGCAAACTCGCTCCACCACCTCCAGGCCGCTCGCGGATACGGTTTGCCCCTCGTGGCGACCGAGGAAACCCTGCAACCGGTCGCGGTGATCGGCGCAGCGCTCGATCTGGGCGCCGGCCGCCGCGGCGTCGACATGGGCCCGTCGGCGATCCGGTACGCGGGCCTGGAGCAGCGGATCGAGGAGCTCGGGCGGGCGTGCGTCGATCTCGGCAACGTCCAGACCGCGGTCGCGGAGGCCGCGGCCGTCGGCGACGAACGGGTTCGATACCTGCGCGAGATCCTGCTCAGCTGTGAGCGGGTCGCCGACCTCGTCGCCGACGCGTACGAGGGCGGACGGTTACCGCTCGTACTCGGCGGCGACCACTCGGTCGCGATCGGGACGCTGGGCGGCCTCGCGCGCGTCGTCGGCCCGGGAGGCGTGCTGTGGGTCGACGCCCACGGCGATCTGAACCGGCCGGAGTCGAGCCCGTCCGGCAACGTGCACGGGATGGTGCTCGCCGCCGCGATGGGCCTCGGCGGACCGATGTTCGAGGACGCGGACTGGCCGATCCCCTCCGTCGACCCGAGCCGGGTTGCGCTCGTCGGCGTCCGCTCGCTCGACGAGGGCGAGCGTCGGCTACTGCGCGAACTGAACGCGAGCGTCTTCACGATGAGCGACGTCGACCGGCTCGGGATCGAGCACGCGATTCGCGCGTCGCTCGATCGGATCGCGGGGCCCGGCTTCGTCCACGTCAGCCTCGACATGGACGCGCTCGATCCGGAGGTGGCGCCGGGGGTCGGGACGCCGGTGCGGGGTGGTCTCTCGTACCGGGAGGCGCACCTGGCGATGGAGCTCGTCGCCGAGTCTGGGCGCATCGAGTCGCTCGAGGTCGTCGAGGTCAACCCGATCCTCGATCGGGAGAACGAGACCGGAAAGCTCGCCGTCGAGCTCGTCGCGAGCGCGCTCGGCGCGAGGATCCTCTAGCCGAGGAAGGACGCGAGTGCGTCGCTCGTCTCGTCGAGCGCGTCCCAGTAGACCGAGTGCCCGCCGGGGACAGTGACGACCTCGACCAGGTCGCCGAGCGCCGCCTGATAGGCCTCGACGTGCTCGTCGAGCATGAGCCAGGAGTCGGCGCCGAGGACGATCATGGTCGGCACCGACGCCGGCGGCGGCCGCGGGCTCGCCATGATGCTCCACGCCGTGATCACGGTGCTCTTGCAGTAGCGGTACCGCAGCCGCCCGTCGGGGCCGGCTTCCATGTGGCCCGCGTCCGAGGCGACCACGCGGTCGAAGGGGGCCAGCAGCACGCGGCCCGAGTCGTAGCGCGCCTGTACGGCCTCTTCCACCGTCGCGTAGGAGACATCGCTGCGCTCGAGCTCGGCGAGGTCGAGGGCGACGTGCGGCAGGACTTGCAGGGCCGGATCGAGGAGGACGGCCCGCAGGACCCGCTGCGGGTCGCGCGCGGCGAGCTCGGCGACGAGCCGGCCGCCGAAGCTGTGACCCACCCAGACGGCCGGGCCGTCGGGCACGGACGCGAGGATCGCTCCGAGGTGCGCGTCGACGCCCCACGGCGGCTCCCAGGTCGACTGTCCGTGGCCGAGCAGGTCCGGCGCGAGCACGTGCCTGCCCGAGTCGGCGAGCCAGTCGAAGCGGCCGCCGTACGAGGTCACCCCGTGCAGGCAGACAAGGGGCGTCCCGCCGGGCTCGCCCCACTCGTAGACGTTCAGGCTCATGGGGCAGTCGCCTGATGAGCAAGGGGAGGGAGCCGTAGACGAGCGGCAGGCTGACGCCTTTCGGCGTCACGACATCGCCTCGCACCAAGGCCGAAAGCTCCGCTTTCGCCTTTGTACTCGGCTTCGTCTCTCACGGGCGGTAGTACTTCTTGCCCCTCAGCCCGTCGGGGAGGTGGTCGACCTCGAAACCGGCGGGATCGTCGTGCGGGTAGACGTACCCGGTGCCGTGGCCGAGCTTCCTCGCGCCCGGGTAGCTCGCGTCGCGGAGCTCCTTCGGCGGCCGTGCGTGGCCCCCCTCGCGGACGTCTCGCGTCGCCTCCTTCAACGCCACGTAGCTCGCGTTCGACTTCGGCGCGAGCGCGAGGTAGATCGCCGCCTGCGAGAGGTTGAGCCGTGCCTCGGGCAGGCCCACGTACTCGACGGCGTGGGCGGCGGCCGTTGCCACGAGCAGCGCCCGCGGATCGGCGTTGCCGATGTCCTCGGAGGCGAGCACGACCATGCGGCGGGCGATGAACCGGGGATCCTCGCCGCCCTCGAGCATTGCGGCGAGGTAGTAGACCGCCGCATCCGGGTCGGAGCCGCGCATCGACTTGATGAACGCCGAGATGAAGTCGTAGTGCGCGTCGCCGCCCTTGTCGTACAGGAGCGGGCGCTTGCGGGCAGCGTCCTCGACCTGGGACTCGGTGACCGGGTCGGCTCCGGCGGTCTGCGCCGCGACCTCGAGAATCGTCAGCGCGCTGCGGGCGTCGCCGCCGGCGCGCCTGACCATCAACGAGCGGACTTCCGGCGAGAGCTCGATCCCGAGCGTCGCTTCGCCTCGCCTGATCACGGTCCCGATCTCTTCGGCTGTCAGCGGCAGCAGCTCGAAGAGCTGAACGCGGCTGAGGAGGGGGGAGTTGACCTCGAAGTACGGATTCTCGGTCGTCGCACCGATCAGCGTGACGAGCCCCTCCTCGACCACCGGCAGCAGCGCATCCTGCTGCGCCTTGTTGAAGCGGTGGATCTCGTCCAGGAAGAGGATCGTGCGCTGGCCCTGCGCTCCGAGGCGCTCGCGGGCGCGGGCGATCACGGCGCGGACGTCGGCGACGGATGCCGAGACCGCCGACAGCTCCTCGAACGCGGCGCCGGTCCTCGCGGCGACGATTCGCGCGAGCGTGGTCTTGCCGGATCCGGGCGGGCCGAAGAGGATCGCCGACCTCATCCGGTCCTCGTCGATCGCCCGGCGGAGCGCGGAGCCCTCGCCGAGCATGTGCTCCTGGCCGACGAACTCGTGGAGCGTGCGCGGCCGTAGGCGAAGCGCGAGCGGGGCATTGTCCGGCAGACGCTGCGCCGCGGCATCGGCGAACAGGTCGCTCATCGGCCCTCTCGAGGGAGCGAGTCGGAGACGAGCGACCTCATGGCGCGAAGTATGCTCAGCGCGTGTCGAGACAGGAGCAGACCGGCCTCGCGGACGAGTTCGCGCCCATACTCCCGGGGGCGGGCGCGAGCGACTACGAGCGGTACCTGCGCACGGACGAGCTGCTCGCCCTCCAGAAGACACCCGAAGAGCGGGCTCACCACGACGAGCTCCTCTTCCAGACCGTCCACCAGTCGTCGGAGCTCTGGCTGAAGCTCGCCGCCGAGGAGATCGAGCTCGCGACCGACCACCTGAGGCGCGGCGAGATCCCGCCGGCGCTCCGTCTGCTCCGTCGCAGCGTCCTCTGCTTCCGGATCGTCACCCAGTCGCTCGACATGCTCGAGCTGATGTCGCCGTGGGAGTACACCTCCGACATCCGTCCCGTGCTCGGCCACGGCAGCGGGTTCGACTCGCCCGGGTGGAACCGGACCCGGCGCGCGGCTCCCGAGCTCGGCGAGGCCTTCCACGCCCTGCGCCGGGCCGAAGGGCTGTCTGTGGCGGACGTGTACGTGCAGGGCCGGGAGCGCGAGGAGCTCTACCAGCTCGCCGAGGCGCTGACTGAGCTCGACGAGCGGGCGACGACGTGGCGGGTGCGCCACTACATGGTGGTCGAGCGAAGCATCGGCGGTGAGGTCGTCGGGACGCAGGGCACGCCGGTCGAGCTGCTCGGCAAGCTCGTCGACCGCAAGCTCTATCCCGAGCTGTGGAAGGCGCGCACTGAGCTCACCAACCGGGCGAGGGAGAGCGACTGAGCATGGCCCCGGACGCCGCTTCTGCCTGGAGCGGCGCGACGTACGAGCGGATCGCGGAGAGCTTTGCGCCGATCCACGCAGCGCTTGTCGAGGCGCTGGAGCCGAAGGCCGGAGAGCGGTTTCTCGACATCGCGACCGGCACCGGCGGGGTCGCGCTGGCGGCGGCGCGGGCGGCCGCCGAGGTGACGGGCCTCGACATCTCGGCGGACCAGCTGGCGAAGGCGCGCACGGCCGCCGAGGCCGAGGGGCTGCCGGTCCGCTTCGACGAGGGCGACGCGCAGGAGCTGCCCTACGAGGAGCAGAGCTTCGACGTCGTTGCCTCCGCGTTCGGCGTCATCTTCGCGCCCGACCACGCGCGGGCCGCCTCCGAGCTGACGCGGGTCTGCCGGCACGGCGGGCGGCTCGGGATCACCGCCTGGCCGGAGGACGACTGGTTCCGGCTGAACCGTCGGCTCAGGCCCGACTACGAAGGGGCGACCGCGAACGAGTGGTCGAAAGAGGGACACTTCCGTGCGCTGCTGCCCGAGTTCGAGCTCCGTTTCGACCGGGGCGAGTGGGCGATCGAAGCGTCCTCGGCGGAGGAGCTCTGGGAGGTGCTGGCGGCCTCGGTCCCGCCCCTGAAGGCCTGGCTGGAAACGCTCGACGCGGCGGCGCTCGAAGACGTCCGCGATGAGTACATCCCGGTCCTCGGCGAGGGTCGCCTGCGCCGCGAATACGGCCGTGTACTCGGAGCCCGCCGATGAGCCTCGGCGAGGAAGCCGTGCAGCTCCTCCAGGAGCTGATCCGCCTGAACACGGTCAACCCGCCCGGGAACGAGACGCGCGCCGCTGAGCTCCTCCGCGACTACCTGGAGCCGTTCGGCGTGGAGTGCGAGCTGTACGCGCGCGACCCGGCACGTGCGAACCTCGTCGCGCGGATCCACGGTCGCGGGGACGGGCCGACCCTGCTGCTGCTCTCGCACACGGACACCGTGCTCGCCGACCCGGCTGAGTGGACGGTTGACCCGTGGTCGGGGGAGCTGCGCGACGGCGAGGTCTGGGGCCGCGGCGCGCTCGACATGAAGAGTCAGGTCGCGGCCAACGCGGTCGCGATCGCCTCGCTCGCGCGTGAGGCCTTCACGCCCACGGGCGACCTGGTCTTTGCAGCGACCGCCGACGAGGAGATGGGCGAGGGCATCACGTACGGGCTCGAGTGGCTCTGTGGCGCGCACCCCGACGCCGTTTGCTGTGACTACGCGATCAACGAGGGCGGCGGCGATCGGGTCGAGATCGGCGGCCGCGTGCTCTACCTGTGCGCCTCGGCAGAGAAGCGAAGCTCCCCGTTCGTACTCGACGTGCGCGGCCGTAGCGGCCACGGCTCGATGCCCGGGATCGCGGACAATGCGCTCGTCAGGGCATCACGCCTGATCACGCGGCTCGGGGAGTTCGCGCCGGAGCCGCGGCTCATCCCCGAGACGGAGGCGTTTCTCGCGGCGCTCGTCGATCGGGTCCCGTCCCCAGGTGACGCGCTCGCGGTTGCCCGCGAGGTCGATCCGGCGGCGGCGGAGATGGTCGAGCCTCTGCTTGCGATCACCGTCTCGCCGACGATGATCGAGGCCTCGACGAAGCGGAACGTCATTCCCGGCCGTTGCGAGGTGACGGTCGACTGCCGCCTGCTTCCCGGGCAGACGGAGGGAGAGGCGGAAGCGCTGCTGCGAGACTGGCTCGGCTCGGACAGCTACGACCTCGAGTGGTGCGACGGCCGGGGTGGGACGCGCTCTGCGCTCGACACGGAGCTCTGGTCGGCGGTGGAGCGGTTCGTGGCGCAGCTCGAGCCGGGGGCGCGGCTCGTCCCGATCTGCGTCGCCGGGTTCACGGACTCGCACTGGTTGCGCGCGGCGTTCGGCACGGTCGCGTACGGCTTCTTCCCGATGCGGACGATGAGCGCCGAGCTCGCGGCCCGGCTGATTCACTCCGCGGACGAGCGAATCCCGGTCGCGGACGTGGGCCTGGGCGTCGAGTTCCTCCGCTCCGTCGCACTGTCGGTCGGCAGCTAGGCTCTTCCTATGGCCGACGAGAAGATCCGCCTGGGCGGGATGGCGCTACAGAACGGCGTCCTCGTCCACGGGCCGACGGCGTGGGCGCTCGCGGTGCGCACGCCGGATGGCGAGCTGAAGCTCGCCTCTGGGCGCAAGCGTCTGCGCGGCGCGAAGGTGACGAATCCGCTGCTGCGGGGGCCGGCGCGTCTCGCCGACGCGCTGCTCCTGATCCCGCGGATCCGCCGCGCGCTGCCCGAGGCGCGCCTGCCGTTCGAGCGACCGGCCGTGGTCGCGGCGATGTTCGCGAGCGGGATCGCCGTGCGGATACTGCGCGACTCGAACCGACTCGGGCCGCTCGCGAAGGAGCTGATCGCCGGCGCCCTCTCACTCGCGCCGGCGACGATGGCCCTGCGCGGCTCGGACCTCGCCGCCTACCACGGGGCCGAGCACATCGCGATCGGCAGCTACGAGCACGGCGAGCCGCGCGGGAAGGAGCACGAGCGGTGCGGGTCGCACCTGGTCGGGCCGCTGCTGCTGACCTCCGCAGTGGGGGCGACGGTCGCCTCGAAGGCGCCGGCGGCGTTCCGCGGCGTCGCGCGAGTGGGGGCAACGGTGGGCGCGGTCGCCGCGGCGACGGAGCTCTTCGCCTGGATGGTGCGTCACCCGGATCACCCGGTCGCGAGGGTGCTTGCGCGACCCGGCCACGAGCTCCAGCACCGGCTCGCCACGGCGGAGCCGGACGCGGCGCAGCTCGAGGTCGCCGAGGCCGCGCTGCGGGCCTGCCTGGAGCTCGAGGAGCAGCATGGCGCTCACGACCCGGACCGAGCGTAGGCGCCTCCCGCCCGAGATCTTCGACCTCCCGGTCGAGAAGATGCGGGAGGGCTACTACACCGACGCGTACTTCAACCACACGCGCGCGGCGCTGGCCGCCGACGAGCGGCATCCGCGGGTCGTCATGCAGGTGTTCCAGAAGCACCACGCAGTGCTCGGCGGGATGGACGAGGCGATCGCTGTCCTGAAGCTCTGCTCGGACGACTGGGACGGGCTCACCGTCCACGCGCTCTACGACGGCGACCTGATCGAGCCGTGGGAGACGGTGATGACGATCGAGGGCGACTACACGCTGTTCGCGCACCTTGAGACGGTCTACCTCGGCGTGCTCGCACGGCGGACGCTGATCTCGACGAACGTGACCCGGGTGCTGGAAGCCGCACGCGGGAAGCCGATCATCTTCATGGCGGCGCGCCACGACCACCATCGTGTCCAGACCGGGGACGGTTACGCGGCCTACGTCGCCGGCGCGCTGGTCGGCTCCGAGATCGGCGTCACCACCGACGCGCAGTCCTCCTGGTGGGGCGGTCGCGGGATCGGTACCGTGCCGCACGCGCTGATCGCCGCCTACGGCGGCAACACCGTGCTGGCCGCGACCAAGTTCGCCGAGTGGGCGCCGCAGGACTTCAACATCGTCGTGCTCGTCGACTTCGAGAACGACTCGGTGCGCACGGCGCTGGAGGTCGCGCGGGCGCTCGGCGACCGGCTCTGGGGCGTGCGCCTCGACACCTCGGGCCAGCTCGTCGACCGCTCGCTCTGGAACGAGCTCGGCGACTTCGATCCGCGCGGAGTCAACGAGCGGCTCGTGCGCAATGTGCGCGACGCGCTCGACCGGGACGGCTTCGAGCGCGTCAAGATCGTCGCGTCGGGCGGCTTCACGGTCGAGCGGATCGGAGCGTTCGAACAGGCGGGCGTCCCCGTCGACGCCTACGGCGTCGGCTCGTCCCTGATCCGCGGGTCGAACGACTTCACGGGTGACATCGTGCTCACCGACGGCCGCCCTTCGGCGAAGGTGGGCCGGCGCTTTCACCCGAATGCCCGTCTCGAGCTCGTCGAGTAGCAATGCCGTTCCAGGTGCGGTCGTCGTGAAGATCCTCTGGGACGTCGACACCCAGGTCGACTTCATGCTCCCGGACGGGAAGCTGTACGTCGCCGGTGCCGAGCAGACGATTCCCGCGATGGCGAGGCTCGTCAGCGGCGCGCGGGAGGAGGGGCTCGTCCACGTCGCCTCCGCCGACGACCACGAGCTCACAGACGACGAGATCTCGGACGAGCCGGACTTCGGGACGACGTATCCGCCGCACTGCCTGCGCGGAACGCGCGGTGCGCGGAAGATCGACGAGACCGAGCAGGAGGACCCTGTGCCGATCGGCCTCGGTGCCTTTCCCGAGCGCTACCTCGAGGGGCGTGAGTTCCTGATCCTGAAGAAGCACTTCGACGTCTTCACGAACCCGAACACGGACCGGCTGCTCGCGCGGCTCGGACCCGACGAGGTGATCCTCTTCGGCGTCGCGACCGACGTGTGCAACGACGCGGCGATCCGCGGGCTGCTCGAGCGCGAGCTGCGCGTGCGGTTCGTCGAGGACGCAGCGCGCGGCCTGGACGACGAGCGCGTGGCCGCGTGCACGGCCGCTTGGCGAGAGAGCGGCGTCGAGTTCACGACGGTCGACGAGGTCCTGGCCAGCCTGTAGACCTGCAGGCCGCGGAGACGGTCGGCGCGGTGCGCGCCTCGCCGTAGATAGATTTGCGCCGGTGAGGGGCGTCCACCACGTCGGCGTCGCGGTCGAGGACCTCGACCAGGCGATCTCGAGCTACGAGCACCTGCTCGGGGCCGAGCTCGCCGGGCGCGAGACGCAGGACGAGCAGGGCGTCGAGGCCGCCTCGCTGCGGGTCGGCACCGGACACGTCGAGCTGCTTGCGGCGCTCGGCCCCGACACGCCCGTCGGGCGTTTCCTGGCGAAGCGCGGCCCCGGGATGCACCATCTCGCGTACGAGGTCGAGGACCTTCCTGCCGAGCTAGCGCGTCTTCGGGACGAGGGAGCGCGCCTGATCGACGACGCGCCGCGCCGTGGCCTCTTCGGCACGCAGGTCGCCTTCGTGCACCCCGAGTCCGTTCACGGCGTCCTCTCGGAGCTCGTCCAACGGGGGGGAACCCATCGTCCCCCTGCGGGCCCCCTCCTTACAACAGCGGGAGTCGGTGGCTGACCGCGTCCGCATCGAGGTCGGCTTCGACAGCGGTCAGGTCATGGCTGCGCTCGTCTCGGTGGAGGCAGCCGACCGGCTGGAGCAGGCGCTCGCGAGCAAGGAGGACGGCTCGCTCCCGCTCGAGGTCGAGGACGGCCGCTACATCCTCGTTCTGAGCCGGATCGTGTACGTCAAGCGGTTCGCGCGCGAAGCGCGCGTGGGGTTCGGGGCCTAGTTACGCGAGTCGTGCCGGCGGGCATCCCCCGGAGATGATGGGAAGGGCTGCGGTCGAGCGACAAGGCATCGAGCAGCTCGTCGCGCGCGCCCAGCAGGGCGACCGCGACGCGCTCGAGGAGCTCTACCTCGAGCACTTCGACCGGATCTACAGCTACCTGCACATGACGGTCGGGAACCGGCACGACGCCGAGGACCTGACGACGCAGACGTTCCTGAAAATGCTCGAGTCGATCGGCAAGTTCAGGTGGGGCACGGCGCCGTTCTCCGCCTGGCTCTTCCGGATAGCGCACAACCTTGCAATGGACCACTTCCGCGCCCGGCGGCGTTGGCAGCCGGAGGAGGAGGTGCCGGAGCCGGCGCAGGTCGAGTCCTCGGCCGAGGAGGAGGCGCTCAAGGTTCTCTCGAACGAGAACATGTTCGACCTGATCGAGCAGCTCTCCGACGAGCAGCGGCAGGTGCTGATCCTCAAGTTCGTGTTCGACTTCTCGAACCTCGAGGCCGCGACGGTACTCGGCAAGTCCGAAGGCGCCATCAAGTCGCTCCAGCACCGCGCGCTCTCCTCGCTGCAGAAGCACGTCACCAGCTAGCCCACCTCTGTGCGGCTCCTTCCACGTCGGCGGGCCTTGCCGCCGACCGTGGGGTAGCTTCATCGGCGTGGGGCTGGACGTCGGGATCGTCGGCCTGCCCGGCTCGGGTAAGACCGCGCTCTTCAACGCGTTGACGCGTGCGGGCGCGTCCGAGCACGAGCGCAAGGAACACGTCGGGATGGCCCCGATCGCCGACGACCGCCTCGACCGAATCGCCCTGGTCGAGTCCTCGGCGAAGATCACGCCGGCGGCGATCCGGGTGGTGGACGTGCCGGGGACGGGGCCGGCGCTGCTCGGCAACCTGCGCCGCTCGGACGCGCTGTTGGCGGTCGTGCGCGAGCAGGGCGACCTCGAGAACCTGCAGCTGGAGCTGCTCGTCGCCGACCGCGACCATGTCGAGAAGCGCCTCGAGCGTGTCCGGTCGCAGGCGAAGTCAGGCGACCCGAAGCTCCGACAGGAGGCCGCGGAGCTCGAGGAGCTCCTCCGTCACGTGGAGGCCGGCGGGACGGTCGCCGAGTGGTCGCGACCCGTTCCGCCCGAGCTCGAGCCGCTGACGACGAAGCCGCTCGTCGTGGTGCTGAACGCAACAGGGCCGGCGCCGGACGATGACCCCTCGCCGTTTCTGGGCATCGATCTCGAGCTCGAGGAGGAGCTGGCGCAGCTCGACGAGGAGGAAGCGGCCGCGTTTCGCGAGGGCGCACGCTCGGCGCTCGACGAGGTCGTCCTGCGACTGAAGGACGCCCTCGACCTGATCGCGTTCTTCACCGCCGGCGAGACCGAGGCGCGTGCCTGGACACTGCGCCGCGGGCAGACCGCCCTCGACGCGGCGGAGTCGATCCACACGGACATCGCGCGCGGCTTCATCCGCTGCGAGGTGATCGACTGGCTCGACCTCGTCGAGTCCGGCTCGCGCGCCGAGGTCGCGAAACGCGGCCTGCAGCGTCTCGAAGGCAAGGAGTACGTCGTCCAGGACGGCGACGTGCTCAACATCCGCTTCAACGTCTGACGCAAGATGTAAAGGGTCTGACCCCTGCGGCCGAACCTGTGCCGAGTGTGTGCCGATTCACCCCGCCGAGATCGCGGCTGCACCGCCGACCGCGGCTAGCGCGCCGCCGCGCTGCACCCTCGTCAGTCGCTCGCCGAGCAGTAGCCTCGCCAGGATCGCGACCACCACCGGATAGAGCGAGGCGAGCACCGCGACAACGCTGAAGAGCCCTTTGGTGGTCGCAACGGCGAAGAAGATCGTCGCGACCGTATCGAGGACGCCGATCAGCGCGAGCGTCGGCCAGACGCTGCGGCGCGGTCCGGGGGACCCGCGCCACAGCACCAGCGCGAGGAAGGCCGCGCACGGGGCGATTCGGAGGACGAGCGTCGCCCAGTACGGATCTTCGTTGCTCGCCGCCTCGAGGCCGACCTGCGAGCTGCCGAAGAACACCGCCGCTGTCACCGCGAGGCCCGCGCCCGTCGCCGCCCGGCCGGGTGCTCCCGCCTCGCCCGGCTCCCAGCCTGCGCAGGCGACCCCGACGAGCGCGACCCCGATCCCGAGGAGCTGGAGGGTGCTCGGCCGCTCGCCGCGCGCAAGGCCGACCGTGAGCGGGATCAGCGGGGAGGTGGAGGTGATCGGCGCGACGATGCCCATCGA
Source organism: Actinomycetota bacterium (assembly GCA_046727515.1). GTDB lineage: Bacteria > Actinomycetota > Thermoleophilia > Gaiellales > Gaiellaceae > DATBLE01. The sequence goes on along the minus strand of JBKPCT010000248.1, from coordinate 2,389 downwards.
GCCGACCGCGAGCCCGCGGTAGAGGGCGCCGATTCCGATCGCGCCACCGAGGCCCGCCAGGACCGCCCAGAGCACCCACCAGCCGCCGGGCGGTTCGGCCCGGCGTGCAGCGACGACCGCGATCAGTAGGATGAGGCCCGCGGGTTGGGAGACGCTGAGCACCGTGAGCACGTGCACGCTGTGCGTCTTCAGCCCGCCGAGGAAGTCTGAGATTCCCCAGGACGCGCTCGCGGCGAGCGCCAGCAGCACGGCCGCCATGTCGAGTGGACGCTAGGTGCCGTCCACCGGCCGCGTCGCCGCGACGGAGTCGAGCTGGTTCGCGTGGTACAGGACGGCGGCCTCGGCCGTCCTAGCAGCACGGGCGTCGTGATGCGAGGCGACCGCGTGGAGCAGCTCCGCCCGCGCGACCGCGTCGAGCGCCTCGGCATGCTGCTCGATCAGCCGGAGCCCGAGGAGGACGTGGCCGAGCAGCCGTCCCTCCGCTGTCTGGCGGAAACCGGGGCCGGGGCCGAGCTCCGCGGTGCGGCCAACGTCGTGTAGCAGCGCGCCGGCTAGGAGCAGGTCGCTGCGCAGCCGCGGGTGGAGCTGGCACAGCTCGCGGCAGATCGTCGCGACCCCGACGGTGTGCTCGAGCAGCCCGCCCGCGTAGTCGTGATGGCCGTCCGGCGCGGCCGGCAGAGCGCGCAGCAGACGGCGGATCTGAGGGTCGCCGACGAAGCTTCCGACCGCGGTCTTCAACCCGGGATGGGAGATCTCCTCGGCGAGGAACTCGAGGAACCCGTCGAGCTCGTCCGGGTCCCGGCGCATCGCCGGCGCGAAGCCGGCAGGGTCGGCCTCGGGCGCCGCCTCGATCGACCGCACGTCGAGCTGGAGGCGGTCGTGGTAGCGCTCGACACGGCCGAGCACGCGCACCGCGTCGCCCTCGGCGAACCGGCGGTCGAGCAGGTCGACGTCGTTCCAGACCCGTCCCTCGATCCGCCCACTCGGGTCGACCAGCTCGAGCGCGAGGTACGACGAGCCGCTCTTCGTGCGCAGCCGGCGCTTGCGAGAGACGGCGTAGACGCCCTCGACGACCCGGTCCTGCGCCAGCTCGGCGATCGAGGCCACAGCCGGAGTCTAGGCCCGAAAGCGGATTGCTAGGGTCCCGGCGTGGCCGAGGTCAAGCCGTTTCGGGCGCTGCGCTACGACGAGCGCCGGGCGGGGCCGCTCGACTCGCTCGTCGCCCCGCCGTACGACGTGATCTCGGCCGAGGACCGCGAGCGCTTCCTGACCCGCAGTCCGTACAACGTCGTCAACCTGACCCTGCCCGACGACGAGACGAGGGCCGCCGACCTGCTCGGCGAGTGGCAGGACGAAGGTGTGCTCGTCCGCGACGACGTGCCTGCGCTCTGGTGGCTCTCGCAGGAGTACGTCGGCCCGGACAAGGTCCCGCGCCGCCGGGACGGCCTCGTCTGCGCGCTCCGCGGCGAGCCGTACGAGACCGGGGCGATCCGGCCCCACGAGCGCACGCACGCGGGGCCGAAGGAGGGGCGCCTGCGGCTGCTGCGGGCACTGCGCACGCACGTCGAGCCGATCCTCCTGCTCTATCCTGGCTCGCTGCCCGGAGCGAGCGGCGAGCCGACGATGGACGTCGACCTGGACGGCGTACGCAGCCGGATGTGGCGGCTCGAGGGCGATTCGCCCGAGCTCGGCGACGCCGAGCTGCTGATCGCCGACGGCCATCACCGGTACGAAACCGCGCTCGCGTTTCACGAGGAGGACCGCACCGAGGCGAGCGCGTGGTTGCTTGCCGTGCTCGTTCCGACCGAGCAGAAGGGGCTGACGATCTTTCCCACCCATCGGATCGCGACGCGGACGAGACCGCTGCCGCCGCTCGAGCCCCACCCGGACGGCGACGACCGCGCGCTCGCCGAGGTGTACACCCGTCAGGGGACCGGCTACCTCTACGGCGAGCGCGACGAGCTCGACACCGAGCTCGTCGCGCGGTTCGCGCCGGAGGTGCGGTACACGGCGTCCGCCGACGAGGCGCGTGCTGCCGTCGACTCAGGGGAGGCCGAGGCGGCCTTCCTGCTCCGGCCGCCGACAGTCGAGCAGGTCGCCGCCGTTGCCGAAGCGGGCAAGACGATGCCGCAGAAGAGCACGTTCTTCTACCCCAAGCTCACCTCGGGCCTGCTCTTCCTGCCGCTCGACTGAACCGCTGTCCTCGCGCGCTTCGAGGCGGCGGCCGCTGGCGGAGCAGCCGCCCTTGTCCGCCGCGCCGCTCAACGTCGAGGGGCGTTCACGCGTCGTCGCCGCGGGAACCGACGTGCTGTGCGCGCAGATCGCAGCGGCGCTGTCCGCATAGGCTGCTCCGGCTGGAACTACAAGCACTGGCGGGAGGTGGTGTACC
>JBKPCT010000247.1:0-6499 GCA_046727515.1 Actinomycetota bacterium | reverse complement strand
CTCGATCGAGCCCGTGGGCAATCGATCCTGCAGGTCGGCTGGCGCAGCGGCGCCGTCTGGATCTCGACCGACCCCGGGTGTTGCGACGGATACTTCCGCCTGCGCGACCAGCAGCCGGTGTGCAGCTACCGCGAGCGGCTGGGCGACTGGACGTCGGCGCGGAAGACGTCGGACTTCGTCGGCCTGCGCGAGTTCCGGCGTCGTGAGATCTGGGCGGAGCTATACCGCGACGAGGGCACGAACTACTGGCTCGACGTCGGTCTGCCGCCGGAGCCGAACGGGCAGACGAAGGTCTTCATCTTCACGCGCCGGCGCCGCGACTTCGACGAGGACGACCGGCTCGCGCTGGAGCTGGTCCAGCCGCGCCTGGCCCGCCGGATCACGGCCGCGACGGAAGCGGCCGAGGCGGCGGGCGCGCTCGCGGCGCTCGAGGACGGACGGGGCGATGGTCCGGACGGCGTCGTCCTCTGCTCGTCCGGGGGCGTGATCGAGTTTGCGTCGCGCCGCTCGAGGCAGACGCTCGAGGGGTACTTCGGCCGCTCGGGCACACGCCTGCCGCAGCCTCTGCGGAGCGCGATGGCGTCGGCGCGGACGCCGTTGACCGCGGCTCGAGGCGATCGCACGCTGACGGTTCGCGTCGCGCGCGCCGGACGGCTCGTCGTGCTTCTCCTCGACGAGCGCGACACGCGCATCGACCGCCTCACGCGGCGCGAGCGCGAGATCCTCGAGCGGGTCGCGCTCGGCGAGACCGACGCCGAGATCGCCGCCTCGCTCGGTGTCGCGCCGGCAACGGTCGGCAAGCACCTCGAACACATCTACGAGCGGCTCGGGGTTCACACTCGCACGTCCGCCGCCTCGACGCTCTCGCGCTGAGCCGCGCACTCAGCTTCCGATCACGAACGGCGCGGCTCCGCTCGGGCAGAACCGGACGATGGCGTAATGCTCGTCGAGTGTTGCGGCACGTAGATCCCGAGCCGCTGCATGACGGCGAAGGCGGTACACCGATCAGGCGGCTGGCCCAAGGGCATTTCTAGTCGGTGAAGCGGTCTCAGGAGCGCCTTCCGTAGACAGCCCTCTGATTACCGTCACGCCGACGAAGGTCTGCTGGAAGTTCAACTACAAGGGACTCGACCAGGCGGGCGACTCGGGCATCCACCTCGTGCCGCCGCCCGCAGCAGGCAAACACAAGCGTTTGGTGTTCCCATTCACAGCCTCGGCATCGGCCCCTCCGAGCTGCGTCGGGAGGACAAAATGGGGCGCTTCACCATCTCGACCACCAGCCGCCGTCGGCGCCACGAGGTCACGACCCGGCGAACATCAACCGCGCCTGCTCGGCCTGCCACGTCCGCGAGAGTCGGCGCGGGCGCCCGGCGCTGCTCGGTGAGGCTGGGGTCATCGCCGGCGGGCGATCGCAACGTGCGGCAGCCTCAGCGGATCAGGCGAACATGGTCGATGACGTCACCCGCGACGTGGTAGATCGCTGCAACACGCAGCGGCTCGGGTGACTCCAGCCGGCCTGTGACCACCTCCTCGTCGATGACGTAGTCGCTGACACGAATCCGCGTCGCGATCTCGGCGTGCAGGTTCGGCGAGTCGCGGAACAGCTCGCCATATACGGCTCGCATCGCGTCGCGTCCTCGCATCACGACGTTCCCGATCGCATCCTCGATCACCGTGTTCGGCGAGTAGCAGCCGAGAAAAGCTTCCAGATCACGGCCGTTGTAAGCATCGACCTGGAGCGCGACGGGATCGTTGCTCTCGTGGTTCACGCACCGAGCTTAATCCGCCTGTTGCGGACCCGGCGCTCACCGGCGACGTGGGACCAGGGAGTAGCACTGATGACAACCATGTCTGCTGCGGGAGAGCCGGCGCGCGCGCGACGGTAGCGTCCTCGGCAACCGGCGCTGCCCGGTCACGGGTACTGCGATCAGCACCGGCGTCGGCGGGCCGACCGTGGCAGCGGCCACGGCGCCGCTCTCGACGAGCGAGGGCGCTGCGAGCGATGCGCCGCTACCGCCGGCGCGCGGCCGCGACCGGGCGGCCCGTCCTTGTCTGCGGCTTCTCGAGTTCGGGCAAGGCGACCGTGTTCGACCTCGACCTGCCGGATGGCGCGCCGCTCGAGCGGGAGGGTCCGCGGCAGCATTCCAGAGACGCGGTCCCGCTGCTCGACATTGTCGTCGTTACGCTCTCCGTCATGAACGCCGACGCGCTGTCCGCCGGCGCGGCGGCTTGGAGCGCGCTGGAGGCGCTGCGGGCCGCGGCGGGTTCAGACAGTCCGCTCGAGCGCCACTGCCTGCGCCAGTTCGCGATCGCCGAGCGTCTTGCCGGCGACCGACCGTTCGATCGCGAACTGCTGCTGTGTGCCTGCTGGCTGCACGACCTCGGTCTGTTCACGTTCAGCCGCGACCCATACGTGACCGAAGGTGCGCGCCTGGCCGCGCGGGTGCTGGAGCCCTTCGGCTGGCCGCGCGAGCGGTTGCAGCGCTGCATGGATGCCTGCGAGCAGCACCACGCGCCGCGCTCGCGCCTGGCCATGGGGCTCGAGGTCGAGCTCGTGCGGCAATCGGACCTCGTCGACGTCACCGCGGGGCTCGTCAACTTCGGCCTGGATCGCCGCTGGCTACGTGAACTGTTCCGCGAGGTCCCGCGAGACGGGCTGTGGCGACTGATCGGCTCGGCGGTTCTCAACGAGTTGCGCCACCGGCCGGCGAGCCTCGCCGGGGTCTTCCTCTCCCCACGACGCACGCGACCCTAGGTTGCGGGGCGTCGCCGTGATGGGACGGCGAGGACGCCGAGGAGGGACAGGGCAGCGGCGACTTCCCGCTTCGTTCTGCCCTCGGCGGCGAGGGCAGCTACGCCCCGCTCGGCTGCGGTCAGGCCTGCCGCCTGCTTGCGCCCGCTCACCCGGCCAAGCTCGGCGCGCGCCTTCGCCGCCCAGCCAGATGCGTCGATCGTCTCGAACGCCTCGATTGCCGCCTCGATCACCTGTCGGGCGTGGCGCTTCTGGCGGGGGCGACGTCTGACGATGCCGAGCGCGAGCAGCGCCCGGGCGCGGCCGAACGGGTAGCCGACCGCGTCGTGCTCCGTGAGCGTCTGCGCGACCAAGGCGAGCGTGTAGTTGACATCGCCGCGTGCGGCGGCGACGAGGCCGCGGCATCGGGTTGGGTGTGCGGGAGCACCCACTCGCGAGCGACCCGTACCGCATCCGCCTCCCAGACATCGATGAGTCGAACGGCGTCGTCGACGCGACCGAGCTCGAGGAGCAGCTCGGCGTAGTCCGGGGTCCACCAGCGGACGCTCGGCTCACGCCACTTGAGCGCCTCGGCTCACCGGTCGGCCCTGTCGAGCCACTCCAGGGCGGCGGACGGGGCTCCGTGCCCGAGCGCGATGAGCTCGAGGACCGCCAGGTGCTGGGGCGGGTGGAAGCCGAACTGCTCTTCAGCCAGGTCGAGCGCCCGCTCCGAATGCTCGCGGGCGAGCTCGAGCTGGCCTCGGTGAAGCCCAGCGGCCTCGAGCAGCTCCGGCAAGTGGCCGTGCCGGGCGCCGCCAAGTCGCGACTCGTCATCGACATCGGGATCGAGCTGGCGCGCTGCGTCCAAGAACGATCAGCACGGGGGAGGGGAGGGGCTGTTCGGGGCCAAGAAACGTTTGGTGGAATGGATTCGGATGAGCTATACGACGACGACGCAGGCGACGACTACTTCGCCGAGGAGCTCCGCTACGCCGTCACCGCCCTCGTTGACGACCACGCCTCTGGACTGAGCGCCTAGGCCCGTGCAATTCAGATCTCGACGCCGTAGACCGTGCGGGCGACCTCCTCGGTGACGAAGCCGTTGCGAAGATCGTCGAGCACGAGCTCCCGCCGCCGGCGTCTCGGATCGCCGAACCCGCCGCCGTTCGCGGTGTGGATGCGGATTACGTCGCCCTCGTTCACCTCGAGCGCCGTCACGACGGCGTGCTGCTCGACGGTCCCGTTCCTGCGGATCACCTCGGCGCGGTTCGGCGAGCCTTCACGGCCGTCTTCGAGTGCCCAGGGAAGGTGCCTGTTCCGCGTGTACGCGCACGTGTAGAAGCAGCCGTTCGAGCGCACTCGGTAGTCGAGGATGATGCCCTTTCCTCCGCGGTACTCGCCCTCGCCTCCCGGTGCGTCGTTCAGCCTGAGCTGCTCGACGTAGAGCCCGTAACGCGCCTCAGCCACCTCGGCGGGACAGTTGAACGTGTCGCCGTGGAAACCGCTGAAGATCGCGTTGTTGCCGTCACGCCTGGCCGACCCGCCCCAGCCTCCGACCTGTGGCTCGACGATCGTGAAGTGCCTTCCCGTGTCCGGGTGCGGGCCGCCGATGAACGTCCCGCAGATCGACGCGAAGCTTCCCGCCGGGAGGCGCTCGCCGAGATGCGGTGCGAGACAGCGCCACATCGTGTCGTAGATCCTGATCTCCACCTCGTAGTAGGTCGCGAATGCGGCGGGCGGGCTCGCGTCGAACACCGAGCCCGGGCGCGTCAGCACTTTTAGGGGCCGGAAATGCCCGGCGTTCGCCGAGGCGTGCGCGCCCGTGATGTTCATGAAGAGCATCTGCGCCGCGACGATGGTGCCGTCGCGCGAGGCGTTGTTCGGGCCGGGATCCTGATCGGGGTTGTCGCGCAGATCGACGACGAGCTCGTCGTCTCGGATCTCGAACGTCACGGTGTAGACGACACCACTGTCCTGCTCCTCGGCCAGGGTGAAGGTCCCGTTGGGCAGCTCGGCCAGCGCTCTCAGCGCGACCTGCTCGCCGTAGTCCATGAACATTCGGAGCGCGGTCTTGAACGTGTCCAGCCCGTACTTGTCCACGAGCTCGACGATGCGCCGTTCTCCCACACGCGCTGCTGCGATCCCCGCCCACATGTCGCCCTGCAGGAAGTCGGGCAGCCGGCTGTTCGCTTTCATGATCTCCGCCACCGAGCGGATCGGCTCGCCCTCGGAGATCAGCTTCACGGCCGGGAGGCGCAGCCCCTCCTGGAAGATCTCCTTCGCCTCGTTGGAGATCGACCCGGGCACCATGCCGCCGACGTCGTTCCAGTGCGCGATGTTGGCGGTCCACGCGATGAGCTCGTCCCCGGCGAACACCGGCATCGCGAGCACGACGTCGTTCAGGTGCGTAACGCCGCCGTAGAACGGATCGTTCGTTGCGAAGATGTCCCCGGGGCGGATGCCGGCGGCGGCGTTCAGCTCGATGATCCGCTGCACGGCCTTGTCGAGGACCCCGACGAAGGCGGGGATCCCGGCGCCCGACGACGCGAGGTTCCCCTCGCCGTCGGTAATCCCGGTGCCCATGTCCAGCACCTCGTAGATGATCGCGCTCATCGCCGTCTTTCGGAACGCGGCAAACATCTCGTCGCTGATCGCCTGCAGCGAGCTCTGGATGATCTCCAGGGTGATCGGGTCTGTCGTGGGCTCCGCCCGTGTCGCGGTCATGCGCTTCCGTTCGCGCCGTCGAGGTCGACCGTGATGATCAGGTTGCCGTAATCGTCGACGTGAACGTCGTTGCCGGCGTGCACGACGACGGTGCTTCCCCTCGTCTCGACGACGGCAGGTCCCTCGAAGCTCAGGCCCGGCTCGAGCAGCTCGCCCTCGTAGATGTCGGCCTCGTGAACTCCCTCCGTGGCGTAGTCGACGAGCCGGCGGCCCTTCAGCGCGTCCCCGAGCTTCCTTCCCGTCACCGGCTTCGGGGCCGGCGCGAGCTTGCCGACCTCGGCGATCGCGACGACATGCGCGCCGACGAACTCGATCGGAGCGTCGAGGCGATACGTGTACTCGCGCTCGTAGGAGTTGTGGAAGGTGTCCGCGATCTCGGCGACCGCCGCCTCGTCGATCGGGCCGTCGGGCAGCGGCACCTCGACCGAGTGCTCCTGATTCTCGTAGCGCAGGTTGCCGAAGCGGAGGAAGCGCACCCGTCCCGCTCCGATCCCCTCGCGCGCGAACTGCCCGAGCGCCGTCTGCGTCATCTCGCCGAGCAGCTCGCCGAGTCGCTGCGCGTTCGCCGCGTTCAGCGCCGTCAAACGCGTGACGAAGTAGTCGCGGCGGAGATCGCTCATCAGCATCCCCCACGCGGAGAAGACGTCGGCCGCGCGCGGGATCGCCACTCGCCGGATGCCGAGCTCCGCCGCGAGCGCGACCGCGTGCATGCCGCCGCCGCCGCCGAAGGCGACGAGGGTGAAGTCGCGCGGGTCGTAACCGCGGTTGACCGACACGAGCTTCAGCGCGTTGATCATGTTGTTGTTCGCGATGCGCACGATGCCTCGGGCCGCCTCGGACGGGTCGACGTCGAGCCTGGCCGCGATCGCCTCGAGCGTCCGGCCGACGGCGTCCATGTCGGCCTCGAGCTCGCCGCCGCAGAACCACTCGGGGTTGATGCGGCCGAGCGCGAGGTTGGCGTCCGTGGTCGTGGCCTCGTCTCCGCCTCGCCCGTACGCCGCGGGCCCGGGCAGCGCGCCCGCCGACCGCGGCCCGACGTGGAGC